>DASPUY010000154.1:0-19658 GCA_035622655.1 Polyangiaceae bacterium
GGAGCTCCTGCTGAATCGACTGCAGCAGGTCCTCCGCCTCTTCCTCGTCGACTTCGATGTCGAAGTTCCGGGTGACTCGGAAGACGTAGAGGCCCTTGATGCGAACGCCGGGGAAAATGGTCGAAACGTGCCGTGCGATGAGATCCTCGAGCAGGACGTAGGCGCGAACGGCAACCGCCCCGCTCGGCGTCGCGACTCCGGACAGCGGCAGCAGGCGCGGAAGCATGGTGGGCACCTGAACGACGCCGAAGCCTTGCTCGAGCGTTCCCTCCCGGGTGAACATGACGGCGAGATTGAGGCTCTTGTTTCGGACCCGCGGGAACGGATGGCCCGGATCGATCGCGATCGGCGTCAGGATGGGAAACACTTCGTTGTGAAACCGGGCGTCGAGCTCGACGAGAGCGTCGTCCGAGAGCTCCTCCGGTTTGACCAGGACGATGCCCGCTTCGGCGAGCCGCGGGAGCAGGGTCGACAGAAACTGCGCTTGGGTCGCAACGAGCGCATGGACGCGAGCTGCAATCGCCGTGAGCTGCTCGCTGACGGTCAGCCCGTCCGGCCCCATCTCGTCGACTTCGCCCGTGAGCTGTTGCTTCAGGCCGGCTACCCGGACCATGAAGAACTCATCCAGGTTGCTCGAGACGATGGCGTGAAACTTCAGCCGCTCGAGGATGGGCACGGTCTCGCTGTCGGCCTCGGCCAGGACCCGCGCGTTGAACTCCAGCCATGAGAGCTCGCGATTCAGATACAGCGACGTCGAGTGGACGTCGGTGACCTCGAGCGTCGGGAGCGAGGGGGACGACGCGGCCGCCGCAATCGATGTCGACGAAGGCGCAGCTTCGTTCGTCCTTGCGCTCCCCAGGGCCGTGGCCGACGCGCTATTTGCTGCAGGGGAATCGTCCATCCTGGCCTCTGGGCGGAGAACGTACTTTACCCCATATCCGTGAAAACATCACGTTATTGTTACATGATGGTCACTTGCGGTTGCCGACCTCTGCTCGGGAGGCTTCGGGACTCTTGGGCAACCACACGTGCTCGTGTCCGAACCGGCCGGCCTCTTCGTAGCGAGCCTCGATCCACGCCGCCGATTGGGCACAATGGGCGGAGAAATCCTCCCACGCGTCTGCCCGTGTGAGAAGGGGCGACCCATCGATGAACACGAGGGCCCCCGGCGGCTGGACGCTCATCCTGGCCAGTAAATCGGCCTCGTGCGCGTCCCGCATCCTCCGGATGCGCTCGGTTTGCTCGAGGTCCGGACGGCCGCCGGTGCCCCCCGCGAGCGCGGCGTCGGCGTTCAGCTCGTAGGCGTAGATGTAAGGCGTCGCGCTTGGACGATCTGCGAGAAACAGCAGATAGGGATCCATTCCGTACATTTGAACCGGCGCTCCGGCGTGTGTGTGTGCGCGGACATAGGCGGCGGCGTCGCGCATCTCGTCGGGGAAGAAATCGATGCGAACGAAGTGGGTGAAGTACTCGGAGGAGCCGCTACGCGCCTGCGCCGTCAGAAGCCATGGATCATGCAGATACGGCGACTCGAGCAGCGAGTCCCCCACGTACACTCCAATTCCGACGGCCACGGCGACCGGTACCAGCCGCGGCAAGGCCGCGCTTCGACGAGCGACGCGCACCCGCTCGGACAGCCACGCCAGGAGGACCACCGCTTGCAGCGCAACCCCCGCGCTGACGGGGTGAAAGTGGTAAGGAAAGCCCTTCGCTTGGGCGAGAACGCTACCGAGGGCACACAGCGGAGCCAGCGCCACGCCGAGAGCGCGAGGCGGCATCGCGCCGGAAGCGATGAGCCCGAGCAGCAAGGCGCTGCCGGTCACGGCGAGCAGCGCCCGAGCACCGAAGAACGGCGTCGAAAGAACGTCGAAGGCCGAGCGAGTCCACATGAAGCGGTACATCGACGGCACCTCCGACATCTGGATGTGCAGAAACGCGAGCGGATCCCCGTACTCGACGAGAAAGAACGCTTGCGTCGCCGCGCCCACGAGCCCCCCGATGGCAAACCCGATCAGTGCTGTGCGTCGTGGAACCGGCGCCCGTCGATCGACCACCAGCGCAGCGAGCTGTGCGGCGGTGAACAGGGCATAGGTGGGCTTCCCGAACCAGGGGATGACGCTCAGCAGCCCCATGAGCACGAAAAGCATCCCGCGGGGCGGCCGGTGCTCCTCTGGCCGCTCGCTCGACGGCCGCTCGCTCGACGAGTACGGCTGCTGAGCCACGAGCTGGAGCGCCACGGCCGGCAGCATGAACCAGTCGAGGAAGCTCTCGCGCTGCGCGATGTCCCAGAATCCGTACAGCAGGTACTGCCCGCTGAGGGTCACCCAAGCCGCCAGCGCCCAGAGGGCTCGCTCGAGCGGCGACGGCGCGCGACTCGAGCCGACACTCGGAACGCAAGCGCCCGCAAGCGCGAACGAGAGGCCCGTGACGATCAGATCGAGGACGTGAAATCGATGCTCGTCCGCACCACCCAACCTGAGAAAGACGAGATGGATGAGATGAATGAGCGGCCCATTGACGTCGCGCACGTCGCGATAGTCGATGGCGCCGCGCGAGAGCGACCAGGCGATGAATTGGAATATCCCCTGGTCGCGCCCGAGCGTCGTCAGCGTCGCACGCCGCGTCGCGTCCGCGACCCAAAGCATCGGCGGCAAAGCGAGCGCAAGCGGGACAGCGGCCATGCTCCACAGGCGCAAGTACCGCAGCCGACCTCGATGCATTCGCGCCGAGCGGTTTCTAGCGCAGATGCTTGCGCTTTTCGCCGCCCTTTCCGAGAGCTAGACAGCTTGGCACTATCCGTGCGGTGGCGACGACTGTAGATTTGCAAAGACAAACGTGTCCACAATTCCGCCCAAGATGACCGAAGCGGTCCGCCGTTTGGCCGTGCCTAATCCGCCGGTGGCGGAGTCCCGGGCGCGTGCGTTTGCCGAAGCGGTTTCACTCGCGCGCGGCAAGCACGTGCTCATCGCGCTGCGGGGCCATCCGGATCCGGACGGAATCGCCTGCGCGATCGCGCAAGCCCACATCGGGCAACGCCTGGGCGTGGCCCAGACGACGATTGCGTATTGCCACGAGCTGAGCCACCGCGAGAACCGCGCGCTCGTGAAGCTGCTCGGCCTCGAGCTACGGAAGATCAAGAGTGTGCACGAGATCGACCGCGTCGACTGCCTCGGCCTGGTCGATGCGCACGAGCTCGACCCCGATCTGACCGACGCGGCGGACTACGAGATCCTCACGATCGTCGATCACCATCGAGCCGTATCGCCTCCCAAGGCTCGGTTCGTCGACCTCCGCCTGGACGTCGGCGCCACGGCCACGATTTTCGTCGAATACTTGCAGGAGCTTTCCACCCTCGACGGCGACGTCGAGGAGGACCGCCGCATCGCCACGGCATTGATGCACGGGCTGTCGACGGACACGGACGATTTCATGCTCGCGCGCGCGGCCGACTTCCGCGCCGCGGGAATGATTGCCGAGGTGTGCGACCGCGATCTTTTGCAAGATCTATCCAGGCGTCTCATCGCGCCGACGGCGATGGACGTCATCGCCCGCGCCCTGCAGGCCATGGTCGTCCGGCGAAACTTTGCCATGGCGGGCGTCGGTTTCGTCAGCGAAGCCGAGCGCGATACGATCGCGCAGGCCGCCGACTTTCTCGTACGGCGCGAGGACATCGACACCTGCGTCGTGTACGGGGTCATCGGCGAGAAATACATCGAAGGGTCGCTTCGGACCCATTCGCCGAGCGTCGATCCGGCCGCATGGCTCGAGCAGGCGTTCGGCGCCGACGAGAAGGGAAGGCCCTACGGAGGAGGCCGTCGGGACAAGGGCGGCTTCCGGATCCCGATCGGGTTTCTGGGTCGCGTGACCGACCGGCAGCAGCTCTGGCAGCTCTGCGAGCACGCCGTCCGAACGGCCTTGCTCCGTCAGTCCGGCGAGGAGCCGACCCCGGGGGTCCTGGTTCCGCCCGTCGCTGCAACCTGACGGTGCGCGCCCGGCGCCCGCGAACCTTTCCGTGAAGATCGCGCTGTTTGGCTTGCCGATTGCGGCCCATTTGCTCACGCGCGACGGTCACGAGATCGTGTATGCGGCGCTCAGCATGGCCGCCCCGGGGCTGCGGCGGGTGACGCGGCGAATCGCGCCCGGGAGAGCGTGGCTCGCGCCGGACGTGGCCGCGGCGAGCACCCTGGCGCAGGTCCGCGCCGCCGCGCCCGAGCTCATCGTCAGCTGGTTCTGGACGAAAAAGCTGCCTCCCGCGCTCCTGAGCATGGCTCGAGGGGTCGGAGTCCACCCTTCGCTGCTCCCGCGCCACCGGGGCCCGGACCCGTACTTCTGGGCGCTCGATTGCGGCGACGAAGTGACGGGGGTGACAGCGCACCTGCTCGAGCCGGAATACGATACGGGAGCCATCCTCGGGCGCCGTGAGGTTCCGATCGATTCACGGTGGAACGCCTGGGATCTGGCGCGCGCCCTGGACCGCCCGAGCCTGGCTCTCGTTCGGGAAGTCGTGCAGGCGTTCGCGAGCGGCAGGCCCCCCAGCCCGGAGCCGCAAGACGAGCGCCGCGCCACGATGGCTCCGATTCCGCAACGCGACGAGCTCGCGATCCGTTGGTCGTGGACGGCCGAGCGCATCGCCCGTCGCGTTCGAGCCGCCGCGCCTTGGCCCGGCGCTTGGACTGCGATAGGGGAGCAGATCGTGACACTGGTGCGTGTTCGACCGACGACCGATTTTCCGGCAGCGCTCGCTCCCGGCGAGGCCGCCGTTCGGAGGGACGGCGTCGCGGTCGTCCGTGCGGGCTCGGAAGCCGTCGAGCTGCTCGAGGGCCGCTCGGAAGAGGATGTGCCCTTCGGCCAGGATCATTTTTCGACCCTCGTCGTCGAGGCCCGCAGCTGAGCCAGCGCTTTCTCGTTGCAGAGCGTAACCGCCTGCGATTCGATCCTGCTGCTGCAACCGCTCACACCAATCGAGCCCGCATCATTGCCCCCCTCGGGCTCCCGATAGAGGACGTTCGACGATCCGCTCGGCGGCAAGTCCTCGAGGAGAAATCACCGTGTCCGACGCCGTCACGTTAGCCCGCAGCGCCCGAGAATCGCTCGCGCGCGGATTGAACGCTCTGCAGGGAGACCCGAACGTGCCGCGCCACTTGCTCGATCTCGCCGCGCCAATCGCGCAGGCGATGGGATCGCTGCACCAGATCGAGCGGTCGGGCGGCGCACAAATCGCCTCGAGCGTGCAAACGGCGCTGGGTCAGATCCAGACCGCGCTCGCGCAGCTGCAAGCCCATCCGCCGACACATCCGGCAGTCGCCTCCGCGCTCGAAACCGTCGCCGCCGCCCTCGGAACGGTCCACGCCCTGGCACGCATGGAGGCCCAACCGCCGGCGGCGTCGGCGAAGGCTGCCGCGCCGGTGAAGGCTGCGCCAGCCCCACCGAAGGCAACGGCGCCGGCGGTCCAGGCGTCCGCACCCGCCTACCCGCCAGCCGCCCCGGTCGCCCGGGCTTCGCCGCCCACGGGACAGGCGCCGGCGCTGGCATTCCAGGCGACCGCCGTCGCCCCGCCGGCGGCGCCTCGTCCTGCTCCGGCTGCCGCCCCCGCACCGGCTGCGCCTGCGACAAAGGCCGACCGGGCCGCACCCGCGCCGCGAGCTCCGCAACCCGCTCCACAACCCGCGGCGCAAGCCGCGGCGCAGCGAGCTCCGGCTCCTAACCCCTCCGCTCCCGGCGTGATCGATCCGTCCTCGATCACGGCCGAGCTCGGAGCCCACAGCCCCAGCAATTTTTACAAGGGTCTATCCGGCAACGACATCATCGATCACGGCGGACTGTTCGTCTCGACGTACAAGCTTCCGAAGATCGGGGTACAGGTGCGCTTGCGCGTTGCGCTTCCCGGGGGCTACGAGTTCGAGGCCAACGCCATCGTGCGATGGCGCCGGGAGCCGAGCGACGCAGGAAACGATGCGCCCCCCGGTTTCGGCGCGCAATTCACCGAGATCACGACCGAGGCGCGGCAACTCGTCTACCGGTACGTTCGAAATCGAGAGCCCCTCTTCCACGACGACCTTTGAGCAACGCCTGCTAAGGCTGGCGCGGCTTGCCCCGACGCTTTCTTCCTCGCCTAGCAGCGGCCTTCGTCGCGCTCGCGTTTCTCCTGCGAGCGCCATCCGCTTCGGCAGCCGCGGATCCCCGGCTGCTGTGGAAATCCATCGAAACGCCGCACTATCGAATCAACTATTATTCCACCGAAGACGAGGTGGCCGAGCACATCGCCACGCTCGCCGAGTCGATCTACGCGCGCCTGCTTCCGGCGATTGGATGGGCCCCGAGCGAGCGCATCGAGGTGGTGCTGACCGATCAAACGGAAGCCGCCAACGGTTCCGCGACGGCACTCCCCTACGACGCGATCACGCTCTACGTGACCGCCCCGGACGACATGTCCCCCCTGGGAGACGTCGACGATTGGTACCTCGAGCTCTTGACGCACGAATCGACCCATATTTTTCACACCGATCGGATTGCGGGCCTCCCGGCGCTGGTCAATCGCATCCTCGGTAAGACCTTGGCGCCCAATCAGGCGCAGCCCCGCTGGCTGCTCGAAGGTCTGGCCATCTTCGAAGAAAGCGCTCGCACGAGCGGCGGACGACTTCGTTCATCGATGTGGAACATGTGGATGCGCGCCGACGTGCTCGAGGGGCACGTCGCTCCCCTCGACGTCTTCTCCAATACGCCCCGGTACTGGCCTCAGGGCAACATCTGGTACCTGTACGGTTCTTTTTTCATGCAGTGGATCGCCGAAACGTATGGCGAACAGGCCATTCGGGCGATGATCGATGACTATGGCCATCAACTCATCCCGTACGGGATCAATCGTTCGATAAGGCGCGTCACGGGCCGAACCTTCGAGCAGCTTTACCCCGCGTGGGTGGACTCGATGCGCCGGACGTTCGTCGCCGAGGCCGACGCCATCCGCGAGCGGGGGCTCCGCGAGGGCATTCGTCTTTCGCATACCGGCAATACGGTCGAGCACCCGCGCTGGATCCCTGCGACCACCTGGAAGGACCACGGAGGTGACCTCGCATTTTACGTCGATGATGGGCACTCGATGGCCGGGTACTGGGGATTGCCGCTCGTCCGCGATGAGCACGGGACGATCGTCGGCGCACGCGAGCGCGAACGCGATCTGCTGATCCGAATGAACGGAATCGGCGGCCTGTCGTTCATGCCCAACGGCACTGCGGTCTTCGCCACCGGCGACTGGCACGAAAATCTTTACGTCTTCAACGATCTGTTCGAGCTGCCGGCCGACCAGAAGAGCCCGAACGGCATGGAGGGACGACGCATTCGCTGGACCGACGCGTGGCGCGCTCTCGATCCGGACGTTTCGCCTGACGGCCGGCGAGTCGTCTTCACGACGAACCATCGCGGAACGATGTACCTGATGATCGCGGACCTCGCGGCCTCGCCGGATCAGGCGGGCGCGCACACCGTCACGAACGTGCGCCCTCTCGTTCGAAGCGCCCGCTTCGATCTGGCCTATACGCCGCGTTGGGCGCCGGACGGAATGCACGTCGCCTATTCGTCCTGGGAGCGAGGCGGTTACCGGGACATTCGCATCGTCGACACCAGGGACGGCTCGTATGTCGAGGTGACGCACGATCGCGCGATCGACGGCGACCCCGTCTTCTCACCGGACGGAAGGTGGCTCTACTTCCATTCCGATCGCACGGGAGTGACGAACGTCTATGCCTACGAGGTCGCCACCGGTCGCCTCAAACAGGTCACGAACGTGATAAACGGCGCCTACCAGCCCGAGCCGTCACCGGACGGCAAGTGGCTGGCATACGTCGGGTACACGCACGACGGCTACGACCTCTTCGTCATGCCGCTCGACGAATCGCAATGGCTCGATGCCTTGCCGTACGTGGAGGAGCGGCCGGCCGCGCCGCCCGAGCCGCTGCCGCTGTCGTTCGTCGCTCACCCTTACAATCCGCTCCTGACGCTGCAGCCGCACAACTACTCGGTCAGGATCACCCCCGGTAATTTCGGCGAGGCGAGCATCGTGACGACCAGCGGAGGGGACATCGCCGGGCTTCATGCATTCACCGCGAGCCTGACCACGGAATGGAACCATCCGACGCTCGAGGGGAACATCAGCTACACGTATTCCCGGCTACCGTTCGACGTCAACGTGAGCGCGTACCGTCAAATCACCCCCCAGACCAACTATTATCTCGGGGGAAACCCGGTTCAGTGGATCCAGCAGACGCTCGGCGCGTCGACGGGGATTGCGTACAGCTTGCCGCGCGCGTTCGATTCGCAGTCGTTCGCCCTCTCCTACAGCGTCAATCAGGTGTCGGGCCAGCTGCCCCTGCCCGCCAGCCTCCTCAACCCGTACAACACGCCGAGCGTTCCTACGCGGGGCATGTTGACGACGCTGCACCTGGGGTGGAGTTATTCCAACGCGACGGGCTTTCTGTGGAGCGTGAGCAACGAGCAAGGGTTCGACGTCAGCGCGAACCTTGACCTCTCCGACCCCGCGATCGGGAGCGACTTTTCGGGGTACGCGGCGCAGTTGAACTTCGCCACGTATTTCGCGATGCCCTGGCTTCAGCATCACGTGCTCGCCCTCCACGCGGGCGGCGGTTTCAGCGGGGGCAACATGGGCGGTGACGGGCCGTTTTACGTCGGCGGATTCATCGACCTGCCCCTGGTGAATGTCATCGAAAACTCGCTCGTTCAAGGGGGGATTCAGCTTCGCGGCTACCCGGTCGCTTACGAGATCGGTCAGGACTACGCGCTCTTCAACGCCGAGTATCGATTTCCGATCCTGAGTGTCGACCGCGGACTCTCGACGCTTCCCATCTTTCTCGATCGCATCAACGGAAACCTGTTCGTCGACTATGGAAGCGCGTTCAACGACGCCAGCTCGGCCGAGTTCAAGACCGGGGTGGGCGGCGAGCTCTGGTTCGACGTACAGCTCGGCTACATTCTCGATTTCACGTTCCGGGCCGGCTTTGCAAAGGGCCTGGCCAGCGGGGGAATCGACAAGCTCTACTTCGTCGCGGCCGTGCCCTTTTGATCGCGAACCTTGCGTTTCGATCGATTTCGATCGTGCGCTCCGATCTCGAACCGCCGTTTCGGCGCCCGATTTACCGACATCCGGCCCTCCCTCGTGACACCATGGCGTTCGAGAGGTTCGATGCGAATCGTGTGCGCCTTGGTCCCCGCCGCCCTTCTCTTGCTCGGATGCTCCGCGCTTCCGAACCCGATGGCGCGAGCGCAGGAGGCGGCCCAGGAATTCAATACGGACACGAGGTACGGAAGAAACGAGATCGCCATCGAGCGCGTCGCGCCCGCGGTTCACGATGCATTTCTGAGCCATCACCGGGCTTGGGGCTCGAAGGTGCAGATCGCGGACGTCGAGCTCGAAGGACTGCACCGCAAGAGCGATCACGAAGCCGAGGTGACCGTCCGGGTGAACTGGTACCGACCGGAAGAGCAAGAGCTGCGCACGACGACGTTGAAGCAAATCTGGCGCGATCAAAATGGGTGGAAGCTGGCCGGTGAGGAGCGCCTCGAAGGGGACATCGGGTTGCTCGGCGAGGCGGTCGTCTTCCAGGCTCCCGAGGAGCCGAAGTCGACACGCCAGTTTCCAACCGTCCGTTTGCAGGGCGCCTCCGAGTGAGCGTCCCTGCGCCGCGGGGCCGGGGCTCTCAAGCGGGCTCGGCCGCGGGCTCGGCCGCTGCGCGTGGAGGGCACGGCCCGCAACACGAACGGGTCGTCATCTACGGTTGCGTGCCGGACGAGGGTGGCCCCGACACGGTCGAGGCCCGGGCCGTTCGCTTCGGCGCGGCCTTCTTCGCGGCAGGCCCGGCGGCTGCCTTGCGCTCCTGCGACTGACGCTTGAGGCGCGCCTTCTTTTTGACCTGCCCCTTGCGGCGCTTCATTTTCATCGAGTTGCGACGGTCGTGCTTTCCCACGGGAACGCACCATGCCCTCGCCCATGACGGAGCGTCAAGCGCGCAGCGCACCCACACCGGGATTGGGCGCCTTCCGGCGCCGGAGTCTAGCCCGTGCCCTCGGCAGCAGCCGCCTCGCGCCCGCGAACCTCGAGCCGATAACGGCTGTTAATGGTCTCGATGTAGAACACCTCGCGGCCCGCAATGCGGAGCACGCGCTTGACCGGCGTCGTCACGTACTCGTGCATGCCGTCGGGGAACTCAATCACGACGACCGAGCCTTTGCGGGGCGCCCGGACGAGCCGACCGCCTACAGACCGCGCGCCCTTGCCGAGCTTGCGAAGGACGACGTCCACACTCTCAATCTAGCACCCTCCAGCCCGGCGTCTACTTGCAGCCGACCTACATGGCAGGAGGGGGTTTCGAGCCTTGTCCCTTCCCGGTGGACCGCACCCGCCGCGCCGTTGCGAAGCCCCATGGCGCTTTCCACGCCATGGAAACGGCACTTCAAAAGCTGCCGCCCTTGGCGAGGCAGGCCAGCGCCCAGCTCCGGGCTTCCCGATTTCGGCCAAATGCGCGAAGCACCCGTGCTTTTTGGCACTCGGGACCGTCATATTTCGCCCCGGAGCTCGAGGAGCGGGCCTGGGCCGAGCTCGGGGCCGGAGCAAGCGGGGGCGCCTCCCCCGGAGGGAGGGCTTCGAGAGTGGGCGAGAGCGCCGCTGCCGAGGCCAGCGCCTGCGTTGCCTCGGCCCCCGAAGTAGCGTGAGCGCCCGACCCAGGGGGGCTCGACCCAGGGGATGCATTCGATCCGGACCCGGGCGAAGTTGTTCGCACACCGGAATGATTCAATTTTTCTCCAGACGCGGTCAGCGGGGGAATGTCCGAGCCGGGGTTTCGAACCGAGCCGATCGCCTCTCCTACGCTCAGATCGGCCGGCGCGAGGGAGGTCACGGGCGCGGCCGCAGGGCCGGGCTCGGCGGAAACGGTCGGAGTGCGCGACGCCTCATGCAGGGCCCCGCTCCTCACGGCAAAGGCGATCGCGACCGTGCTGAACGTGGCAACGACGGCGGCGACGGCAAGCAGCAGCCCCCGACGGCCATGCGACTGGATGGGCTTCGCCTCTGCAAGGGATGGAGCCGTCGGAAACGCCATGTTCCCGGCAGGCGGGGTGTAGGGAGCGGGGCTCGCGACTCCGACCGGCGTGGCGGGCCCGACCGTCGCAGCCACCCCACTCGGCGCGGCCGGCCCCATCGTCGCGGCCACTCCGCTGTGTCCGCTGTGTGTGGCGGGCCCGACCGTCGCAGCCACCGCACTCGGCGCGGCTGGCCCCATCGTCGCGGCCACGGCCCCAACCCCACCGGCGGCTCCGACCCCACCCGGAGCGGCGGGCCCCACGGGTGCGGCAAGCTCGGTCTTGCGGCTGGACACCCATTCGTCTGCCACGTCAGGGCCCGCCCCCGCGCCCGAGAAGCCTTCCATGAACGAGCGGACGGTTTGGAATCGCTCGTCGGGCGACTTGGCAAGCGCGCGCCGGATGGCCTCGCGCATCGACTGCGGAACCCGTTGCCCTTCGGCGAGCGATTCGATGGGGATCGGCGGAGCAGTCAGGTGCTGCGCGGCCCATTCCCACGCGGTATTGGCCTTGAACGGGAGCTTGCCCGTGAGCATCTCGTACGCCATCACGCCGAGCGAGTAGATGTCGCTCCGCGCATCGACGCTCCGTCCGGCGAACTGCTCGGGGCTCATGTACGGGGGCGTCCCGACGACCATGCCCTGCTGGGTGAGCCGCGATTCGCCCTCGTCCGGCGCGGTCGTACGCTTTGCGATTCCGAAGTCGAGGACCTTGACGAAGTCTTTCTGGCCGGCCCGCTCGACGAGCACGACATTGTCCGGCTTCAGGTCACGGTGAACGATCCCGCGGCCGTGTGCCTCTTCGAGCGAGCCGCATACTTGCTCCAGGATGTGACAGGCGCGGCGAGGCGCCATCGCGCCCTCGGCCGCCAGGCGGTCGGCAACGCTCCCACCATGCAAAAACTCCATCACGAAATACAGAATTCCTTCGGGCGTGGACCCGAAGTCGTAAACCTGGATCGTATTGGGGTGCTCGAGCTCCGAGATCGTGGCCACCTCCCGCTCGAACCGCGCCTGAATCTTGGAGTCTCGTGAAAGATGCGGATGCAGGGTTTTGACCGCGACCTTACGCTTCACCGTGCCGAGCGGCTGCTCGCCCTCGTAGACGGCCCCCATTCCTCCCTCTCCCAACAGGCGGATGACCCGGAATTTGCCGCCAAGCACCTGGCCCACGAGCGGATCGGCCCCGGCCGGGGAAGACGGCTCCTGCAACGAGGTTCCACAGTTCGGGCAAAAACGAGGCGAACCGTCGTTGATCGAAGTCTCGCAGGCCGGGCACTTCATGGCTGCCCAATCTTACGTCAACGCGCCGCGGCGCGCGCTCGCCACTCCTGACGGCGCCAGGGACCAGCGTTCACGGAGTTCCGGCCGATTGGCCGCGATCGTCCGTCGCGGACGCCACGGGCCACGGAACCGGCCAGCGCCTCCCCGTGGCGCGGTCGACGAGCTCGAGACGGGTCCCCCGCGGCGTTGCGGGGAAGACGACACCGATCCGGGTCCGCAGCTTGTCGGTGAACGAGGGGGCTCGGCTGAGCCCACCGTCGCTCGAGTCGGGCACCGCCATCAATGGAAAATCGAATCGCACGCGCTCGATGAGCGTCGGTCCCTCGAAGAGCTCCAGGGCGAAGCGCCCCATCACCCTGGGCGTGGGCTGCGAGGCGGGCAGAGAGATCTTGCGCACGCCCAGCAGCCAGACGTCGCCCCGGTCCCACCGCAAGTCGAAGACCCACTGGGTCTGTGCGACGAGCGGAGTCGGATCGGGAGGGGTCGCCGTCACGCGGATATCGAGTGCGACGCCGGCGTCGAGCACGCGACCGACGTCGATGGTCCGACGAGCCTCGCCGGCTCGAGCCCCCAAGGCGCACGCCATGACCGCCCCGAGCGATACCGCGGCCCACGGCAGGACGCGTCCCGGAAAGATGGATCGGCGCCTCAATCCTTGCCGGTCGGACATGACGCGCAAAGGTCCCACGCCGCGCCGCCGCCGCCAAGCGCTGCCCACAAATCCCGCAAATCTGCGGGAATGGCAGACTGCACGGACCAGGGAGCGCCCCTCGAGTCGGGAACGACGACCCGAGCCGCGTGCAGCGCGATCCGCCCGAGGTCGAGGACCCGTCCGCTCGGGAGCGTGACCCGGGCCGGCCCGCCGTAGGAGCGGTCCCCGAGCAACGGGGCGCCCGCGTGTGCCGCATGAACGCGGATCTGGTGCGTCCGTCCGGTAACCGGCGCGACAGAGAGCATCGCCTGGCCAGCCGGAGCGACCCCGGGCGTGGCGTACCGCGTCTGGGATTCGACCGCATCGCGACCGCCGACCGCGCGCAGTCGCGGGTCTCGCGCTCGGCCGATCGGCTGGCTCCAGACGCCGCTCGGGGGAACGGGTGCGTGCGCTGCGATGGCGACGTAGCGCCTCTCGTACGTGCCCGCCGCGCGCGCCCGGGCGAGCCTCCGGATGGCGTCGCCGCTGAGAGCGAGCACGACGACTCCGCTGACCTCGCGATCGAGCCGCGACGTCGGATGGATGCGCGCTTCATCGATGCCGAGAACGCGCGCGACGGTCGCCACCAGCGCGTGCGACGCTCCGGTGTGATCCCCGATCGTCGGCACCCCGGCCGCCTTCTCGACGGCGACCAGGTCGTTCGTGCGCGCCAGGACGATCGGCGCGGCCGCTGACAGGACGGGCGGCGCAATCTCGACCACGTCGCCCGGACGCAGCGCCTCGCCGCGCGAGCGAGCCCGCTTGCGACCCACGAAGACACGGCCGTCCTCCAGGGCCAGCGGATCCGCCGACGCGCGCGCGAGGACATCGCCCAGGGTGGCTCCGTCGCCCTCGCGCAGGACCCATCGCATGACGAGGGGCAACGTACCTCGGAACGACGCAACGCGCCCCGGGGGCTCACAAGCGCTCGACGATACCGCGGTCGCCGTCGACACGGATTCGGTCGCCCACCTTGATGGCCCGGGTCGCGCCGACCACGTTCACGACGCTCGGAACCCCGAATTCGCGGGCGACGACGGCGGCGTGCGACAGCGGGCCTCCGAGCTCGGCGACCACGCCCGCAGCCACGAGAAAAAGAGGCGTCCAGCCGACGTCCGTCGTGTGCACGACCAGAATCTCGCCGGGCTGGAGCGCGTCCATCTCGTCCTCCCGGAAGAGGACTCGAGCTTTGCCTTCGACCACGCCGGGGCTGGCGGCCAGCCCGGTCATCGCGGCTCCCCCGGAGGGGGGGAGAACCACCGGCGGCGGCGCACCGACGAACGTGGCCGGAGGGTCGGGCCTGGCCTGGTCGCGAGCCAGCTCGGCGCGACGGGACCGAACGAGCAGCACGAGATCGGCCCGCGGCGCCCTGAGGGCGCTGACGATCTCGTCGATGGTCAAGAAGAATGCACTTTGCACACTGGCCACCGAGGAGCCGCTTTGGACGAGCGCGTGCCAGTCCGCATCGAGCTCGGGATCGCGCCGCAGCAGCCTGCGGTCGGCGTCCAGGGCGGCCTCGCGGAGCATGCCGAGCACGCGCGTCACCCAAGCACGCATCCGTTCCCTCAGCCGCGCAGCACGTTGCGCGCGGGCCACCAGGTGACGGATGATCGTCTGCTCGATGATGTTGAGCTCGGGCTCGAGCTTCGCCATTTCGATTCCGGCGTGCGCCTTCACTCGACCCACGTGACCTTCGACCTCATCTGCGTCGATGCGCAGCGCGGCGCGGAGCATCCGAAGCACGGGACGCGGATCTTCCTTCCAGCGTGGAGTCGACAGCTCCACTTCGCGCACGGCTCGATCGCCGTAGAGCTCGAGGAAGCTCTGCAGTGCGCGGCGGGTCGCTCCCTCCGGAATCGCGTCGAGGCCGGTCGTCGTCTCTCGCTCGAGCACCGTTCGGGCCTCGGGCTCCCGGCGCGCGAGAGCCGCGACGTGCATGATGCCGATGCCGGGACGCGCGCTCTCGAGGTCGCGGATTCCGCTCGTCAGCCACTGCGCCAAACGGTCGGCACCCGCCGGTGCGACGCGTTCGAGGACCAGCTTGAGCGCAAGGTGGGTACCGAGCGTGCTCGAGGCACACGTCAGCATCACCGTACCGGTGCGTTCGAGCAGGGCCTGAATGTCGCGCAGCCGTCGCGCCAGTCCCTCGTCGGGTAAGATCGTCAAATCGAGGGCGCTCTGAGCGCGCCACTGCTTCTCTGCGAAATCCTCGAAGGCTTTGACGTCGTCATCGAGACGCAATTGCTCCCGCACCAGGCGCGACGCGGTGAGGGGCAGGCGCACGTAGAAACCCCGCTGACTGACGTCGCGTACCTGGATCGCGAGCGCTTCTCCACCGCCGCCCCCGCCGAGCTCCACCAGCATTCGTGGGTCGAGAAAGGGCACCTGCGCGGCAATCCGCATGAACTGTGTGAGATTGAGATAGAAACGCCCGTAGACGTTTCCGACGAGGCGCGCGTTCTTGGGGACACGGCACCCGAGCGCCGCAAACGCGCGGCGGAATCCCGCTTCACTGAACGCCCCGGCGACCGACCATGTGAATGGCGTTGCGACGCCCGGAAGGGCTTCGCCCACGTTGACGCTGCTCCAGACGGTGTCCGCGCCACCGCCCTCCGGGTAGCCGCGTCCCGTGGCGGGACGCGCCTGAACCATCCACGTTCGCTCGTCGTCGCAAGCGAACTCGACATCCCATGGACCGTCTTCGAGCGCCTCCAAGCGAGTTGCCAGGTCCGCGAGTTGCTTGATTCGCTCCTTCGTGAGCGCCGGCTCGTCCGGCGCCCCGACTTCGACTTCTTCGATCCGGCCGTCGTGCACCACGGTCGCACGCGCCTTGTGGGCGATGACGGCGTCGACCAGCCGTCCTCGCCCGTCGATGCGCAGTACGTCGGGCGTGGTCACGCCGTTGACCACTGGAGCTCCGAGGCCGTACCCGACGTTGATGATTCGCTCGTCCGCGCCGCCCGGTCCCCGGACGCGCGCGTCGGGCGCCCGCGTGAACATCACGCCGCCAGCACGGGCGACGACCATGCGCTGGATCACCACGCCCATGCCGACGTCCTTCACGCCGTGCGCCGCGAGATACGCGAGCGCACGGCCGCTCGCAATGGACGCCCACACCTGCCGGACCGCGGAGACCAGGGCCCCTGCGGCATGGACGCCGAGGACGCTTTCGGCAAGTCCGGCCATGGACACGAGGGCGCCGTCTTCGCAGGTCGCACTCGAGCGAACGGCCAACCCCCAGGACGAGTCGGTGCCGAGGGCCGTCCAGAGCTCGAACAGCTCGTCTTCCAGCCCCTTGGGAAGCGGCGCCTGGAGAATCTGCTGCCGCGCCTCGGCGGCCCGAACGTAGCCTGCCCTTCCCCCTGCGGCCCGAAGGAGAGCCCGGGGTTCACAGCCCGGAGGCATGGCGCGCAGCGCCTGGGCGAACGCCTCTGCACCCAGGACCACCGCTTCGGGCACCGCAAAGCCATGACGCACGAGCCAGACCAGACGCGCGGCCTTGCCACCGATCGCGCGCGGGTCATCGCCGCTGCGACGCTCGGCGAGCGCCTCGACCGAGACCAGCCACGGCATGGCGCGATGTTAACCGGCTACCCCGTTCAGTCGACCGGTCTGTAGGCTCGGCCTACGAGCTTGACCTTCGTCTTGTCCCGGAGCGGCAGAGCCTCCCCGATGTCCTCGTCGATGGTCACCAGCGTCGCACCGAGCGCGGCCGCTTTGTTCCGCATGTCGTTGCGTGCGGCCTGCTGGGCAACTTCCGCGTCGTGCGCCGCGGCGACCCCCGTCACCTGTCCGACCAGCGTGTAAGCGGCCGGGCCGGGGGGCTCCGCCGCGAACTCCACATCGGCCCCCGCCGGTACGAGGTCGACGTGATCGGGAAATTCGTCCGCGCACCCGGCAAGGAGCGCAAGGGCAGCCAAAAATCGTCTCATGAATGGCGTCGCGATCCCCGTTGAAGCGCCGCAGGCAGACGCGATCATCGTATCGTGCGGAGAATTCCTCGGGAAAGATTATGCCTCGTCGATCGTGCCTGGGCCGGCCCTCGGGCGCGGGAAGGTCATGCGCGCTGCAGAACGCGGTCATGCCACAGCAGGAGCTCGATCGAGCCGGGCCCGCGGTTGAAGATGTAGTCGTGAGGGCCCGGAACCTCCGCGAAGTCGTGGCCGATTCCGCGGGCGGTCCATGCGTCGGAAACCTGAGAGATCGCACTTCGAAAGTAATCCCCACGGCTCGTGAGGAGGCGAAGCTTCAAATCAGGACGCTTCGAGCGGGCGTTCTGCGCGAGCGTCGTCCACTCCGCGGCCTGCCCTTCGGACAAAGCGGGCTGGATGCCTCCGACCGCACCGAACGCGTCGGGTCGGGAGAGGCCGATTCGCAGGGCGACGGCGCCGCCGAGAGAGACCCCGTCGATTCCGGTCGATTCGGGGCTCACGGCGGCAGGCGCATCGCCTCTCACCCGCGGAACGAGGACGTCCGTGACGAACCGCGCATAAAGGGCGACCTCGTCCGCGGAGGTAGCGTCGAGATCCGGCATCCAGGGGCATGCGACGACGACCCCGCGAAATGGCGCCTGCTTCAGCGAGGCGTTCGTTTGTGCCAGTCGCGCGTCGTCGACGAAGCTTTCGAAGTCGGCGCGCGTCAGGGGTGGAGCGCGCAATCGATCGATGGCGCGGACCATGGCGTAGTCCCTTGGCCATCCCATCGCGCCTTCGGCGGGATCCTTCAGCGCCTCACCTCGGCCGTGCAACGCGACGACCAGCGGAAACCGCTCGTTCGCCCCCCACGTCGGCGCGACAATCACCGCGACGGCGCGGCCCCACGGCTGCAGTCCGAGGTCGACCTCCCGCACCTGAACGTCGGGGGAAAACGGGGCGGCCACCGCGCCAGCGGTGCCGCTTCGGTCACCGCGCGAGCACGCAAGCGAAGTTGCGACCCCGATGGCGAACGAGCGGCGGCCGATTCGGTGCGAGCACGCGTCGGACGCATGCCGCGGCCTGGGCTTGGAGCCCCCGAGGTCGAGGCGGCCCATCCGGCGTCACTCGTCGTCCGGTGGAGACGCGACAGCGCCCGTCGCCGAGCGCACCAGATTGGCGAGCGTCGGGTCGCTCGCGAGACGTTCACGCAGGGCCGCGCGTATCGCGGTCAGCTCGACCTTAGGCAAAGCGAGCTGAGCGGTCGCTTCGTCGACCTTGTGGTCGAGATAGCCCTCGAGCGTGAGAGTGCCCGCCTGCAGCCGTTGCAGCGCAGTGTTCGGAGCCCCGTCGACCGCGGAGGGATCTTTGACCGCGATGCCGACCCCCGACTCGAAAGGGCGACCCACGTCGGACGGCGCCCGTTCGACCTGCTCCGTCGGCGAGACGGTCGACGGCGGAGCCGGAGCCGCAGGTGCCCCTTTGCCGATGCGATCAATTCCCATGGCCTCGTCGCGAAGCTTAAAGCTCTTTGCAATGACGTGAAGCGTTTTCCGGAGGGGGTTCGGAGGGGGTCTGGCGCCGACGCTCGCTGCTTTCCTGCTTTCCTGCTTTCCATTGCCCTTTCGACCGAACGGAAGAAAAGTTTCGCACGAAATCACCTCTTCCACTGCACCCAGGCGTGACGCACGCGACGGTCGGCGGGCGACGCGCCGATGTCGCTGAACACCATCGAGCTTCCCGCGAGCGCAAGGGCAACCTGGAACGTCGCGGGGGCGTCGAGATCGAGCAAGCCCGAGGCCTCGGTCTTCGAGGATCCATCGTCGGCAAGCCGGAGCGCGGCCATGCTCAGCCCGTCGAGGGAAGCGTCGACAACGACCGCTCGCAGGTCGTCGAGCTCCCTCTCCAGAGCGACCTCCGTCGCCCGGTCGTGCGGCGGTAACGGCAGGGCCCGAGGAGGACCGACGACATGAGCCGTTCGGTCGAGCCGGGCCACCATGGCTGCCCCCGGTGCATCGATGCCGGCCGGCGCCTCCTCGATCCAGGCCACGAGGGCGCCCCCATTCGGCGCCGTCACGAGCCTCGGCGACCTCGAATGCAGAGCCGTCGACAGGACACGCACCTCGTCGCCGACGCGACCCGCATCCTCGGGTCGGAGCGTGGCGGCAAAGATATCGGAGACTCCGTCGCGCGGGCTTTCCCGCGGATCGCTCCATGCGATCCAGGCAACGTCATCACCGACCGTGAGGGCGAGATCGCTTGCGTCCCCCGGCGCTTTGCGGATCTGCTGATCGGGTCCAGCCCGCGTCAAATCCCTGTCGAGCTTCGCTGCGTACACGTCTCCGTTGCCGTCCCGGTCGTCGACCCAAGCGACGATCCAGCCCGAGTGGGCCCATGCGATGGCCACGCTGCCCGCGTCACGGCTGTCGCCCGTGAGATGCGCCTCTCGCAGCGACTGGCCCGACGGGTCGAGCAGCGCCACGTCCACCTCGGGAGGCCCGCCGCGACGAGCAATCCACGCCACGGCCGCCTGCGGCGCCGGTGTGGGCGCGACGGCCACGGCGATTCCGCCGGCCGATATCGCGCGCGACGTGAGGGTCCGGGCCGGGCCGAGAAGGCGCCCGTCGGCGTCGACGAGGCCGACGGTGACCTTCGATCCGCGGGTGCCCTTGTGCCCGCTGGGCACAT
>DASPUY010000155.1:0-12276 GCA_035622655.1 Polyangiaceae bacterium
GGGGGGACGTCGCATCCCCGACCGCCGAGAAGCGCTCGGCCTCGTCCGGATCGTGGAATCGCTCGACGCCGCAATCGAGTCGCTCGGCGGATCCCGGAGCGTCGAGCTCTGGGTGACCTCCGCCCGACCCCTCGAGCGAACGCTGACATTCGACGAGGCTCGGGCTCGCCTCGCAGGGGAAGGAGAGCCCGTGCTGATCGCGTTCGGAACGGGATGGGGCCTTGCTCCGGCCGTCTTGTCGGAGGCGCATGAATGCCTCGAGCCGATCGTCGGCGAGCGCGATGGGTACAATCACCTGAGCGTCCGCGCGGCTTGCGCGATCGTTCTCGACCGCCTGCTCGGTCGACGCTGAATTGCCCGTCAGCGACCCAGAAGCAACTGCAATTCGGGGGTGTACTCGCCGCCGTCGCGTTCGACGAGAGGCGGCATCACCTGCAGGCCTCCCGGTCGCCCGGCCCGGGCCTCGACGAGCACGATCCTCGCCGGCGCTCCGGGAGTCGCATGGACGAAACGGGCGCGCTTGCAATGAAGCCCCTCGGCCCCGAGTCGCGCGAGGAGCGCTCCGAGCTCGGCGGCGGGGTAAACGAAGCAAGCACGCGCCCGATGCCCCGCAGCTTGACGCGCGCCCGCCACGAACCTGCCGAGGTCGCCGACTCGGGCACCCGGCTGCGAGCTGCGAGCCTGGCCTTGGCCAGGCGAACCATAGGGGGGATTGCAGACGACGAGATCGGCCTCTCCGAGGTGCAGTCTCGCCACCTCGAGAACGTCCCCTCGCACGACCTGGCCCCGGTCGGCCCATCGGTTGGCCTGGAGATTGCGGTATGCCGTACTCGCCGCGACCTCGTCGATCTCGACGAAAACGACACGTTGCGCAGCGTCGAGGTGGAGCAGCGCCATGCCGACCGAGCCCACCCCGGAACCCAGGTCGAAGGCCACGCGGGCAGGAGGGCGAGTCCGTCGAGCGGTCGAGGGGGGCGACCCGGGGCAGGGGACCGCCGAACCCGCTGCGAACCAGGCGAGGAGCAGCGAATCGACGTTCGTACGATAACCAGTTCCCCGGCGAGGCTGGAAAAGCACCATGCTTCCGCCGAAGAGAGCGTCTTCGGTCGTACCGAAGGACGGACCGGACTCGAGGTTTTCGCTGCTGGCCATCGGAATCGCACTCGAGGGGTGGCGCCGGACCGGGTCGCGGCTCGCTGGGAGCGGTGCAGGGAGCGCCAGCCGTGCTACGCCGCCGCCACGGCCCCACCCGCTGCGTGCCGATCTTACCCCAACGATCGAGGGCCGAGAACGCGATGGCGCCCCACAGCCCTTCCTCCGTGGCCCATGCCGATCCCGCGAGACGTGTGAGAACGGCTGCCCGGGACCTCGGATTCGACGCGGTCGCAATCGCGCGCGCCGACGTTCCCCTGGACCGTGAGATGGAGCGATACGACGAGTTCATCGCGGCCGGGATGCAAGGCGAAATGCAGTACCTGGAGCGGAATCGTCGGACGCGCGCCCGGCTCGACGTCGACGGCATCCTCGAGGGAGCGAAAAGCGTCGTTTGCGTTGCACGGCGATACCCGCGCTTTCCTGAGGAGCTCGAACCGCGGGAGGGGGTTTTGCCGACGATCGCACGGTACGCGCGCGGTCGGGACTATCACGGTTTTCTCCGGCGGCGCTTGCGACGGCTCGCTGCGTTCGTCCGTGGGATGGGCTCGGCCGAAAGGCCGGTTCGGGCGCGCCCCCTCTGCGACGACGAGCCGGTCCTCGAGCGCGCGTGGGCGGCGCGCGCGGGACTGGGCTTCGTCGGCAAGAACGGCTTGATCATCGTGCCGGGGGTCGGGTCGATGGTGCTTCTCGGCGAGGTCGTGACGACTCTCGAGCTGTCCCCGGACGCTCCCATCGCCGAACGATGTGGTGCCTGCACGCGCTGCCTCAGCGCGTGCCCCACCCAAGCGTTCGTCGCGCCATTCGTTCTCGACGCTCGGCGATGCGTGTCATACCTCACGATCGAGCACCGAAGCGCAGTTCCCGTCGAGCTGCGGGAGGGAGTGGGCGCCCATCTCTTCGGTTGTGACGATTGCCAGACCGTCTGTCCCTTCAACGCAGGTCAGGGCGCACGATCGGACCCGTCGAAAGACGACGGGGAACCGTTCGAGCCGCTCGAGCGCTGGTCACGAACCCGCCTCGAAGAAATGCTCGCGCTCGATGCCGAGGGCTATGCCGCAATGTCGCGCGGATCTCCGGTCAAGCGCAGTGGCAGATCCGGGTTGGCTCGCAACGCGGCCATCGTCCTCGGCAACCGCGGCGATCCTTCCGCACTCGACGCGCTGCGTACGACAGCCGCGCACCATGAGGACGCGATCGTGCGCGATGCCGCCGCATGGGCCATCGAGCGTTTGAGCCGGTGAGACCGAGAGACCGCGACGACGGGTCCGTTCACTCCGCGTGAGCGGTGCCATTCGTCACGTTGGCGCCATTGGCCGCGAGCGGGGCGCGTTCGCGGTCGCGCTCGATAGCGCGGACATTTCCCAGAGACGAACGGCCGATGAAGACTTTCCGATCGAAATGATCGAGGTTCTTGTGGGCGACGACCTGAAAGCACGCCGCGTTCCCCTGTGTCGCGATGCGCCAGGACCAGGCGAGAAACAGGTGCCAGAGTCGATACCACCGCTGACCGTACGCCTTGAGCACGGCGCGCTCGTTTCTCTGCCAGTTCTGGTGCCAGCGCGAGATCGTGAGCGCGTAGTGAATGCTGACGTTCTCCGCGGACTGGATCTCGAAACCGACTTTCTCGAGCCCCCTGATGACGTCGCTGAGCGGCAGCGAGGCGTCCGCGCCCGGAAAGATGTACTTGTTCATGAACAGGCCCCAGATGAGATCCTCGGGCCGGAGGCCGATGAGCGGCACCCCCTGGCTGCCGCCCCGCCTCAATCCGGTCCACTGCAGCAAGAACAGGCCGTCGTCCTTGAGCAGGTCGTAGGCCAGGCGGCAGAACTTGCCGAAATTCTTCACGCCGACGTGCTCGACCATCTCGAGGCTGGAAATGCGATCGTAATGCCGGCGCGGGATGTCGCGGTAGTCGAGGCACTCGATTCGAGCGCGGTCCGACAGGCCGGCTTTTGCGATGCGCGCATTGCCGAACGCCGTTTGATTCTTGCTGATGGTGATGCCGGTGGACTTCGCACCGTACTGTTTCGCCGCGTGAATGGCGAGTGTCCCCCACCCGCAGCCGATGTCGAGCAGCTCGTCCCCGGCGCGCACAAGCAGCTTACGGCAAACGAGGTCGAGCTTGTTGTCCTGGGCCTGCTCGAGCGAGTCGTGCTCGTCACGGAAGAACGCGCTCGTGTAAACCATGCGCTCGCCGAGGAAGGCGTCGAAGAAGTCGTCGCCACGATCGTAGTGATCGCGAACGATTCGCTCGTCCTGCTGCTTGGAGTGAATCGTCACCTCGGGGATGAATCGCGTGAAGAAAAACTCGAGGTGGTGTTTCGTCAGTGTATAGGTCACGTGCTCGTTGCGAGCGTCGAGGAACGCGTCCATGTCGGGGATGTCGATCAAGCCATCCAGATACGCCTCGAAGAGGGTCGTCATCGGAATCTTGCCGGCCGAGTAACGGGCGGCCAGATCGGCATCACGGAACGTCACGAGATCGGTCAGCTTCGACATGGTCCGGGCAACCCTCTCCGAGCGCAAAAATGCGCGACGCCGAAAGGGAACACAACGGGCTTCCACGTTCAATAAAGATGCGACCGCCAACGGCGGATTCGTCCCGGTGTGCTACCAAGTGGGCAGGAGCCGGCCATGCGAGTTCGCTCGGGCGCCCTGATTCTGAGCGCTTTGGTCACCGCATTCTTCGCGGCGAGCGCGGGGTGGGGTCAGGAAACGCAGGTCGAAGGCCTCCGGGCGGCGGCCGCAATGCGCCCCCGAGATCTGGACGCGGCCCTGGCTCTCGAGCGCGCGCTCCGCCGGGCCGGTCGATGGAACGAGGCGGAGACCGAGCTCCGGCGCGCCACCCCGCTGGCCGGCCCGGACCCGAAGGCCGCCGCCGCGATCGACGTCGAGCTGGCGCTCGTTTACATCGATCGCGGTGATTTCGCCAGGGCATTCGCCACGTGCGAAAAAGTGTTCGCCCTGGCCGGCGCCGCCGCCGAAGGACACGCGTGCGTTGCCAACGCGCACTTGCTCCGCCAGCGCGCCTCGGAGGCACTGATCGAAGCCGCCCAAGCGCTGTCCAGGGATGCAGGATGCTTCGACGCTTACGTCGCCCAGGGCAGAGCGTACGAGCTCGAGCTGGACGCCGGGCGCGCCGAGACATCGCTCCGCGAAGCCCTGAGGCTTCGACCCAATGAAAGCGAAGCGCACCGAGCTCTCGGCCGAGTCCTTCGGAGCCAAGGAAAGAAAGACGAGGGCATCGCCGAGCTGCGCAAAGCCGTGGATCTCGACCCCTCGGACCCGAATGCGTGTTTCGAGCTCGCGATGGCGATCGCGCCCGGATCCGAGAGAGCGCGTCTGCTCGAGCGCTCCACTCGCGAACGCCCGTCGTTCACCAAGGCGTGGGTTGCGCTCGCCACTGAACGCCTCGAATCCGGGCGAATCTCCGACGCGAAGGACGCGGCCGATGCGGCAGCACGGATCGCGCCCGGCAACGTGGAGGCACGTCTTCTGCTCGGCCGGGTGGCCTTGGCCGAAGGTCGCCTCGACGACGCCGTCCGGGCTGGACAGCAGGTTCTCCAGTCGGTCGCCAACAGCGCCCCCGCACAGCTCCTCGTCGCGGACGGTAGCGCAAGAAGAGGAGAGATCGACGTCGCAATCGAGGCCTACCAAGCGGCCTGGGGGCTCGACCACGGCACTCCGACGGCGCTCGTGCACGCCAGCGACGCGTGCCACGCCGCCGGGCGTGACACGAGCGCGCGCGCCTTCGGGGTGCGCGCGACTCAGGAGTTTCCGCAGTGGGCACCCGCGTGGGAAGCGCTCGGAAATGCGCTTGCCGCGCAAGGGGAGAGACAAGGCGCGCGAGAGGCTTACTCGAAGGCCCTCGCGGCCCGCGATGGCGAGGTCGATCACGACGCCCTACTGAAGAAGCTCACGGCTGTCTCCGCGCAGTGGTGAGCCCCATCGATCTTGCCGGTCCGGTGCTTGCGCGCGATCTGCGCGCAATCGCGCGCGCGATCCGCATCGTGGACGATCGAGCGAGCGGCTACGTCGACCTCCTCAAAGCCCTGTGGCCCCACGCGGGACGCGCCTGGGTGCTCGGCGTCACCGGAAATCCCGGAGCAGGGAAGTCGACCCTCTGCGATCGCCTGATCGCGGCCTATCGAGGCCGCGGTGAGCGGGTGGCCGTGGTCGCGATCGATCCGACGAGCCCGTACTCCGGCGGCGCCATACTGGGCGATCGGATTCGCATGGCCCGTCACGCGACGGATGCCGGCGTCTTCATCCGATCCCTCGCAACTCGAGGATACCTGGGAGGGCTGTCGCGGAGCGCACGCGACGTCGTCCGCGTCTTCGACGCGGCCGGCTACGAGATCGTCATCGTGGAGACCGTCGGGGTGGGTCAGGACGAGCTCGACGTCACGCGGACGGCACACTCGACCCTCGTCGTGGTGGCACCGGGGCTGGGAGACGAGATTCAGGCCATCAAGGCCGGCCTGCTGGAATGCGCGGACGCGTTCGCCGTCAACAAGGCCGATCGAGACGGGGCGGATGCCGCGGTGCGGGACCTGGAGCTGATGATCGCGCTCGGCAACGAGAGCTTCCGCGCCCTGTCGAGAAGGGCAGGGCACACGACGCACGGCGCGTCGGAGGGGTTTGTCCGTTCGCGCGCGGCACCCGACATCGGCGACCGTTGGACGCCACCGATCGTCAAGTGCACGGCGATCCGCAACGAAGGAATCGACGAGCTGGTCAATGCGCTCGATCGCCACCGCACCTGGCTGGAGTCGACCGGCGCGGGTCGGACCCGACAGCACCTGCGCCTTCGCGAGGAGCTGCGCGCAGAGCTCCGCGAATCGCTTCTCGACGCGGCCCTGCGTTCGATGGGGCCGCGCATCGACGACGCGGTCCGCGAGGTCGAAGGGCGCACGCTCGACCCGTACACGGCAACTGAGCGGCTCGTCGAGTCCTTCCGGGATCGCTAGCGCGACCCGCGACCGAACGAATCACGGTAACTCCGAAAGAGGAGCTCAGGTCCGTGCAGGACCGCCGCGCCGCTTGCCGGGCTTACGCCCGACACGCTCGGCATCGAAGGCGCTCGGGCATGTGTCGTTCACCGCGCACGCGCCGCAGTCCGGCTTGCGGGCATAGCAGCACCGGCGGCCATGAAAAATGAGCACGTGGCTCGCGTGATCCCATTGTGCGCGGGGCAAGATCGCGCACAGGTCCTGCTCGATCTTCTCGGCGGTCGTGCTCTTCGTCCAGCCGAGCCGTTGACTGATGCGCATCACGTGCGTGTCGACGACAACCCCTTCGGGCGCGTTCCAGAGCACCCCGAGGATCACGTTGGCGGTCTTTCGTCCAACACCCGGCAGGCGAGTCAGGGCCTCGAGCGACCTCGGGACCTCGCCGCCATGCGTCTCCACGAGCGCTCGAGCGAGTCCGACCAGCGCCTTGGCTTTCATGCGGAAGAAGCCGAGCGTGGACACGAGCGGCTCGACGTCCGCCGGCGTCGCCTTGGCCAGCGCGTTTGCGTCGGGATATCGCGCGAAGAGTGCAGGCGTGGCCTTGTTGACGGCCACGTCGGTGGTCTGCGCCGACAGGACGACGGACACGAGGAGCTCGAAAGGAGAATGATGATCCAGCTCGCAGTGGGCGGTCGGGTGCTGCTTGGCCAGGCGTGCGAGCGTTCTCGGTGCAATGGACGCTGCGCGTTTCGCTCGTGCGCGGCGTTCCGTCGCGGAGATCGTCGGGGGGCGCGGTGGTTGCGCGTTCGGCTTCACTCAATTCAGCTCGCTGGGGGGCGGTGGTGGAATCGAGCTGGCCGGATCCTCACCGTCGACCGCTTCTGCAAGTCGTTCGACGGCGACGATGCGCTCGCCCTCGCCCAGCGTCATCAGCTTGACCCCTTGTGCGTTACGGCCGGTTTCGCGAATCTCGTCGACCCGTGTTCGCAGCGTCTGGCCGCGATCCGTGATGAGCATCACTTCGTCGCCGTCCTTCACGAGCTTGACGGCGACGACGGGCCCGTTGCGCTCGCTCGCATCGATCAGGATGATCCCCTTTCCGCCCCGGTTCTGCGTCCGAAATTCGTCGATGTGCGTGCGCTTGCCGTAGCCGTTCGCGCATACGGCGAGGACGAGGGGCCTCTCCGCATCGGTCGCCTCGAGACCCACGACTTCGTCGCCCTCGCCGAGGTCGATCCCTTTCACCCCGTGGGTGGCGCGACCCATCGGCCGCGCCTGATCCTCCGGGAAGCGTATGCTTTGGCCTCCCTTGCTCGCGATGAGCAAATCGCGCGATCCATCGGTCAGCGCGGCGTGAAGGAGGCGATCGCCGTCGTCGATCTTCACGCCGATGATTCCTTTTTCCCGGAAATTCTCGTACTCGTCGAGCTCCGTCTTCTTGATTTGCCCCTTTCTCGTCAATGTCACCACGAAACGACCCTTGTCGATCGTGGGGACTTCGACGATCGCGGCGATCGTTTCGCCGGCCTCCATCCCGATGAAGTTCACGATCGCGCGCCCTTTGCTCGTCCGCGCCGCTTGCGGAATCTCGTAGACCTTCTTGACGTAGACCTTACCGCGATCGCTGAAGAAGAAGACGTACGCATGAGTCGACGCGACGAAGAGCTGGGTGACCCAGTCCTCCTCGCGTGCTTCCATTCCGATTCGCCCTTTTCCGCCCCGCCTTTGAGCGCGATAGTCCCTGGGGCTCGTGCGCTTGATGTACCCGGCGTGCGAAATCGTGACGACCATGTCCTCTTCTTGGATGAGGTCCTCTTCCTGGATCTCGGCGTCGTTCTCGACGATCTCCGTGCGACGCTTGTCCCCGTACTTGGACCGGATCTCCTCGAGCTCCATGACGATGACGTCGTCGAGCAGCTTCGGGCTCGCGAGGACCGCACGATGGCGCGCGATCGCGTCGCAGAGCTCGGCGTACTCCTTGGCGAGTTTGTCTTGCTCGAGGCCGGTCAACCGAGAAAGACGCATCTCGAGGATTGCCTTCGCCTGTCGTTCCGACAGCGTGTAGGGCTGCCGCGCCTTCGCTTGCTCGATTTCGCTCTCGGGCCTGCCCGCCCGGCGAACGAAGGCTTCCAGGCCCGAGAGCCGCAGGGCCATGAGGGCCGTGCGCGCCACGTCGGGATCGGGCGACTCCCGGATCGTCTTGATGACGATGTCGACCTCGGAGACGGCGACCCCCAACCCTTCGACGATCTCGCGCTGAGCCTCCGCCTGACGGAGCTCGTAACGAGTGCGGCGCGTGACCACGTCGCGGCGGTGGCCGATGAAAGCCTCGAGCGTCTGCTTGAGGTCGAGGACCGCGGGGCGCCCCTGAACGATCGCCAGATTGATCACGCCGTAGCTCGTCTGCAGATCCGTCTGCCGATAGAGCTGGTTGATCACCACTTGCGGAATGATGTCCTTCTTGAGCTCGACCACGAGGCGTATCCCGTCGCGATCGCTCTCGTCGCGCACCTCGCCGATGCCTTCGAGCTTCTTCTCCCGGACGAGCTCCGAGATCCGTGCCGCCACGCGGGCCTTGTTCACTTGGTAGGGGATCTCCGTGATTACGATCTGTTCCTTGTCGCCCCGCCCCATGGACCGCTCGACCTCGAGTCGCGCTCGCATCACGATGGATCCACGGCCCGTGCGGTAGGCCGCCTCGATCCCCGCTCTTCCGAAAATGAGGCCTGCCGTCGGAAAATCGGGTCCCGGCACCAGTCGGATCAGCTCGTCGATGCCGGAGTCCGGGTTGCGCAGTAAGTGGACGGTCGCATCGACGATCTCGCCCAGGTTGTGCGGTGGGATGTTCGTGGCCATTCCGACCGCGATGCCGTTCGTGCCGTTGACCAAAAGGTTCGGCACCCGCGCAGGCAAGACGACCGGCTCCTGGAGGCGGTCGTCGAAGTTCGGCACGAAATCGACGCACTCCTTGTCGATATCCGTCAGAAGCTCGATGGCAAGCTTCGTCAAACGCGCTTCGGTATATCGGTATGCCGCCGGTGGATCGCCGTCGATGGACCCGTAATTGCCCTGCCCGTCGATGAGCGGGTATCGCATCGAGAAATCCTGAGCAAGCCGCACCATCGCGTCGTACACCGCGGCGTCACCATGGGGGTGATACTTGCCGAGGACGTCGCCCACGATCGTCGCGCTCTTGCGATAGCCTGCCGTGGGCAGCAGCCCCTGCTCGTACGCGCTGTACAGGATGCGCCGGTGAACCGGCTTGAGCCCATCGCGAACGTCCGGGATCGCCCGTCCGATGATGACGCTCATCGCGTAGTCCAGGTAAGAGATCCGCATCTCCTCCTGGATCGAAACGGGGACCTTCTGCTGCGGTGAGCTTGGCGCCGGCGGCTCGGCCATCCGCGCGTCTTAGCACGCGGAGGGACGCTCGACTGGGCGTCGCAGGGGCCGCCGGACCGAAGATCGTGTCAGAAGAAATTGCCGATCGTGAACTCGAAGTCGCTGTGCTGCTCGTACGGCAGCGGCGCGATCGGGAAGCCCCACTCGAACCGCAGCGGGCCGAGCGGTGAAAACCAGCGGATTCCGAACCCGGTCGACGTCCTGAGGTAGCCCAGGCTGCTCGGGAAGGTGAAGCAGGGTTGAACCACCTTGTCGAACTGCGGCGCCGGCGTCGTCCGGCAGAATTGATTTTCGAGGTTCCACGAGTTGCCCGCGTCGAAGAAGACCACTCCCCGGATGCCCACCTTGTCGATGATCGGAAACTCGAGCTCGAAGTTCTCGTAGGCCTCCATGTTGCCCCCGATGTTCGCTCCGTTCGCGATGGGCGGCGCATTGGGGTCGAGTGTCGACGTGAGCGGCAGGCGTGGCCCGATGCTTCGCAAGAAAAAGCCACGGATGTCCAGAATTCCGCCGAGAAAGTACCTCTGGAAGATCGGCACGCCTTGCGGGTCGGGGCTCGTGATGAGACCCCACTCGGTGTTGAGCTTCAGCACGAAGCCGGACCCCGGCTGGCCGGCGCTCGCACCGCCCAGCAAGTAGTAGAAACGACCTGTAAAGCGATTGCGTAAATAGTTGAATTCGCTTCCGAAAAGTTCAGAGGCCAGCTCCGTCGAAAGCTGCAGGAAAATGCCAGAGCTCGGGAAAAGGCGATTGTCGCGCGTGTCGTAAGTGAGCGTCGGCCGAAGCGAGAAGACGCGGCCGGAGTTGAACAGGTTTGCGAGCGGCAAGGACTGGAACGCGGTCGTGAACCCCGGCGCCGTCGTTCCGAAGAACGTCGTCGTCGACGAGGTGTCGACGGAGTCCCACTCCGCGGTGGCGGTCACCGACAGCCGTAGCCAGGGCTGCGCGAGGGCGTAGCCGAAGGTCAAGGACCCACCGATGGATCTGCGGGCAAAGTTCGGAAATACGTAAAGCGTGTCGTAAAGCTCGGCGCTCGAATTCCAGTCGCTGTCGAGGAAATAGGGCTCGAAGAAGCGGAGGGTGACGAGCTGCCGCAGCGAGGATACCTGGGCCTGCAGCGCGAGGGCCTGACCGTTGCCGAATAGATTCGCTTGCTGGATCTGCGCCGTGGCGATGAAGCTCTCGATCGAGCTGAACCCCGCACCGACCTGGAATGTCCCCGTCGACTTCTCGCCGACCTCGACGTTGACGACGACCCTGTCCGGTGCCGAGCCTTGCGCCGTGGAGAAGTCCACATGCTCGAAGAAGCCGAGCGCGGTGATACGACGCTTGCTGTTCTCGAGGGCGGTCTCGCTGAACAGCTGACCTTCCTGAAGTTCCATTTCGCGTCGGATGACCTTGTCTCGCGTCTTGGTGTTGCCCTTCACCTCGATTCGCTCGATGCGCACCGCGGGGCCGCGCTTGATGGGAACGACGATGTCGACCTCGGAGTGAACCGGGTCGAGCTCGGTTTCCGGCTCGGCCTCGACGTTCGCGAAGCCCGCGTCTCGGTACATCGTGCGAACGGTCTGGAGATCCTTGATGAGCTCGGATCGATTGAAGTAGTCCCCCGAGTGAGCATGGAGCATCTGCTGGAGAGCGCGCCTGCCGCCCAGGGGAGCGACCTCCCGCGTCGGGTCGTCGGGGTCGCGCTCGTAAATGCGAAGCTGCCGGATCTTGAAGCGGGGCCCCTCGTGGATCACGATCGCGATGTCGATTCCATCCCGATCGGACGTGAGCATGACGCGCGGTGTACCGACCTGAACGCTGAGGTATCCCTTGTCGTAATAGAGGGCGCTCAGCATCAGCACGTCGCGCTCGAAGACGTCTTGCCGGTACGGTCCTCCCGACCCGAATGAGAGGAAGCCCCCGTTGCCCGTCTGCATGACCTCGCGGAGCTCCCCCTCGCTCACGTGGTCGTTGCCGATGATGGTCACGCGCCGGACGGTCACCGGCTGGTGCTCGACGATTTTGAATTTGACGATGACCTCGTTTTCCCGCTGCGGCTGAATCTCGTACTGGACGTCGGCGAGAAAATAGCCCTTCTCGGCGTAGGCGTCTTTGATCTTCTGGATGCTTCGTCGGACGGCGGGCAAGCTGAGAATCGTGTTCGGTTTGACTTCGACGACCTCCGTCAGCTTGTCGTTCTCGATCTCGTCGTTGCCGGAGTACTCCACTTCCTTGATGTTCGGCCGTTCCCGGACGACGAAACGAAGCACGACGCCGCGATCGCTCGTCGTGAGATCGACCTGGACGTCTTCGAAGAAACCCGAATCCCAGAGCGCGTGTACGTCGCCCGTCAGGTTCTCGACCTTGAAGAGGTGGCCGGGTTTCTCGCGCAGGTAGGAAACGGCGTCCTCGCGCGCAACCCGGCGGTTGCCGGCGATGTCGATCGACGCGATCGGCAGGCCTTCGGCCAGGTCGGCGGCCGTCGGCGGCAGCTGCACCGTGGGCTCGTTGGCGCCCGCCCCCGCCGCTCCCGGGGTCGCCGAGCTCCCGGCTCCCCCCGCATCCGGGGAGGCTCCCGAATCGCCTGCCGCAGGGGCGCCCGCGTCGAGATTGGGGTTGACCGGACCCACGTCCGCCCGCGCCGTTCGCACGCAGAGCATCGCGAGAAGCACTGCAGCCAACGAGGCGAGCAAGCGTGCGGTTTGCATCGGGGTCGCGTGCCCACGGCATCGCCGAGGAACGCAAAAAGTCCTCGCTGCCTAGCGCACGCGTGCGCCCG
>DASPUY010000156.1:0-2865 GCA_035622655.1 Polyangiaceae bacterium
GCGTCGCCTGGTCGAGCCCCGCCTCGAAGGCTCGAACAATCGGCGCGCAGCCCGTCGCTTGCACGCTGACCATCCTCGGCCGCTTGGGGCCGATCCACCCCATGGCCTCGAGCTCGTCCCACGCCTTCCACATGCCGACGATCCCCGTGCCGCCGCCCGTCGGGTACACGACCGCGTCGGGTAGCTCCCACCCGAGCTGCTCGGCGATCTCGAGGCCCATCGTCTTCTTGCCCTCGGCGCGGTAGGGCTCCTTTAGCGTGGAGACGTCGAACCACCCCTCGGCGGCGGCGCGCTTCTTGACGATGGCGCCGCAGTCGTTGATCAAACCGCGCACGAGTGTCGCATCGGCGCCGTAGACCGCGTTTTCCTTCTGGAAGAGCTGTGGAGTGTCGGCCGGCATGTACACGTGCGCGGCGACGCCGGCGCGAGCGGCGTAGGCGGCCAGGGCGGAGGCCGCGTTTCCGGCGGACGGGATGGCAAATGCCCGCGCACCGAGCTCGAGGTTGCGCGAGACGGCCGCGGCCAAGCCCCGCGCCTTGAACGAGCCCGTGGGGCACAGGCTTTCGTCCTTGACGAAGAGGCGCGAGAGACCCAGCTCCTCGCCGAGCCGCGGCGCTGGCAGAAGCGGCGTGTCTCCCTCGCCGAGCGAGACGATGAAGCGCGCGTCGCGCACGGGCATGATCTCTCGCCAGCGCCACATCCCGCGAGGCCGGCGCTCCAGCGCCTCACGCGTCAGCGTCCTGCGGGCACGTTCCAGGTCGTAGCGCGCGAAGAGCACCTTGCCGCAGCTCCCGCACAGCGTCTGAAGCCGATCGGCTTCGTGCTTCGCGCTGCAGGCCGTGCACTCGAGGTGGTGGAGGGTGCTCTCGCCGACGATCATCTCGCTTTCCATGTCGGGCAAGGCGCCTGGGCCTCCTCATTGTAGGCGCGACAACAAACGGGCAGCATGCCAAGCAAAGAGCTCGTGCACTCGGGACGCGGCCAGGCGCACGCGGGTGAGACACTAAATGCGCTGTACCACGACTTCGGGGAACACATGGCGCAATGGCTCGAAGTCTTCGATGTCCGCGGTGTAGACGACATCGCCTTGCACGGAAGCGGCCGCCATGACGAGCGCATCGCCGAGCGATGCCCCCACGAGGCCCATCGCGACCCCCGCCAACTGCGCGACACGCAATGTCGGCGCCTCGAACTGAAAGGCCCGAAGAATCGCGGCGCGTGCCTTCTCTTTCTTGCCGCGTCGCCACCACTCCGCGACCGCCGATGCAGGGGCGATGAGCTGGTCTCCGTCCTCGTCAGCGACGCGCAAGACTTCAAGCGCCGTTCTCTGCCTTCGTTCGAGCGCGATGAAAGCGCCGGTATCGAACGCGATTCGCACGTTCAAGCGGCCCGAGTTCGTCGCGTCGGAGCCCCCCGCTCCCAAGTGGCTCGTATCTCGCGCTTCCGCTTCGCGGAGACGGCGGGAAAGTCGCGCACCAACTGGGACAGGGCCTGCCTGCGCTCCTCGGCCTCGAGCTCGCGCTCGAGGCCCCTTACAAACACGGCCGACAGCGAGAGCCCCTCGCGCTTGGCAATCGGCGTAGTCCCGCACTTTGCTGAAACTTGAAGGTGGCGGTTTCACCCGCCCCGAGACCATTCTCGGGGCCTCTGATGGGAGGAACCGCCGATGAAGGACACTGCCAGGAAGAAGGACCGTAGCCAAGGGACGCCGCAGATCGGGCAGCTCGCGCTGGCGGCGATGTTCGAGGCACGCGCGACGTTGTACGAGACCGTGGTGCACGCGGGGATGGGAGTCCTGGCGGCCATGCTGGAGGAGGACCGGACCCGGCTGTGCGGCCCGCGCTACGAGCACGATCGGAATCGTCGGGCCACGCGCGCAGGGCACACCCAGGGCGAGCTCGCCTTCGGCGGGCGTCGCATTGGGGTGAGTCGTCCCCGTGTTCAAGACCGAGATGGCCGAGACGTCCCGTTGCCGACGTGGCAGCACTTCGCCTCGGCCGACCCGCTGACGCCCAGGGCTGTCGAGCAGATGGTGCTGGGCGTCTCGACGCGCAACTACGAGCGCTTGCTGGAACCGACGCCGCCGGGGATCACGTCGCGCGGAGCCAGCAAGAGCGCGGTCAGCCGCCGCTTCGTGGACGCCACCGAGCAGACGCTGACCGAGATGATGGGCCGCGACCTGAGCGCGCTGGCGATCTGCGCGCTCATCATCGACGGCATTCACGTCGGCGAGCATCTGGTCGTCATCGCCCTGGGGATCGACGAACAGGGAGAAAAACACGTGCTGGGGCTGCACGAGGGGGCGACCGAGAACGAGAGCACGTGCCGGGCGCTCGTCGAGGATCTGGTCGCCCGCGGCGTGCGTAGCGACCGCTCGCGGTTCTTCGTCATCGACGGCAGCAAGGCCCTGGTCGCCGCGATCCGCAAGACCTTCGGCCGGCGCGCCCTCATCCAGCGCTGCCAGGTCCACAAGCGCTGGAACGTCGAAGACCACCTGCCCGAGTCGATGAAGAAACAGGTGGGGCGCACGATGACGACGGCGTATCGCTGCGGCCACTTCGAGCGAGCGAAGCGGATGCTGCTCGCGCTTGCCCGGCAGCTCGACAAGAAGTACCCCTCGGCCGCCACGTCGCTGCGTGAGGGTCTCGAGGAGACCCTCACTGTGCTGCGATTCGAGCTCCCCCAGGGCCTGGAGCGAACGCTCTCGACGACGAACGCCATCGAATTCGTCAACAGCCGCATCCGCAAGAAGACGCACAACGTGACCAAATGGAACGGCGGGACCATGGTGCTGCGCTGGGTCGCCGTTGCCCTCGTTGAAACGTCCAAGACCTTCCGCAAGGTGCGCGCATACGCCGGATTGCC
>DASPUY010000157.1:0-12267 GCA_035622655.1 Polyangiaceae bacterium
CAGTACCCCTCCCCTCGCTGCCACGTGTCCGCGCGCCGGAGCCTCGAGAAATCGGTCTCGATCTCGTTCGGGCCGAACGATCGCACCTTGTAGGCGGCTGCGACCGTCGCGATGCAGGCGAGGCCCACGATGAGGACGCGATTTCGCGCGGTCCATGGCGCAATCGCGTCCATGATGGCAATGCGCTTGGGTGGAATGGGACCTCGATCGACCCAGGCCACGAGCGGCGGCATCAGCACGAATGCCAGAACCCAGGACAGCACCATCCCGATGCCGCCGATGAATCCGAACTGGCGAAATCCGCGGAAATCGGTGAGAGCGAGCGACGCGTACGACACGCCCGCGGCAAGCGCCGCCGACAGCGTGCCCGTTCTCGAGCCCCAGACTCCGAGCTCGAGGGCCTCTCGCGTTCCGGCGCCCTGCCGCCGCGCTTCGACGTAGCGCGCCAAGAGGACGATGCCGAAGTTGATCCCGTTGCCGACGATGATCGAACCGAGAAAGGCCGTATTCGAATTGAGCTCGGCGACGCGAAGGGGCGGCAGCGCTGCAAGGGCGAACGCGTACGCCGTCGCGAGAAACAGTGGAGGCAAAAGGACGACGATGCTCCTCCACCACTCGAAGTAAAAGACGATCGCCAATACCACCAGCACGACGACCAGGACACTGGAGACCGACAGATCGGACAGAAGGGCGTCGGTTTCCTCGACGTTGATGGCGATGTCTCCGGTGAACCCCACTCTCAGATCGGGAGCCGCCGCCGGGCGCAGCGCAGCGAGGTCGGCTTGAACTCGGTCGAGCAGCGCCTTGCCCCGCCCACCCGTCACGAATTCGCCGGCCTGGACCAGAAGGAGAGCGCAGTGTTCCTTCTCGCTCGCGAAGTGGCCGTCATCGAACCGCTTCGCCAGGTTTCGCTCATCGTACTTCTTCTGGATGTCGTCGAATTCCAGCGGCGGAGGCGGCTCGTCCTCGTCGAGCAGCGCGCCCTGCTCCTTCGACGCCTCCCAGTCGCGTCGTGCTTCCACGCGATCTCGGATGGTCGTGAGATCCGCGAGATCCATGTAGAGCGGTGCGTGATCCTCCACGAACTTGCGCTCGACCGCGTCTCCAGTCCTCACCGTTTTCACGAGCCCCGGCGGGTAGGCTCGAATGCGGGCGGCCAGCTCGTCGAGCAGGGCCTCGGCGGCGGGCAGCTCGCCGTCCCTGCTGAACGTCACGACGACGCCGAGGTACTGAAGGCTGGGCAATCGCTGCCGGAGCTCGTCGACCGCGAGCACGCTGGGCGCGTTCTGTGGAAGGAGCTGTTCGAGCTCGCTGCGCAGATGCATGTAGAGTCGAGCCGTTCGAGAGATGGACGGCACCGCCAGCAGAATCGCGGCGGCCCACAGCCACTTGCCCCACCGCAGCGTCCAGCCGACGAACGCTCGCGATTTCGGCGTGGGCGATGAGCTCGAGCCGCCGATCACAGGGCGGCTCCGGCTCGGCAGGCCGACCGTCCGATTTTCATGGCAAAAGTCCGCCGACGCGCATGGCCGCAAGCACGACCGCCGCGATCGCGCCCGCGCCGACGTCGTCGAGGACGATGCCCCACCCTCGAGGAAGGCGCTCCAACCACCGGATCGGCCCGGGCTTGGTCGCGTCCAGAACGCGAAACAACACGAAGCCGGTCGCAACCGAAAGAGCGGACGCACGTGCGATCGGGATCAGCGTCACGAGCATCCCGGCGACCTCGTCGATCACGACCACTTGCGGGTCCTTTGCTCCCAGATCGCGAGCCACGACCCCAGCCGCCCAGACTCCGACGAGCGTGGCCCCTAGCGCCGCCGCCACGACGCCCGCGCGACCGCCGGCGAGCGCCGCCAGATAGAGCGGAAGCGCTCCGAGCGTCCCCACCGTCCCCGGCGCGACGGGCGCGCGCCCGCAGCCGAACCAGGTCGCCAAGATCCAAGCGAGTGTCCGATGAACCGTCATGAGCTTGGGGGCAACTGGCCGCTTTCGACGGCGACGAGCGCCGGCGTCTGGCCATGGACGCGCGCGCGGACCTGGATTCGACTGGCGACGGTGACGATCGCGCAGCAGTAGGCGCTACCGGCGATCGCGTCCAGCACCCAGTGGTGGTCGAGGTAAACCGCGGAGAAGCACATGGCAAGGTAGAAGGCCACGCTTGCGAGTCGCGTCGGCAGGCGAAAAACGGCCCAGCCTTCGAGCATCACGATGCAGGCGTAAGCGCAGTGCAGGCTCGGCATCGCGCCGAAAACGTCGCTCGCGCGCCCGTACATCGCGTGAAAGTAGGGAACGCCGAGAAGCGCGTCGACTCTGGCGAGGTTGGGCCCTTCGCTCGCCGCGGCGGACATGTCCACGACACAGCCGTGGGAGTGGTAGTACCAGGGCGGCGCCGCAGGGAAGAGATGGTAGGTGAGGAACCCAGCGACGTTCAGAGCGAGAAAGCACCACGCGAAGCGCAGCATGCGGCCGTAGTCGCGGAAGTACAACCAGATCGCGAAGCCGATGCAGACGAACATGAACGTGGCGTAAGGAACGGCACAGGCCACGTCGACCGCAGGCGTTGCATGCGCCTGAAACCAATCGTGCAGCGTGCCGCGCGTTCCGTTCACGTCGACGCCGAAGAGCATGACTTCGACGGAACGCACGTCGCAGAGGTGAACCGTGCGTGAAGAAAGGCCGACGTTCTGCACGAGCTTCATCGTGCTGTAGAGGACGCCCACGAGGGCCAAAGGATAGACGCCGAGGAATAGCTTCTTCGTGCGCGGGCCGGTGGCGAAAAGGGCGAGGGCGAGCGCGAGCGCAACCGCGTTCTCCCAGTGAAAGTCGTGCGCCGACAGCGCCCAGAAGGCATGCGCGACGAAGGGCACGGGTGCGACCATCGTCCAGCCCGGCCACAGGGCGCGGAGGTGATTCCAGAACGCCGTCATCCGCGTCGGCCTCGCGTGAGTGCTCCCGGCACGGTGCTGGACCGGGGGCTCTGCCGCGCGCCCACCGGATCACGCCGCAGAATCATCGTGAAATACGAAATGACGTTGCATCGGGAAGTTCCACAGCAAGCTGACTGCAACGGCGACGATACCGCGGGCGAGGACGTACTCCACCTTCGCCGCGTCGTGCATCGCGTGCTCTCCTAGAGTGTTCCATCCGGCGCTTGCTGCGGATACCAGCGCGTAGCGCAGAGCTTGCGAGGATGCCGAGCCTGAATGACCCTTGAAGACCCAAGCGCGACCGAGTGCGAAATTGGAGACCGCTCCGCACGGAGCGCCTATCGCAGTTCCGATCAGCGGTGAAAGGCCGAGCAGCTCGACCACGAGGATCATCGTCGCAAAATCGACGAGCGTCGAAACGATCGCGCCGAGCTGGTGCCGGCCCAGGGCTCGCAGCGCGCCGGCCTGGCTCGCGTCAATGAAGCGCATCGTTCGCGGCGGCGTGCGCATTCGTGGCGATCTCCGTCGTGCCTCTCGGACGCTTCTGCTCGCTTCGCGAAGGTCGCGTCGACTCAGCAGTGCGTGCCACCGACGCAAGGCGCCCGATCGCGGATGTGTTGGCGACGATGGCGATGAATGCCAGCGCCCCGACGAGGGGCAACCGCGACAGTGACGCTGCCGCCGCGTTCGCCGCGCCGAGCGCAGCCGCAACGGGGACGAGCGCCGCTCCGGCGACGACGGTGACGGCTCGCTCCTGACGGCCCATCGAAAAACCCGGCGTGGAGACTGCCAAGGCCTCGGCCTTGGCATCCGCGTAGCTCACCATGATGGCGCCGGCCGTGGCGCCCAGCGTCACGACCAGCATGACGGGGCTGTGACGCAGCGCCATCGCAACTCCGCCGAACACGAGCAGCTCGGCGTAACGGTCGATCGCCGCGTCGAGCACCGCGCTGCCTTGCCCTCCGGCACCGGTTCCCCGAGCGAAGCGGCCGTCGAGCGCGCAGCAAGCCGACGAAGCCAGGCACATGGCTGCACCCACGCCGAAATGGCCGAAACCCATCGAGCCCGCCGCGCCGACGCCGAGGGCGAGCGACATCCACGAGATCGCGCGGTCGCCGATGCCGGCGCGCGCAAGCTCAAGCAACAGCGGTCCGACGCGCTTCGCGCTCGCGCGAGATCTGACGACGCCCCAGCCGACGACGGCGGCGGTGAAGAGGGCGATCGAAAACGTGAGGTCGATCACGTCACGAGCCCGGAGCGCAGTCGAGGCCGTCAATCATAGTATTCAGTACCCAGATGGGTGATGGTCTCTTCCCCCATCATCCACCGCAACGTGTTTTTCAACTTCATTAGCTGAATGAACAGATCGTGTTCGGGGTAGAGATTGGGGGCCGTCATGGGGCTCTTGAAGTAAAACGACAGCCACTCCTGCGTTCCTTGGAAGTCGGCGCGGGCGGCCAAGTCGAGGAAGAGGGCCAGGTCGAGGACGACCGGAGCCGCGAGGATGGAATCCCGGCAGAGGAAATTGACCTTGATCTGCATCGGATATCCCAGCCACCCGAAGAGATCGATGTTGTCCCATCCTTCCTTCGCATCTCCGCGCGGCGGGTAGTAGTCGATTCGCACCTTGTGCACGATTTCGCCGTAGAGCTCGGGGTAGAGCGCCGGCTGCAAAATGTGTTCGAGCACACCGAGCTTCGATACTTCTTTGGTTCGAAAGCTGTCGGGGTCGTCGAGCACCTCTCCGTCGCGGTTGCCGAGGATGTTGGTGCTGTACCAGCCGTGCATCCCGAGCATCCTTGCCTTGAACCCGGGGGCCAGAATGGTCTTCATGAGCGTCTGCCCCGTCTTGAAGTCTTTTCCCGCCAGGGGGGTCCGGCACTCGCGCGCAAGGTCGAGGGCGGCCGGGAAGTCGACGCACAGGTTTGGCGCCCCGTTCGCGAAGGGCACCCGCTCCTTCAGACAGGCCCAAGCGTAAATTTGCGCATTCGAGATTCCCGGGTCGTCTTTCCTCAGACCGTCTTCGAACGATTGCACGGTGGCATGGACGGCGTCGGGGGTGATGAACGCCTCCGTCGAGCCACACCACACTGCGACGAGCCGTTCACACCCCCGTGTACGCCGAAAGGAGCGGATGTCCTCGCGAACCTGTTCCACCATCTCGGCCTTCGAGGCCGCGTTCTTCGTGTGCGTGCCGTGAAGTCGTTTGACGTAACCGGGATAGAAGACCCCCGGCATCGGGCGAATCGCCTGCAGCTCCGGTTTGACTTCGTCGAGGTGGTGGGGCTCGAGGACCTTGGCGTGCTCCGCGGCTGCGAAGGCATCGTCGGGGAAGATGTCCCATCCGCCGAATTCGAGCTGATCGAGGCTCGCCAGTGGCACGAAATCCGCGATTTTGGGCGCTCGCCCGTCGGTTCGCCGGCCGAGACGAAGGGTTCCCATTTGCGTGAGCGACCCCACCGGAAGAGCCTTTCCGCGGCGAGCGAGAAGCGTCCCCGCAATGGTGGTCGTCGCGACGGCGCCCATCCCGGGCAGCAGAATGCCGAGCTTTCCGTCGGCCGGGCGAATCGAGGTCGGTTTTTTCATTCGCTTCCCCAGGGGTATTCGATGATCGTCATCCGCATGCAGGTTGCGCACCGGTGCGTCCGCACCGGGATCGCCCGCTCCCACCCCTCGAGCTCCCCCGCCCCTCGTTCGCGAAAACGGGGTGGGTGTTAAGCAATGGAATCACTCATGGTTCTGGCCCGCTCGCGACCGGCCTCGCCGCGTCATTGCCCCACTCGTTCCACGAGCCGTCATAGACCGCGACGTCATCGCGTCCGAGCAAGCGAAGAGCGTTGAGCGGGACCGTGCAGGATACCCCGCCGTTGCAGTAGACAATCACCTCCGGCGGCAATGTCGCGACGTCCACCCCGGACTCGGCGAACACGCGCGCGAGCTCGGCCGCCGGCAGGAACCGCCCGGTGTTGGCGTCGACGAGGCGTGCGTAGTGCACATTTCTGGCCCCCGGGATATGGCCGCTTCTTTTCGCCGCGCTGACGCGCCCGTCGTACTGCTCCGGGGGACGGGCGTCGAGCAAGAGCACCTCGCTCCGACCGAGGCGCTCGTCGACTTCGTCGGCATTGCGGCGGAAGGCCGGAATCACTCGAGCCGTGAAACGGGCTGCGGGACGCGCCGGTCGATCGCGCGAAATCGGGCGCCTCTCCTCGACCCACCGTGACCAGCCGCCGTCCAGGATGCGCACCTGGTCGTGACCGTAATAGCGAAGCGCCCAGGCCAGGCGGCCGGCGAAAATGTGATGATAATCGTCGTATGCGACGACCAGCGTGTCGTCGCCGATCCCGAGCGCGCTCATCGTTGCGGCGAACGCCCCGCCGGGCGCGACCTGGACCGGCACCGGATCCTGCAGGTCGACGATGTCGCGAGTCCAGTCCACGAACACGGCGCCCGGCACGTGGCCTGCGTCGTATTCTTCGCGCTTGGGCTTGTAGCGAGGGCTGCTCCCCGGGGGCAGCACCGCGCCTCGGACATCCACCACGCAGACGCCCGGGGACGCCAGGTGGGCCTCCAGCCACTCGGCCGATACCAGAACTCGCTGTCGAGCGGCTTGCTCGTCGAGCGGCTGCGCATGCGAACGCGTTGCCGCGGTCCCCGCCGTGTCGGAGGCGGACCCGTCGGTCACGGCGCGTGCTTCTCGATCATCGCGGCGAGGCGCGGCACCGCCGATTCGACGTTCTTCTTCGCGCTCCCGCGAAGCTTCTCGTAGGTTCCCTTGACCATCGCGCTCTTTGCGCGCTTGGCTCTCTCGTCCGTGATGCCAAGGAGCGCGTCGGCCACCCTCGTCGGGTTCGCGTTGAAATAGTCGCGCACGCCTTTCCCCGCGCCCTTCGCTTCCTGATAGAGGGGGTCGAGCGCGTGCGCGAACTCGGGGAGCAAATCCGTCACGACCTGGCGGATGAAGCCCGGCTTGACTCCCTGAACGGCTTTGTATCCGGCCTTGATGGCCAATCCCGACAGGCCCCCCCGGTCCGCGACCTCCGCGTCGATCAGCGCGGCGCAATCGTCGACCACCGCCCCCTTCTTGGACTCGGACGTGAGGGTTTCTGCAAGGCTCGGCATCTGGCGCGACTCCTTTTCCGAGCGAGCGGCTTAGCACAGGTGAGCGCCGATCGTTGCGGATCGCGCGCCTAACCGTAACCGCGGCCGGTCGGCGATTTGTCGTGACGGCTCGCCAGCGCACCGCGGACGGTTCTGTCGGGCGGCGCGGGTTGCGGGCGGGTTGCGGGCGGGTTGCGGGCGCGGGATGGGCTCGCCATGCTCGGGGGGACCGGTCACAAACTGCGGCCCCTTGCCATGTGCCTGCTACGCTTTGAATTGGATGTCGCGGCGCGGCGCATGGATCGTGGCAGGCGTGCTCGGCGCCGGCGCACTGCTGCTCGGGGGGCGGCTTCTGCCCCGTCGGAGCCCCCCTCGAGAGATGCCCCGCGCGACGGTCGAACCTCCCCCGCCGGCGCCCGATCAATCCGAATCGTCCGCGTCCGACGACGCACGATCCCGCGCCTTCCGTCTCCCGTCCGGCCACGCTCCCTCGCTGACGTGTGACGCGGCGCGCGACATCGTCGCCCAGGTCCGCGATCAGCTCGGCTACGCCCCCGAACCGATCGACGCCCACGCCCTGTCGGCGGCGGCCGCAGATTGGCTCGATCCGTACGGTCTGTGGAGCGTTGCACCCGACTCGCCCGCCTCCGACGTGTTCGATCGCCGCGCAGGGGCACTCCTGGCCGACGTCGAGGCGCGCACGCGCCGGTGCGACGCTGCGACGGCGATTGGAGAAACCCTCGCCTCCTGGACCGCGGAGCTCCGCTCCGTCTTCGACGACGCCGCGGCGCATCCTTCCCCTGGAGCCCCGTGGGCGGATGCTGCCGGATCGATCGCGTTCGAGGGTGCGACGGTGACGCGCCCGGCGCGTGCCCTGGCCGCGACGCTGGGGCGGCGGATCGGCGTGCTGCGTCGTGAGTTCGGCGCGGCGATTGCTCCTTATGCCGACGCCGCCCGTGCGCGATACTTCCCACCCCTGGACGCTGACGGGTGGGCTGGGATCGTCCTTGCCGCCGAGGTGCGGGCCTACGTTCCGGCGATCGACCCCCACGGGGCCTGGGCGCCCGTCGACGAAGAGTCCAGCGTGTACGAGGTGGACCTGGAGGCCCGACCTCCGGACCGTCCCTGGGACAAGGCGGAGCGCACCGCGATCGGCATCAAGATCGAGTCGGGTGGGGAGCCGCCGCTCGCAGATGGCGACGTCATTCTGTCGCTCGGGGGCGTGGCCACCGCCGGTCTGAGCTACGAGCAGATGGAGCAGCTCGGATACGCGGCCTCCGACCTCCGCCCTCCCGCGCAGGCCGTCGTGTTGCGCGAGGGCCACGGCGGGCTGCTCACGCTCTCACTCGACGGCGGTGGCGCGGAGGCCAAGGGCTCGGGGCCTGCCGCCGAGGAGTCGGACGATTTGCCCGTCGAGCGGATCGAATACGGCGACGAGGACGTGGCCATCATCGGAATCCACGATGTCCGCGACGATCTCGGCGAGGAGCTCACCCGCTCGATTCTCCACGAGCGGACCCGCGAGGGGCGCGCGCTTGCGGGGGTCGTGCTGGATCTTCGCGGCAACGGCGGCGGTTCGACCGACGGCGCCATCGACGCCCTCGGGATCTTCGTTCCCGGTGCCCCGCTCTTCCCCATGAAAAGACGCGACGGATCCATCGAGACGGATCGCGCGCCGGAGCCGCCGAGCATCGACCGATGGCGAGGTCCGGTCGCAACCCTGGTGAACGGAGAAACTGCGAGCGCGGCGGAGATGGTCGCCGGGGCGCTCGCGGTGTACCGGCGGGGCCCCACGGTGGGCGCTTCCACGTTCGGCAAAGGCTGCGCCCAGGAATACATCGACGACGCGGCACACGAGGGCATCCTGCGTCTGACGACGCTGCTGTACGCGTTGCCCGACGGGACACCCGTGCAGCGCGTCGGCCTTTCGCCGAGCATACGGTTTCCCTTCGGCTCGCCGGATCCGAGTGATCGCGAGTCGGCTCTCATCCATGCGCCGCCCCTCTGGCGCGGTCCGGACGTTCGCGATCGCGGTGTTCTCGCTCACACCGAGGATGGCGCCTGGTCCACCGCCTGGCCGGCGAACGGTGGAAACGTCGGCCCCTGCAAGGACGCGGACGTGTGCCGCGCGATTCGTCTCCTTGGAGCGACCGCCTCCACGGCGCGGCGATCGACGCGTGGTGTGGCGAAGGGACGCTGGCAGCCTCCCCCGGCGCGCTAGCCGGGACCGATGCAACCCCTGGCCGACCGCTTCACGGTGAGTCGGCCGCCTGGAGCTCGGCGGACGTCGCGTGCGTCCCCGGCGTCTGCGATGGGCGCAGCTTTTCGAGCTCCAGGGGCGAGATGAGCGTCTGGCCTTCGGTGCGGCGTCCGAGCGCAATCCTGACCGCGCGATGGGGAAACTGGGCATCGTCGAAGAGCGCTTCGACCACCTCGGCAATCTTCACCCCGCCCGAACCGCGCAGCTCGACCTCGACCGAGAGCCCGATCAGATCTCCCGCGATTCCAGCGCGGCTCAACGCAGCCGAGCCGTCGTCGCCGGCGAGGCGGACGGTCCGCAAAAACTCACGGACGTCGACCCGCTTGCCGATGCCTTCGATCCGGCGAATCACGACCATCTCGCGGCGCTGCAGCGACGAGTCGATTCGCGCGCGAATGCCGTGCTCGCCCCCGAGCTCGTCCATCGAGCGACGAGGGATCCCGACGACGTAGCGGGCCGCGTCGAGCACGCGCGTGATGGCAAGGTCTTGCGGCCCCAGCCGGACCCCGCCCACGAAGCGCAGCCCGGGCTGAGCGCCGGACGTCAGCTCGTCGAGCAGTGCCGCGGGATCGACGTCGGCGGAAAGCTTCACGTCGAACGCTTCGCTCAGGCTGGCCACACCGAGGGAAAGCGCCGGACCGAACGTCATGTCGGGCTTCGGGTGGAAGCCTTGCGAGTACCACAAGGGCAGCTCCAGACGCCGGAACGCGCGGGGCAAAGCCCGGATCACGTCGAGGTGCGAGAGAAACGCTGCGGTCCCGATTTTCTCGTAAAGAAAGCGGTAGCGAATCGGTGCCCCCTGCACGGATGCGCGGGGTCGTCGGCCTGCGCGAGCCTCCACGTCCGCGGCCGGGTCCGCCGGGACCGGTGCACGCGGCTGCTCGGCCCCGAGCGTTCGCAGGTACACGAGGCGCTGCTCGCGCATCGCGGACAGATCGCACGCGATGCCGCAATCGTAACAGACCAGCTTGCGCTCGTCCGCGCTCGCGTCCTGGACGTTGGTCGCATGGACGAACGCGCCGACGGCCTTGCCGCACGGTGGCGAGAGGCGATCCGCGAGCGCCTTTCGGTATTCACGCACCAGGAAACCCTCTTCGAGACCGACGTCCACGTGGTCCCACGGAAGCCGGGCCGAGACCGGGATGGTGCCGAGATACCTTCCGACGTCGATCCCCTCGGCGCGGAAGGCGTCCTCCCAGACGCCGATCTTCTTTTGATCCTCCCAGGAATCGAAGCGTGCTCCCGCCCGATACGCCCGCTCGAGCACGGCGGCCAGCGACCGATCCCCGCGCGCGAAGACGGCTTCGAGCCAGGACGTGTCGCAGTCGTGAACGCGAAGCTCGACTCCTGCACGTCGCGCCTCGTCGTCCAGCCATTGTTGCTTGCGGCGAACGATTTCCGGGGCGTCCATCGCGCACCACTGGAAGGGCGTGTGAGGCTTGGGGACGTGAGTCGAAACGCTCACGGTCACCTTCGGCGCGCCGCCGCTTCCAAGCTGGCGTTTGACTGTCTTGCCGATCTGGCGTGCTCGGCCCCCGACCTGCGGGATTGCCCGCACGTCCTCTTCGGTTTCGGTCGGAAGGCCGATCATGAAGTAGAGCTTCATCGATTGCCACCCGCGGGAGAACACGCGCTCCGCGGTCTCGAGAAGCTGCTCTTCGGTCACGTTCTTGTTGATGACGTCCCGCATCCGCTGGGTCCCCGCTTCGGGCGCGAAGGTCACGCCGGTCGCGCGCACGCGTGCCATGTCGTCGAGGACGTTCTCGTCGAGCCCGTAAGCGCGAAGGCTCGAGACTCCCAGCGACACCCGTTTGGGGGTCAGCGCGTCGCTGACTTTTTTCACGAGCGGGGCGATGCACGAGTAGTCGGCGGTCGACAGCGACGTCAGACTGACCTCGTCGTAGCCGCTTTTCTTGATCGCGTTCGTGACGGCCCGGACGATCTGCTCGGGGTCTCGTTCACGCACGGGGCGATAGATCATCCCCGCCTGGCAGAAGCGGCATCCCTCGGTACAGCCGCGAGCCACCTCGATCGACATCCGATCGAAGATCGCTTCCGGGCCACCGATCGGGCCATCGTCCGGAAATGGGAACCGATTCAAGTCGTCGACGAGCGTCCTGCGGACGGGCAGGGGTGCCTCGGGCGCGGCACGGCCCCCGACGACCGTGAAGCCCGTGGTCGGGTCGACCACCGTGGAATAGAGCGAGGGAACATACACGCCCTGGAGGCTGGCGAGGCGGCGCAGGCGCTCTGCGCGTGGGGCACCCGCCCGTTTCGCGCGGACCCACGAGAGCGCAACCTCCCCGGTGCGCTCCTCCCCGTCGCCGATGACGACCGCATCCACGAAAGGGGCCAGCGGCTCGGGATGCGTTGCGGTGGGTCCGCCTGCGATCACGAGCGGATCGGCCTCCCCCCGCGCTTCGGCACGCAAGGGGATCCCGCCGAGATCGAGCATGAGCAGAACGTTCGTGTACGTCAGCTCGAACTGGAGCGAGAAGCCGACCACGTCGAAGTCGCGGAGGGGTCGCGCCGACTCGCACGATACGAGGGGAAGGCCGCGGGCCCGAAGCTGCGCTTCCATGTCGGGCCAGGGGGCGTAGGCGCGCTCCGCCAGCGTGCTCGGATCGTCGCTCAGCAGCTTGTAGAGGATCTTGAAGCCGAGATGGCTCATCCCGATGTCGTACACGTCGGGAAACGCGAGGCAGACCTTGGCCTCTACGGCCTGCCAGTCCTTGACTCGCGCCCCGAACTCGCCCCCGAGGTAGCGCGCGGGCTTTTGCACGAGATGGACGAAGGACGCATACGGGTGCTCGCCGGGCGCCTTCGTGACCACGAGGGCGGTGTCTAGCCGATCTTCTTCGGGTTCTCGAGTCACGCTGGGCGCTACGAGAGCGCCGTCCTGCCGGTGGGGGAGATCATTGCCATGGCTGCCATGGCAATGATCTCGGCAACGCCCGCCGAGGCGAGCCCTGCGCGCCC
>DASPUY010000158.1:0-16813 GCA_035622655.1 Polyangiaceae bacterium
CCGTGGCGAGTGGCGCACGTCGATCGACGTTTCCATCTGCAGCCCCGCTGCGCCGGCGAACCTCACCGGGAGATCCGAGACCGCGAGCGCAGTCCGAAGAGCCACCGCCGAGCAGGTGCTGGCCGGATCGCCACGCGTGCGGACGGATTGGCTTCCCCTCGTGCGCACCTACGAGCAGAGCGTCGTGGATGCGGCCGCGCTTCGACATCGTCCGTCGCTCGAGGCGGAGAGCTCGATGCCCGCAGCGGGCCTTCCATGGTTTATGGCGGTTTTCGGTCGCGACAGCATCATCATGAGCTTGCAATCTCTTCCCTTCGCGCCGTCGCTCGCCGCCGCGACCCTCGAGATCCTCGGCGCGCGGCAGGGCAAGAGGCTCGACCCATTTCGTGACGAGGAGCCCGGGAAGATCCTCCACGAATCGCGGATCGGAGAGCTCACCGCGTTCGCAGAGCGCCCGCACTCTCCGTATTTCGGCACTGCGGACGCGACGCCTCTCTTTCTCGTCTTGCTCGACGAATACGAGCTGTGGACGGGCGATGCAGCCCTGGTGTGCCGGCTGGAACCCGAGGCGCGCGCGGCTCTGCGCTGGATCGACGAGTACGGCGATCGCATGGGCAACGGCTACGTGTCGTACCAGCGCCGCAACGAGGAGAGCGGACTCGAGAACCAGTGCTGGAAAGATTCGTGGAACTCGATCCTGTTCCGTGACGGAAGCCTGTCGAAGCTGCCGCGCGCCTGCTGCGAGATCCAGGGCTACGCGTACGATGCGAAGGTCCGCTGTGCGCGGCTGGCTCGGAGGTTCTGGAACGACCTCGCGCTGTCCGATCGGCTCGAGCGAGAGGCCGCCGAGCTGAAGAGCCGATTCAACCGGGACTTCTGGCTTCCCGACCGCGCCTGCTTTGCACTGGCCATCGACGGGGACGGCCGCCAGGTGGATTCGATCACGTCGAACATCGGACATCTCCTGTGGAGCGGTATCGTCGACGAAGACAAGGCACCGGCCGTGGTGCGACACTTGATGGACGCCGAGCTCTTCTCGGGCTGAGGCGTGCGGACGATGGCGGAGCGCGAGGGGGGATACAACCCGATCGGGTACCACTTGGGCGCCGTCTAGACCCACGACAACTCGATCATCGCGCTGGGGCTCAACCGCTACGGCTACCGTGAGGAGTCTGCGCGGATCGCGTCGGGAATCTTGCAAGCGGCCGTCTACTTTGGCAATCGCCTGCCCGAAGCATTCGCGGGTTACCCCCGTGAGCTCACGGGCTACCCCGTCGAGCATCCCAGCGCGTGCCGGCGACAGGCATGGGCGACGGGTGCCCCACTCTTGCTCATCCGCACCATGCTCGGCCTCGAGCCACGGGGGAATCGCCTCACCGTGGACGCTGCACTACCGGCGGAGATCGGCTGGCTCGAAGTCCGGGGCATTCAGGGGCGCTGGGGGTCCACCGACGCAGTCGCGCGGCGAGCTGGAGCCGCGGCCACGTTCGCGCACTCCGCCGCGCTCTCCTGACGCGGATCTTGACCGGCTCATCCACGCCCGGGCCCGCCTCGCGGGGATCGGCGGTCAGCGAATCCGGCCATCGGGGAACATGCCGGCTCGCTGACGCTCGTACTCCATCTCGTGTCGTCCCACCGTGAGACGTACCCGCTTCGGTTCCACATGGAGCGTCACGAGCATGCCTTGTGTATCGGCAGGGGCCTGGTAGGAAAACCCCTCGTACCGTACCTCGCCGCCGGGCCCGACCAGGCATGGAAACCTGAGGGCGAGGCGATCGGGCTGAACGGGAAGCGGAAGCAAGCAGGCGCGATCCTGCTCCAACCGGTCGCACGGGAGCCGCCCGTTGTGGTCCCTCAGCCACGCACTCAGATGGGGCTGTATTGCAAGCGGATCGCGAAATCTACGGCCCTCGAAGAAACGCTTTTTTAGCGAGCTCGCGAGGGGCTCGCCGCACCCTTTCTCGCGGGGATAACGAACGGCCACACCCACACCCAAGTCGAGAGCGGCCTGGGCGAACGCGGGATGCCATTCGTGTCCGGAGCTCGTCTGCATCCGTAGCGGCGTACGCTTCGGAATCCTCAACATTGCGATCAGCGGAACACCTCCCATGCGCGCAAAATGCGTCACCAGACTGCGGATCAACGGCTCCACGGCCGCGCCGGCCAGGATCGAGACCTCCAGCCAACGCGAATAATGCAGACGCGAAGCGAGGAATGAGACCCATGCAGTTGCACCGCTGTCGAACTTGACTCGTACCAGCCCCAGCTCGTGTTGCGAGATGGCCCCAGGCAATTTGCGTCGTTCGAGGAGCGGTCCCGTCGATTCCGACCGGACTCTGGCAATCAAATCGTACATCGCGGTCTTTCCACCCGAATAGCCGCGTGCTCGTGCTTGCCTCACGATTTCACTCGACGAACGGCCCGGATCTTGAGTGAGCTGGTCGCGCACGAAATGCCGGAATGGTTCCGTCTTGGTGGGACGGCCGGCGCCACGAGCCTGATACGCCGCCCTGCCCTCTTTACCGGGCTCGGGTTCTCGAGCGAAACGACCGATCGTCGCGCGGGAAGCACCCGTCAGCCTGGCAATCTCGCTGTAGGGATGCCCCAATCGCAGGAGCATCCGGACCTCGGCCCATTGCACCAGTCGCGTAGCCGGACTCATTCCCCTGCGCGGCATCCTTTCCAAAGGAAACGGACATTCCCGTTGATAGTTGCGCCCATTTGTTGTTGCCCCCACACCTCGACTGCAAGAATTTCCGGAATTGTCCACGCGATGTCGCTCCGGGGTGGATGTCCTCGATGCACAGCGTTAGGTGTATGCCGCAAGCTTGCCTCGCAATCAGCGAACTGCTCGCTTAACCAGAGGGATGTGCACTGCTCGTCGCACGCCGGGCGCGACGGGCTCGCGCTCTCGGCTCCGTACGCCGTGCAAATAGGCATCCGGGAGGGGTCGTTCAATGCTCCGTCGCGTACCAGATCGCTCCGGCCGCGTTGAGACTGCCGGCGCGTTGAGACGCCCGAGACCGCGCGACGAGCTGCTCGTCGCTTTGGCGTTCGCTTCGACCATCGTGTGCGTCGTGGGCGCAGGCTCCTTGGTGGACGTTCGCATGACCGACATCGGGCGTCACTCGCACGCGATCTCGGATCGCGCCATTCCTGCGATCGTCGCTCTCACGCGGCTACGCGCAAGACTTCGCGAGCTGCGGCGCTCGATTGCCTACGGTGCGGCTCACTCCGCATCCGACCCCTCCGTCTTGGCCTCCGAGCTCGAAGCCCTGGAGACCGAGGGACGCCGCTACGAAGCCATCCAGCAGGCCGGGGGCGAGCTGCCGACGTGGACTCGCTGTCGCGACACGCTGGCAACCCTGCGGACCAACGTCCAGGCGGCCGGTTTGAGCGATCCGATCGCCCAGGCAAAGGTCGACCCCGCCTCCCTGAATCCGTGGACCGACATCGCAGATGCCAGGGTCGAAGATTTGCTCTCGTCGAGCTACCGCACACTCGGCGACGAGGTCGCTGCGATCGACGGCGTGCGCGCCGGCACGGTCCGCCGCGAGCATGCTCTCTACGGAACGACCCTTCTCATCGCTCTCGTGCTCGTCGCTCTGTCGCTGCACCTCTTGAGCAAGCACCGTCGATCGGTTGCCGGCCATATCGACGAGCTCGAGGCCTTCGCGGCGCGGGTAGCGCACGACCTGCGCAGTCCGCTCATGCCGGCGATGCTGGCCCTGCAGCGCGCGGCCGGCCACGTTCCGGTGAGCGATCCCATTCGACCCGTCCTGCTGCGTGGCGAACGCAGCCTTCACACTCTCGAGAGAATCGTCGAGGGGCTGCTCGCGTTCGCCGTATCGGGCATTCCGTCGGAAGCGGGGGCCTCGACGTCGGTCGACGAGACCATGGACGCGGTCCTGTCCGAACAGCTGGACCTGGCTTTTGGGAATCAGGTCACGTTGTCGGTTCGGTGCGACAGCTCGATGCACGTGGCGTGCTCCCAAGGTGTGCTCGCCAGCGTCGTCGGAAACCTCGTCAGCAACGCAATCAAGTTCATCGGCAACTCGCAGGACCGACGCGTCGACATCCACGCGCTGCGCACCGGCGATCGAGCCTGCATCGAGGTTGCCGATACGGGTCCGGGGGTCCCTCGCGACCAGGAGCCGAGAATGTTCGACGCGTACGTCCACGGACACACGGCGGGAAGCGGCCTCGGCCTGGGCCTCGCGACGGTGAAGCGTCTGGTCTCCGCCCACGGCGGCGACGTCGAGTATCGCCGCCGTGTGCCCAACGGCAGCATCTTCCGGATCGAACTACCCCTGGCGGTGCAAACGGAACGCAAATGAGTGACGTCGACCTTTCCGCCGGCTCCAACGTGAGTCAGCTCGCCGTGACTCGACGTCTGGCCTCCGAGCTTGCCCGGCCACGCCGCGACACCGATGGCCCATGGTTTTCCTCGTTCGACGATGTGCCCCTCGTCTGCATCGTCACCGATCCACGAGGCCGCATTCTCGACGCGAATCGGGTCGCCCAGCTTTTCCTCAACGTGGAGCGCGGTCTCCTTCGGCGCAAGCCGCTGCTCCACTTCGTCGCCCGCAGGGACGCTCGGCGCTTTCGCATGCGCCTGCAGGACTTGAGGCAAGGGCCCCTCGAGCCCATGGTGGTGCACCTGCGCTCCCGAAAGGGAGCCGCGTGTCCCATGGTCCTGCTCATCGAACAGGTGGCCGGCCGAACCGACTTGCTCTGGACGGCGGCGCCATGCGGATGAGTCCGGTCGTCGAGGCTGCGCCGAATCCGAACCGGTCGACGGACGACTTCGCCGCCCAGAACGTCATCGGGTCGAGCCCCGCCATGCGGGAGGTGCTCGACCTCGTCGAACAAGCCGCGCCCTCCAAGGCAAGCGTTCTTCTCACGGGGGAGACTGGCACCGGAAAGGAGCTCGTGGCCCACGCGATTCACCAGAACAGCTCCCGCCGTTCGGCGCCGTTCGTGAAACTGCACTGCGCCGCGCTCGCGGAAACGCTGCTCGAGAGCGAGCTGTTCGGCCACGAGAAGGGCGCCTTCACCGGGGCGGCCATCCGCCGTGAAGGACGCTTCCAGCAGGCGGCCGGCGGCACGCTGTTCCTCGACGAGATCGGAGAGATATCTCCGGCAATTCAGGTCAAGCTTTTGCGGTTTTTGCAGGAGCGCACGTTCGAGCGCGTCGGCGGCAACGACACGCTCAAGGTCGACGTGCGCATCATCGCCGCGACCAACCGCGACCTTGCCTCCGAGGTGGCGGCCGGGAAGTTCCGCGAAGACCTCTACTACCGGCTCAACGTGATCAACATCGAGATGCCTCCGCTTCGTGCGCGTCCAGCGGACATCATGGTGCTCTCGATCCATTTCCTCCGGCGGTTCGCGCTCGAGAACGCCAAGCAAATCAATGGGTTCAGCGACGACGCCATCGAGCGCCTGACCTCCTACCGCTGGCCGGGCAACGTGCGCGAGCTGGAAAACGTCATCGAACGCTCGGTCGTGCTCTGTGACGATGCGAAGCTCTCTTCCAAACACCTGCCCACGGGCGTCGGGCCGGGGCCGCGAGCCACCGTCGGCGCCGCGCCCCGGGCCAACATTCGAATACCAGGGTCCACCATGAGTGAGATCGAGCGCTACGCAATCCTCACGACGGTCCAGGCCTGCAGCGGCAGGACCACGCAGGCCGCGCGCATGCTCGGAATCAGCATCCGTAAGCTGCAGTACAAGCTTCAAGAGTACGGAGTGACCATGCAGCGGACCCTGGAGATCACGCCACGCGAGTATGCGTCTGTGCATCAGGCAGGCAGCCGTGGCTCTGTCGGCTCGCTACTGGAACCTTCGTTTCATCATCGGGGCTGGTAATAGGCTCACACTCGCAGGCGGAGCCAGAAACGTCCGGCGAAACATCATTTGCAACCGATTCGAGCTCGGAGGACCGACGTGGGCGAGATCGTTGTCCGGCGCAGGCAGAACGGTGCGAGCCGAACGGCGAGTGAGATCGTCGTTTCCGCGAAGGACAAGGGGCGCGCCGCCACGACGCTCAAGGAGATTCTTCACACGGCCCAGCGCGACAGAGGGCGCGGCCTGTGGTCCGACGCAGATCCGGAGATTCTCGTCGATGGATCCGTCATCGCACGCCTGCGCAAGCACGAGATCATCGCCGAGCTCATTGAGCACGTCCTGCAACGCGCGTGGCCCAATGAGTAGGCGTCGACACCGGTTCGCCCTACGATGCAATCTCCCCCGACCCGAGGTGGGCACCGTTCATGGGAACGCATCGGCGGCCGACGCTCGTTCAACTCTTCGTCTGGGCGACGTTGTCGATTGCCCTGGCTTTTGGCTGTGCGGGATACGGCGTGCTCGAATCGCTACGCAGATCGATCATCGAGCGTTCGGACCGGTTGCGCGACGCCGACGCGCGTCGTATCGGGGACCGGCTGTCCGAAGAGCTCGGCAAGGCGGCCTCGACGCTCGCCAGCCTGGAGGCGTCCTTGCGCTTCGGTGCGTTGCGCATCGACGATCCGCTGGAGGTCGAGACCCGTCTGTTCGAGGAGCTTCTCTCCCAGCCGACAGTCTCCGACGTGACGCTGACGCACGCGGAGCTCCTCGGACACGATCCGGACGGCACTGCCCGCATCGGCCGGGACGACCGATGGCAGCTGTCGGTCTTCAGGGCATCGGCCGACCCCGAGAGCGCGATCGTCACTCGACGCATCCTCGAAGAGGACGAACGGTTCAAGGCGCGGCTCCGGACCCGGCCTCCCGGGTCGACTCTCATGGGTGCGCCGATGCTGCCGGCGGAGAACGCAAGCGATCCCGCCTTGCACGCGACGTTCGAAACGACCGTTTCGCAACGCCTTTACGGACGTGCGATTTGGAGCGACCTGTCGTTCTCGGAGCTCGACGCCGCCCTGCCCGCGGCCGAGCGGCGCGTGGTCGTCACGGTCCAGAAAGCCGTGGAGGACCCTGCAGGTCGCTTCGCCGCCGTCGTGCGCGTCGGTATGCTCACGCGGCGGATCGACGAGCTACCGCGCCTGGAGACGCACGGCGCGCAGCGCGTCGTTCTTTGTGATCGGCGGGGCCGGCTCGTCGCGCGTCTCGATCCCGGCGATCCGATCGAGATCGCTGGCGACGATCTCCGCGTCGTTTCTCGTCGACCGCCCCCGGAGATCGCCGCAGCTCTGGCGAGCCCGGCACTGCGGGTGCTCTCCACATCGAAGCCCGAACGCTCGGAACCGTTCACCGCAGGCGGCGCGCGCTTTCTGGCCACGTTCCGCGCGCTCGACAACTCGCAGCAATGGGTCGTCGGCATCGTCGTTCCGGAGGCCTACTACACGAGCGATCTCGTGGCGCTCCGCACGCGGTTTCTCGTCGCCGTTCTCGCCGTGACAGCGGTCGTCCTCGTCGCGGGCGCACTCGTGCTCGGCCGGCTGCGGTCCTCGCTCGGGCGCGTCGTCTCCGCGACCAACCGCATGCGTCGCTTCGATTTCTCGGCATCCCCCGTCGATGCATCGCTGCGCGAGACGGCGGAGGTGATGGATGGGATCGAGCGGGCGAAGACTTCCATGCGCGCGCTGGGCAAATACGTTCCGATCGATTTGGTGCGGGAGCTCTACGAGGCCAATCGCGAGCCGACTCTCGGCGGCGATCTCGTCGAGCTCTCGCTGTGCTTCAGCGACATCGAAGGGTTCACCGGTCTCGCCGAGAGCCTCACCCCGACGGCGCTCGCGTTGGCCCTCGGACGTTACCTCACGGCGATGACGGAGGGAGTACGCTCGACCGGCGGCACGGTCGACAAGTTCATCGGTGATTCGGTGATGGCGTTCTGGAACGCACCCGCGCGATGCGACGATCACGCCCGCCGCGCCTGTCGTGCCGTGCTCGCCTGCCAGCAGTCGACCGCCGCATTGTACGCATCGCCGGCCTGGAGCGGGCTGCCCCCGCTGTTCACCCGCTTCGGCCTGCATCGCGCGACCGTCATGGTCGGCCATTTCGGCGCTCCGAACCGCTTCAGCTACACCGCGCTCGGCGACGGCGTCAACCTGGCGTCGCGCCTTGAAGGGCTATGCAAGCACTACGGAGTCGCCGTCCTCGCGAGTGAGGCCATCGTGACGAACGCCCGTGACGAGTTCTCCTTCCGCCTCATCGACAAAGTCGCGGTCAAGGGAAAATCCCAGGCCACGCTCGTGTACGAATTGCTCGGTCCGAGAAGCGACCGCGCCGACGCCAGGGCGATGACGTACGAGTCGGCTCTCGAGGCGTACTTCGCCCGGGACTTTCGCCGCGCCCTGCAGGTTCTGGACGTTGCGGGCCAAGACCCTCCAAGCCGGCTCCTCGCCGCCCGCTGCCAGGCGATGCTGTCGCATCCCCCTCCGCCCGACTGGGACGGCGTCTACGTCGCGACGTCCAAGTAAGTTACGTCACCCGGTCGGCGGGCGCGCGCTCACGGCTCTTGTCCTCGAAGCTTCGGCGCAGCTCCGGCAGGTTCGCCGAAAGAACGCTGAACTCGCGCTTGGGGAGTGCCAGGACGTCCAGCGGCTCGACGCACTTGACCGTCGCATTTCGCTTGGCATGCGTGAGGAGCGCCGCCTCGCCGAAGAAGTCCCCACGTCCGAGCGTCGCGACGTGGCGATCATCGCGGAGGATCTCCACCTGTCCGCTTAGGATGATGTAGATGCGATCTCCGACATCGCCCTGGCGGAAGATCTCTTGGCCCGGCTCGAAGTGCTCCTGCGTCACGCCGACCGAGCTCCCGAGCTTTATCTGCACGAGCTCCGGTGGGAGGAAAAGGTCGAGAGTCCAAGATGCCGCAATTCTCACGCGCCGGCCCCACCCGGGGATTTTCGTCAAGTAAATCGTGCGCCAGAGAAACCAGGCGAGAAAACCGGAGACGGGAACACCGAGGAGCTCCGCGACCGCCGACTGGTGACCTAGCGATCCCATTTTTCCGAGCCCCGTGAAAGCGAAGGGCTTGAGCGTCCCCCCGCGCAGCCGGGCGACGATGTTCTGCGCCGCGACGTTCGCCTGCCGTGTCGCGTGCTGCGCCGTCGGCGGACACACACCTCCGCCGGGAGCGGGCACGAGCGCGCAGTCTCCGAGAGCCCACACGACGTCGTGTCCCTTCACCGCCAGCGTGTCTTGTACTTCGATGCGGCCGTTCTTGGTCTTGGGGAGTGGCAACGCATCGAGCAACGGGTGAGGCGACGCAGGGACGGTCGACACCAGCGTCTTCGTGCCGATGACCGTGCCATCCTCCAGAATGGCGGCATCCCCGGTTGCGGCCTTGAGCCGCGCTTCCAGTAGGATCTCGACACCACGCTCGCGCAGAATCCGCTGTGCGAAGATCGCGAGACTCTCTTTCATCTCGGGCAGGATTCTGCTCTGCGAGTGTACGAGGATGACGCGGATCTCCTCGCGCCGAATCCCTCGATAGCTGCGTGCCACTTCCCGCACGAAGTCGTTCAATTCGGCGCACACTTCCACCCCGGAGAAGCCTCCGCCGGCCACGACGAAGGTGAGAAGTTTCTTCCGAAGCGCGGCATCGTGCTGCTCGATCGCCGCCTCCTCGAGGGCGCGGATGACGTGGTTTCTCAGGTTGAGCGCGTCCGTGAACGTCTTGAACGGAAGCGCATGCTCGGGCAACCCCCGTAGTCCGCGAAAATCGGTCACGTTGCCCAGCGCGAGGACCAGGTGATCGTAGCTCAGGACGTGAGGGTGCGGATGGAAGCCCGCGCTCGTCGTGACCGTGCGTGCTTGAAGGTCGATCGATTCGACCTCCCTCACGTGGACCTCCGTTTTCGGAAGCAAGCGGCGGATCGGGCTGACGACATCGAAGAGACCGATGCTGCCCGCAATGACTTCCGGCAAGAGGGGCTGGAAGACGAAGTGATTCTCCTTGCAGACGAGAAGCACGTCGTAATCGTCGCGCGCGAGAGACTCGAGCGCGGAGGCCACGTAGACGCCCGCGAAGCCACCGCCCAGGATCAGAACGCGGGGCCGCCCCGTGACCTTCGGCATCGGAACCGAAGGCATGGCTCGACGGTGGGCCCATCGGACGACAAGCAGAAAAGCGAGGGCCGCGCAAACCGCGGCCACGGCGTAGATCATGGGCTCGTAGATCATGGGCTACTCCGGATGAGTCTCAGTACGAAGGTGGCACGCGACGGTTACGGATACCCGCGACCCGCGCGACGGTTACGGATGCCCGCGAGCCCCCGATTGGCGCATGATGCTTCCGATGAAAGCGCCCGTCGCAACGGCCCTCGCCGCGAGCATCGTGCTCGGTGCGGCGACCGCGGCACTTCTCTTCCCCTCGGCCGCGGGAGACGGGAGCGACCCCATCGCCGCCTCGTCGACGGTCGCCGCGCCGGACCCGGCCGAACCGGCCGGCGAGGCTGTGAACGGGTCCCCCTTCGAGGCGCTCCCGGCGGGTCACCCTCCGATTCCGGAGACGGCATCGCCGCTGCCCGAGAATCACCCCCCGATCGGCACCGCGGCTGCGCCCGCCGATACCCTCGGGATGGCGCCTGGAGGCTCGGACGAGCCCCCGACGATCACGTGGGACGTCCCTGCGGGCTGGAAGACTTTGCCCAATCCGAACGCGATGCGCGTCGCCACGTATCGCCCCACGGCCGACTCGGAGCTGCTCGTGGTGCGGGCGGGCGGTTCCACGGACGCGAACATCCGGCGATGGATCGCTCAGTTCGACGAGCCCGAGCGCATCCGACGGGTGCGCAAGCTCGTCCACGGCCTGCAGGTGGAGACGCTCGAGGCCAGCGGCACGTACACCGGCGGCGCAATGATGCAAAGCGCGCCCGCCCAGCCCCGTCCCCGGTGGACCCTTCTCGGCGCCGTGGTGGAAGGGACCGGCTCCCATTACTTCTTCAAGCTCGTGGGGCCGACCGGAGAGGTCGAGGCGACACACTCGTCCTTCGACGCGCTCATTGACAGCATCCGGCCACTCTGATTCGTCGACACGCCGACCTCGACGGCTCGGACGCGGGGCGAGCCGAATCAGCCGCCGATACCCCGGATCGACACGCTCGCGGCCGTGGATTCGGTGCACCCCTTCCACGTTTCGCCGTCGGGCTTGAGAGTCCAAGCACGAGCCACCGCGTCCGCGACTCCCTGCTCGTCTCCCCCACGCGCTGCATTGCCCGCCGACACGCCGTCGTTGGTGGCGAGGCAAGGACGCAGTGTGCCGTCACCCGCAACGCGAAGCCGATCGCAGCCCTTGCAATACGTATCGCTCGTGCCCGTGATGAACCCGACGCGCTTCGTGGGCTCGTGACGCGCACGCACGTACTTCGCCGGCCCCCGGTTCGGCTCACGTTCGGCCTCGCTCGGCTCGAGCAGGTGCGCAAGGCGCAGTCGCATTTCGGCGGCGGTGACGAGGCGCTGCTGGATCCTCGCGCCCTCGCCTATGGCCATCACCTCGAGAAGGCGGGGGACGACGTTGCGATCCCAGCACCAGCGCACGATCGCCTCGACCTCCGAGTCGTTTTCGCCCCGCACCACGACGGCATTGAGCTTCACGGGGTCGAAGCCCGCCCGCTGCGCCGCCTCGATTCCGTCGAGGACCGCGCCCAGGCGACCGCCGCGGGTCATGCGAGCGAAGCGCGTCGCATCGAGCGTGTCGAGAGACACGTTGAGGCGATGAAGGCCTGCTTGTCTCAGTGGCTGGGCCAGGCGCGCCAGGCGCGTTGCGTTCGTGGTCAGCGCGAGATCGTCCAGACCCAGCGACGCCAGGTACGCCGTCAGAGCGACGACGTGGGGGTGCAGGAGCGGCTCGCCCCCGGTCAGGCGCACACGACGCACGCCGGCCCGCACCAATCCGGCGATCATCGTCTTCCAGGCGGCGATGTCGAGGGTCTCGTCGAGATAGCCGTCCTGCTTGTGCGGCCGGCAATAAATGCACGCGAGGTCGCACCGATCGGTCAGCGAGAGCCGCACGGAAGTGGGCGGAGCCGCCGGAGCGGATCCGACAGAAAGGATTGGCAGCGCGCGCATCGAAGGCGAACCCTAGAGTAGCGCGGCTAGAATGCTCCGGTCCCGCCGATGGCCTCTTTCGATCGCCATGACCCACATCATCCACGCGGACAGGCCACGGGGCCCCGAATGGGCGACCCTCGCTCTCGAGCGTGGCCTTTGGCCGCGATGTTGCTGGTCAGCGGCTGCCAATCTCGACCACGGCCCGCAAGCGCTGCCGCCATCCCGGTGACGCCGGACGCTGCGCGGAGCGAACCGGCGACCGCGGCGGAAGGCGGATCGCACGAGAGCGCCGCGGAGCTCGGGCCCCGAGGCGGCGCTCCCGTGGTTGTCGCGATCGTCGTCGACCAGCTTGCGGCCTGGGTTGCGTCGGAGCGGCTGCCACGCCTCCCGCCGGGAGGAGGTTTCGCGCGACTGCGGCGTGAAGGGACGTGGGTGAAGGACCTCACCTATCTGCACTCCGGCACCGATACCGCGATGGGTCACTCGGCACTCTTCTCGGGGTGCATCCCACGCGAGACAGGCATCGTCGGCAACAGCGTGTTGCGCTCGGACCTCGACCCCCCGCGAGAGGGGTCGTTGCTCGAGGACCCCGACTACCGGATCGTGGGGCCGTCGGGCGTCGTGCTCACGGCGGACGGCAGGCGGCCGAAGAACGGCATTTCCCTGGCGCGGATGACGCCCGACAGCATGCCTCAACCACTCCTTGCCGACCGCCTGGTCGCAAGGGACCCACGCGCCGTCGTCGTGGCCCTCTCATTGAAGGACCGGGGCGCGGCGTTCGGCGGAGGCCATCGTCCAACGGCCATGCTGTGGTTCGACGACGATGCGGCAACACTCGTGACGTCGCGGATCGCGGCAGAGACCGTTTCGGCCAGCATCGACGCGCTGCCGACCTGGGCCCGCCCCTTCGAGCGCCCGTCGGAGCTCGATCACGGGGTGTGGAAGCTTTTGGACCCTGCGTTCATCGCCGACAATCTCGACGGCATCCCCGACGATCAGCGCGGAGAGATGCCCGACATCGGAGGGCGCGTCTTCCCGCACTCGATTGGCGGACCGGGCTTTGGAAAGCGCTTTCGCGCCACACCTGCGGCCGATGCGCTCCTCGCGGACCTCGGGCTCGCGGCTGTCGCCCGGGCACGAGACCCGGAACATCCCATGCTCCTGACGCTGTCGTTCTCGACCAACGACTACGTCGGGCACGCGTTCGGCCCGAACTCGTGGGAGGCTTGGGACGAGCTCGAGCAGCTCGACGCGACCCTGGACCGGTTCCTCCGAGGACTCGATGCGCTCGTCGGCTCGGACGGTTACGCCATCGTCCTCTCGGGTGACCACGGAATCGTGCCGTTCCCGCTGCCGTCGCGACCCGCGTGGTGTGCCCCCGGCGCGCCCAACCCGTACGAAAAACCGTGCGCGCTGGCGGGTCGCTTGAACAGCGAGGAGCTCAAGAGATATTTGAACGACCGGCTGACGGCGCGGCTCGGGCGTTCGAATGTCGTGCGCGCGGTCGTGGAGTCGCTCATCTACCTCTCCCCCGAGGCGCTGTCGCTGCCGGCGACCCAGCGACGGCAGCTCGACGCCACGCTGCGCGCGGAGCTGATCGCGATGGACGTGGATGGTCAGCGTCCGGTGCGTGACGTGTTCATGACCGCTGCCTTCCGTGCCGGCTGCCCGGCCGCAGCTGACGAAACGATCCCCGCTCTCGTGTGTCGCACGACGTCGCAGCAGCGCGACGGCGGCGACGCCTACGTCGTTCCGCGCCCCGGCGCCTTCTTCTGGTTTCGCGCGAACGCGGTCGAAGGCGCGAGCCACGGCACACCGTATCGCTACGATCGAACCGTTCCGCTTCTCGTGCGTTATCCTCGCGGCGCGGCGCAGAAGGTCGTCGACCGGGCGATGTTCGGGAGCTACTACGCGTCGGCGTGGTACGGCCTGACCGGCGAGGCGAAGGACGGCCCTTACGGAGGAGCCGTCGGCATGCCCTGAGGAGGCTGCCACCGCAGCGTCCCGCGGGGTCTCGTGCCCGGACAGGGCGAGGTCTTCGTTTCCGAGCCGCGGGCCGCGCGAGCATGGAACGCCGCGTGCGTCCGATCGGGGCCACTGCCCTCGAAAGAAACGAGCCCATGATCGAAACGAGCACTTCGCTCGACACCATCAGGCAACAGCTGACGGTCGTCCGCGCGCTGACCGACGAGATCGAGCGATGCCTTCCAGACGGCATCGATTCGTTCCGCGAGCAGCTTGCGGAGGAACTGGCGCGGCTTGGCTGCCGATGCCTCGAAACCGGAGCCGCGATGGCAAGGCAAGCTCGGTTGTGACCCGGCCGTCACCGCCCGTTCGCAACGGCCTGGTCGTGACCGCTCGTTCGCGGTGACGTCGTGGCCACGAGGGCACGCACGTCACCGCTCGAGAAATTCGCGCGCCAGCGCGGACGAGATCGCGCAGCAGCTCGGAGCGCGTGACCGCTCGCGCCTCCGCAATGGCATCGAAGTCGCCCAGCAGATGCGGTCGCGATGAGCGATCAGGACGGGCGGGATCGCGCTCGAGAGATCCGGCGAGGCCGTCGCGAATGCATGGCGGACGATCGGGTGCGTGTCCGGGCAGAGCTCTTCCGACATGGGCGCGAAGGGTGCGATCGCGGTCGCGATGTAGATGTCGAGCGCGGTCAGCGCGCCCCCGAGCGCGTACGTCCTGCCCTCGAGCAGCCGCGCGAATCGATCGACGATCGAACGCACGCGCGCGCGCCGCATCGCCGCAAGCGCGTCCCTTCGCAAGACGGGCCGCCCTTCGGCCGGAGACCGCTCACGTGTTTTGTTCGACAATCTGCTGCACGAACTCGCCGGTCGGCTGGCACGTCGCGACGTTGACACGATTGAACAAGTTGATCAGCGCGATCGATAGGACGAGCGCGCTCAGCTGAATGTCGCTGTAGTGCCGCGCGGCTTCCTTCCACACTTCATCCGGCACGGGATCGGAACGATCGCTCAGTCGCGACACGCACTCGCCGAGCGCGAGCGCAGCCCGCTCGGCGTCGGAATAGTACGGCGCTTCTCGCCACGCGGAGACGCAGAAGATGCGTTCGACTTTCTCGTCGAGCTTTTTCAGCGCCCGCGCGTGGATGTCGACGCACACGCTGCAGCCGTTGATCTGGCTCGCGCGCAGGTTCACGAGCTCGAGGGTCGCGCGGGGGATGTCGCCTTTTCCAATCACCTTGTGGAGCGCCTGAACGGCTTCAAGGGCGCCGGGAAGAGCGGTCGCTGGGTTCTTGATTCGGGGTTGCATGGTTCGTTTCCTTTGAGAAAGGTGTTTCGTGGCGCACCGCGAGGGCGTCGCGTTCGAATGAAACGCACTGGGCATGACCCGCAGTGGGCCCGAAACGTGACGGGCGGAACCTCGACCGGGCGCACCAAGGCCCGCCGCGCCGTCACATCCGCCGCCGGTCGCGGGTCTTTCGTGCATGACAGGGGAGGGCGGAGGACTGTGACCGATGGATGAGCTCAAGTGGCTGGCGGAGAGGTTCGAAAAGCAGCGGCCCCGCCTGCGGGCGGTCGCCTATCGCATGCTTGGCTCGCTGAGCGAAGCCGACGACGCCGTCCAGGAGGCATGGCTCCGGCTCAGCGGAACGGCCTACGGTGAAGTGGACGACCTCAGTGCGTGGTTGACCACCGTCGTCGCCCGCATCTCGCTGAACTTGCTTCGCTCCCGCAAGACGCGCAGCGAGACCCACCTCCCCGACGCGATCATCGACCGCGCCGACGGAGCGAGCCCGGAGAACGAAGCCCTGCTTGCCAACACGATCGGCCTTGCGATTCTCGTGGTGCTCGAGTCGCTTGCGCCGGCGGAACGCGTCGCGTTCGTGCTGCACGACGTCTTTGGCGTGCCCTTCGAGGAGATCGCACCCATCGTCGAGCGCAGCCCCGATGCGGCTCGCCAGCTTGCAAGCCGCGCACGCCGGCACGTTCAGGCATGCAAGGTCACTCCCGACGTCGACAGGACCGTTCAGCGCAGCGTGGTCGCCGCCTTTCACGCGGCTTCGCGCGACGGCGACTTCCACGGTCTCCTCGCGGTCCTCGACCCGGATGTCGTCCTCCGAAGCGACACGGGTGCGGGCACGATGGAGGTCCGCGGCGCGGAGCAGGTGGCGAGTCGGGCGCACGCTTTCTCACGCTCGCACATCGGCGTCGTCGGACGCCCGGCGCTCATCAACGGCGCACCTGGAATCATCGGCATGCTCGAAGGCAAGCCGTTTTCGGTCCTGGCCTTCACGGTCAGAGCGGGGAAGATCGTCGAGATCGATATCCTCGGCGATCCCCGGCGGCTCAGCCAGCTCGATCTATCCGTCCTCGACGGGTAGCGACGGCCTTTTGGCAAAGAGCGGCGCCGGATGCATGCCGCGGCGGACGCTTACCGCAAGCCGTGCTGCGCTGACTCGGCGGGCGCATCGTCGTCTTCCGCCGCCTCCCCGGTGTGCCCCGGCGGGGCAAGACGGACGCGCGCTTTCTCAGCCTGCACGCGGACGGATTGATCTTCCGCACGCTGGCGTTCGTGCTCGATGCGGCGGAGCTGCTCATCGGGGTCGGGCAGGACGACGGCGAGTAGGTGCGACGCGATCCCGACGCCCCACGCGAGCATCACGATGAGCGCCCAGGGGAAGCCGCCGTCACGTAGTTGATGAATCCGAGCAGGGCGCTCACCATCACGTACGGCACGAGGTGGGCGAAGAACTGGCGCCACGCGCGCGCCCGCCGCGCCGCGAGCGCTGCCCGGTCGCGGCGGCCGCCGAGGACCTCCGCCGCTGCCTTTTCAACGGCGTCGC
>DASPUY010000159.1:0-107276 GCA_035622655.1 Polyangiaceae bacterium
CGTGTAGACGTGGGTGGCGTCGTACTCGTACATGCCGCTGTAGAAGATCGCCGCGATTCGGTACTTTCGCGTCTTGGGCATGACCCCCATCGGTCCGAGATCGCCGAGCGGCGAGACGAGCGTCACCTCGTCGCCGACGTAGACGTGCAGCGTCTTGGCCAGCTCGCGGCCGACGACCAGTCCGGGCCGCAGCGGCGGCACGCTCACCACGGCGCGAACCGCGGGGTCGAGATCGTCGCCCAGCGGCGGCAGATCCGGACCTTTCGTGTACTCCTCGCCGCCCGGACCGATGCCGACCACCTCGTCGGGCGGCAAGTGGCGCAAGAGCTCGGGGTCACCCAGATACGCGAGCTTGTCGGCGACCTTGACGGGAGCCTCGACGTTCTTGCGTAGGTCGATCACGTTGCCGATCGACTCGAGATCGATTCCGTGCACGACGACGCCCGCGAGGCTCGACGCGCTCGACGCCATCACCTCGCCTTGCACGACGGCGGTGGCTCCGAGGACGCCACGAATGGCTCGCACGCGCTCCAGCACGGGCTCGTAGTCGCCCCAGCCCGATTGGCTCGTCGTGTCCACCACGATGTGGGCGTTGTTTCCGAGGATCTTCCTCTTGAGATCGGCGCTGAATCCCCCCATGACGCTGATCGCGCCCGACAGGGAGAACGAGGCTAGGGCGACCGCGAAAATGGACAGCGTGCTGATGAGGGTCAAAAACCCACTCTTCTTGGCACGGACATGACGGGCCGCGATGTAGAAGGCGAAGGTGCCGCGCTCGAGTCGATCGAAGGCCCAGGGCAGGACAGCCAGGATGGTGCCCGCCAGAAAGAGCACTCCCGTGAAGATGGCCCCGGCGCGCACCAGCGCGTCGCGAACGGTCCAGGCTGATCCGCGCAGAGGAGGAAGCCGCTCGGTCCAGTACGCGAGACCGAGAAAGAGGGCTCCGAGCACGCCGCCCGCGCTCTGGAGCACTCCACGGGCCGTCTCCTTGCGGTGAAAGTCGAGTCGGGCGCGCCAGCTCAGAAACGCGACGGACGAGACGACCGCCACGATCGCGGAGAGCAAAACCGGGATCGGAAGGGTCTTCACGCGTTGCTTCGGTTTTGGCCCGGCTCGGACCTGAGAAGCGGGAAAAAAATCACGTCACGGATGGACGCCGCATTCGTCAGCATCATGACCAGCCGGTCTATTCCCATGCCGAAACCCGCGGTCGGCGGCATCCCGTGCTCGAGCGCCCGCACGTAATCTTCGTCGTAGTCCATGCTCTCCTCGTCTCCACGCGCCTTGCGCTCGACCTGCGCGCGGAAGCGCGCGGCCTGATCGTCCGGATCGTTCAGCTCGCTGAACCCGTTGCCGAGCTCTCGCCCGTGGACGAAGATCTCGAACCGATCGGTGAGCTCGGCGTGGTCGTCGTTGCGTCGCGCCAGCGGCGACACTTCGAACGGGTAATCCTTGACGAACACGGGAACCGAATGACTGCCGGAGACGCTGCGGTAATCGTCCACCAGGAACGGCTCGGCCATGTACTCGTAACAAGCGAAGAGCTTCTCGCCGTCGCTTTCGCAGCTTCCCACCGCCTTCCGAAAATTCCCCCAGTCGATCGCGCCGGCGCGTGACGATTGCCGCGCCCAGCCTTTAATCCGTTCGGCGAAGCCATCGCGAAGGACGCCGACGAGCGCGAAACCGCCGCCCCGATCGACCGCGGTCGCCCACTCCGGAATTTGGGTGCGCCGAGCCGCCTCGGCCACCGCGCGATCCATAGTCACGCGGACGAATGGCTCGTCCAACGTGAAGGGACGAGCCTCCTTCCAGGCAGCGTACGCGCTCGGCATGGCCGCCTGCAGTCGGGCATCGACGCCGCGCAGGATCACTTCGGTGAATCGGATGAGATCCTCGTAGGTCGCGTAGGCCTGATAGAGCTCGAGGATCGTGAACTCCGGGTTGTGCCGGGTGCTGATTCCCTCGTTGCGATACGCCCGCCCGATCTCGTAGACACGCTCGAGGCCGCCGACGACCAGCCGCTTGAGATACAGCTCGGGCGCGATCCTCATGAAAAGCCGCATGTCGAGCACGTTGTGATGCGTCACGAAGGGTCGCGCCACGGCCCCCCCCACGAGGGGATGCATCGTGGGCGTCTCGACTTCGATGAAACCGTGCTCCTCGAGAATCGCCCGCGTGGCGCGCATCACGTGACTGCGGGCGCGAAAGACGTCCGCCACGGCCGGATTCGCCACGAGATCGACGTAGCGCTGCCGGTACCGGACCTCGACGTCCGTGAGCCCGTGCCACTTTTCGGGGAGCGGCCGATATGCCTTGGTGATGAGACGCAGGCGGCGCGGCTCGAGCGACAGCTCCCCACGCTTGCTGGCGGTGAGCGTGCCCTCGGCTTCGACGAAATCGCCGACGTCGAGGTCGGCCAGCGCCCCGTATCCCGCCCCGAGGACGGCCTGGCTCACGAGCAGCTGGATCTCTCCCGTTCCGTCGCGCAGCCGCAAGAACGACAATCCCCCCGTCGATCGCAATGCGATGATCCGGCCGCGCACGTGAAACATCGCGCCGCCCGCACAGGCCGATACCCGCGCTTCGTCGTAACGTCCGGCGGCATCCCGCGCGACGTCGGCCGCGGCGCGCAAGGCGGCCACGTCCCGAGTCTCCGAGCCGAGGCGGGGAATGACATCGTTGGCGAACGGCTGCTGGCCCCGAGCCCGGACGCGATCGGCTTTGGTCCGACGCGCTTCGATGAGCGCCTGCTCGGCGGATGCAGTCCCTTTCGGCGGTTCGCTCATCGCTTCTTCATCCCAGGCCCGGATTCTTGGCGCAGATCGCGCGCAAGGTCCACGAGCTTGCCCCGGTCGGAGGTCGCCCTCGCCCCGCCGCTAGGAGGCGTCCGCCTCCTCGGCGACGCCTCCCTTCTTCAGCGTCCCTCCCGCGGCAGCGAGCAGGTACGCCTCGATGAACCCGTCGAGGTCTCCGTCGAGCACCGCGTCGACGTTGCCGTTCTGGTACGAGGTCCGCAGGTCTTTCACGAGCCGATACGGCTGGAGAACGTAGCTTCGAATCTGATTTCCCCAGGCGATCTGGGTCTTGCCGGCTGCTTGCGCCGCCGCCTGCTCGTCGCGCTTCTGCATTTCGATGTCGTAGAGCTTCGCCTTCAGCATCTTCAGCGCCATTCGTCGGTTCTGGTGCTGCGATCGCTCGGCGCGACAGACGATCATGATCCCGCTCGGCAAGTGCTTCAAGCGCACGGCCGTCTCCACCTTGTTGACGTTCTGGCCCCCCTTTCCACCGGCTCGCATCGTCGTGATTTCCAGATCGTCGTCCTTCACCTGGATGTCGATCTCGTCCTCGATGTCGGGCGTCACCTCGACGGCGGCGAATGCCGTCTGTCGGCGCGCGTTGGCATCGAACGGCGAAATCCGGACGAGGCGGTGAACACCGCTCTCGCTCCTCAGGTACCCGAACGCGTGATCGCCCTGAACGCTGAAGCTCGCACCATCGATGCCCGCCTCGTCGCCCTCCTGCGAATCGATGATCTCGGTCTTGTAGCCGCGCCTTTCGCACCATCTCAGGTACATGCGAAGAAGCATCTGCGCCCAGTCTTTTGCGTCCGTTCCGCCCGTTCCGGGATGGATGCTGACGATCGCGTTGGCATGATCGACCGGGCCGGAGAGCATGCGCGCGAGCTCCGCTGCGCGCACCCGCGACTCGAGCGAGGGCAGCTGTGCTTCCGCCTCGGCAATCGTACGATCGTCGTTCTCGGAGGCACCCAGCTCGAGCAGGACCGCGCCGTCCTCGAGGTCGCGTGTCAATTTCTCGATGCTGCCGATCTGCTGCTCGAGGGCCGCGCGCCGGCGCGTGACGGCCTGGGCTTTCTGCGGGTCGTCCCAGAATCCGGCCGCCAGACTGCGCTGCTCGAGCGCAGCGGTTTGGGCTCTCAGCTTCGGGATGTCAAAGATGCCCCCTTAGCGCCGTCAGGCGCCTGTTCAGGTCGGCAATCTTCTCGCGTGATTCGCTGAGCATGGCTGGCACGCCCGGGCCGCCCCGCGCGAGCCTCTGCACTCGACGCGACAGGCCCCCCGGGTAATTCCGGACACTAACGGCGCGGCCCCCGAGGGTCAAGGGCAGGTCCCACGCGCACCCACCTCGGCCAAGGGCTGCCCCGCGCGCGGTCGGGTTATCATCGGTCACGCCGCCGCCGCCCCCCTGCCATGCGCCCCGCCGACTTGCTCGCCCAGATCCCACTCTTTCAAGGTCTCGTCGACGACGATCTCGAGGCGCTGGCCACCCGCCTGACCGAGAGGTCGTTCAGCGCGGGCGCCGACGTCTTCGCGCAGGGGGATTCGGGCTCATCCATGTACCTCGTGCGCTCGGGCGCCGTTCAGGTGTTCCTGCCGAGCGCAACGCCGGACGCGCCCCCGGTCATCCTGAAAGATCTTCGCACGGGCGAGTACTTCGGTGAGCTGGCGCTCTTCGACGACAAGCCGAGAAGCGCCAGCGTGCGCACGCTCGTCGAGACCGTGCTGTTCGAGCTGACGCGCGAGCAACTCGGAGAGCACCTCGGACGCTCGACCCGCGCAGCCATGACGATCTTGAGCGAAATGGCCGAGCGGCTGCGCGAGACCAATGCCCTGCTCAGCCAGCGCGCTGCGAAAGACGTCGTCCGGGAATTCGAAGAGAACCTCACCTGGAGCCAGCGACTCGCCGACAAGGTGGCGGAGCTCAACGGCAGCTGGGCGTTCATCCTCATGCTCATGGGGCTCACGGGCGTGTGGTGCCTCGTCAACTCGCCGCCCATCGCGCAACGTCTGGGTCTCTACACGCAGGCTGGCGACGGCACCATCATCGGGTTCGATCCTTATCCCTTCATCCTCTACAACCTCGTCCTGGCGGTTCTCGTCGCGCTGCAGGGACCCCTCATCGTGATGAGCCAGAATCGTCAGTCGGCCAAGGATCGGGCGAAGGCCGACGCGGATTTCCGCGTGAACCTGAAAAACGAGATTGGCATCGAGAAAATGCTCGCCGAGCTCGGGGCGATGCGCGCCGAGACCAACAAGCGGCTGGAGGTGCTCGAGCGCACGGCGCGAGCCGATCGCGTGCGCGTCGAAGTGCCGGCCAAGACGCCTGGCGGCCCGCTCGGGACGGCCTGAGCGAGGTCTCGAAGTCCAGCGACCCGTGAGGCATGCCGCTGGCTCCGCGAAGGGACCCCTGCTAGCTGGACGAGGGGACCCCTCGCCGATTTTCGCGCCCGATGCTCGACATTCAATTCATTCGCGACAACTCCGACAAGGTTCGTCAGGCCATTCGACAGAAGGGGCTCGATCTCGATCTCGACGTTCTGCTCGAGACGGACAGGGAGCGGCGCGAGACGACCCGAGACCTCGAGCAGAATCGCGCGCGCAAGAACGAGCTGTCCGCGCGCATTCCCAAGGCCGGCAAGGACGAGAGGCCGAAGCTGGTCGAGGAGGCGAAGCAGGTTCGCGCGAACATCGAGCAGCTCGAGCCGAAGCTCGGCGAGATCCAGACGCGCTTTCAGGATCTGATGCTGCGGGTCCCGAGCGTGCCGCGCCCCGAAGTGCCGATCGGCAAGGGCGAAGGCGACAACGTCGAAATTCGGCGCGTCGGCACGCCGCGAACGTTCGACTTCCCACCGAAGGATCACATCGAGCTCATGGAGTCGCTGGGCCTCGTCGCATGGGACGGGCCCCGGCGCTTTGCCGGTGCCCGTTCGTACGCGCTGGTGGGTCGCGGCGCGCTCCTCGAGATGGCGGTGCTGCGACTCGCCGTCGATACGCTCATCGACCGCGGCATGAAACTCGTCGCGCCGCCGGTCATGGTCAAAGAGCGCGCGATGATCGGCACCGGCTACTTTCCTCTCGGTCGCGACGAGGCGTACGCGATCACGGCCGACGAGCTTTTTCTCATCGGGACGAGCGAAGTGCCGCTCGTCAGCCTGCATTGCGACGAAACGCTCGACGCCTCCAGCTTGCCGATCAGGTACGCCGGCATCTCGCCGTGCTTCCGGCGAGAGGCAGGAGCCCACGGCAAGGACACTCGAGGACTGTACCGAGTCCACCAGTTCTCGAAGGTCGAACAGGTCGTCTTCTGCGCGGCCGATGAGGCGATCGCCGAGCAGCATCACTACGAGCTGCTCGCAAACGCGGAGGCAATCCTCGAGAGGTTGGACATTCCCTACCGGGTCGCGATCGCGTGTACGGGTGAAATCGGTCTGGGGCAGACGCGAAAGCACGAGGTCGAGTCCTGGATGCCCGGACGCGGCGCGTACGCGGAGACGCATTCCTGCTCGTCGTTCGGCGATTTCCAGTCTCGCCGCTCCAACATCCGGTTGCGCGAGGCGGGCGGCGGACTGACCTACCCTTTCACCCTCAACAACACGGCAATCGCCACTCCCCGCATCCTCATCCCCCTGCTCGAGAATCACCAGAACGCCGACGGATCCATCACGCTCCCGGAAGCGCTCGCTCCGTACCTGCGGGGAGAAATCCGGATCGGGCCGCCCGGTGCCGGTGGGTGAGTGAAGTTGGGTCCTGGTTCGGGCCGTGCGCGGTCCGCTCGCGGGTGCGCCGGGACCTCAAAAAACCGAACCCGCTTCTAGCGCTGAAGCCGCCTCGGTGTAAGCTAGACGAACAAAAGGTGGCTGGGTGGGTGGTTGGGTGGGCTTGGCCGGCTTTTTTACCCCTTTTTGTTGCGTGGGCCGTGCCTGAGCTCGATTTACTGCTCGATGACCGAAGGGATCGGTGGAGAAAGTACCGCGGGTCCGGGCGGCGGCGGGACGCGGGCGCGGACACCGGCGCGGCCGGAGGGACGCCGAGCCCGAAAAGATGTCGCTTGACGCGACGCGCGATAGGCTTCACCCTGGGGGCTGATGTTTTCCGTTGTGCGGCGCCGTCCATTTTCGACTTCTGTTCGAGCGTTGAACAGGGTGCCGGGCTTCGTCGCCGGGTTCGGGCTCGTACTCGGCCTCGGGCTTATTGGGCCCAGGTGCGGGCCGCCGAACTGAGGCTTTCGTCCTCCCTTTCGGCCCCGCACCCCAGAAAGGGCGCGGGGTTTTTTTTTATCCCCTCTTGAGCCTTTCCCCATGAGCAAACCGATGCGAAGCGACCTGTTGAAGAAGGGAGCATCACGCGCGCCAGCACGCGCGATGATGAAAGGGGCCGGCTTCACCGACGCCGACCTCGAAAGACCCCTCATCGGGGTCGCCAACACGTGGACGGAGGTGATGCCGTGCAACGTGCATTTGCGGGCGCTCGCGGAGGACGTCAAGGCTGGCATACGCAGTGCCGGCGGAACGCCCGTCGAGTTCAACACGATTGCCGTGTCCGACGGCATCTCGATGGGGACGGACGGCATGCGCGCCTCGCTCGTGTCGCGCGAGGTGATCGCCGACTCGATCGAGCTCTTCTCGATTGGGCACCTGCTCGACGGAATCGTGGCTCTCTCCGGGTGCGACAAGACGTTGCCCGGGGCGGTGATGGCCCTCGCCCGCGCGAACGTGCCGTCGATCGTTCTCTACGGTGGAGCCATAGCCCCCGGCCGCTTCGACGGGCGCGATGTCACGATCCAGGACGTCTTCGAGGCGGTCGGAGCCTACGGCGCGGGCCGCATGACCGAGAGCGATCTGCGCCGACTGGAGGACCGCGCCTGTCCGGGCGCGGGGGCCTGCGGAGGCCAGTACACGGCGAACACGATGGCGACCGCGATCGCGATGCTCGGCATGTCGCCGCTCGGGACGAACGAAGTCCCCGCGACCGATCCGAAAAAGAGCGAGGTCGCTCGCGCCTGCGGAGCCGCCGTGATGCGCCTGGTCCTGGACGACGTGCGCCCGCGGAGCATCATCACGCGGACGTCGATCGAGAACGCGATCGCGTCGGTGGCAGCGACGGCCGGATCGACCAACGCCGTGCTCCACCTGCTGGCGATTGCCCGCGAGGCGGACGTGCCGCTCACGATCGACGACTTCGATCCCATCTCGGCCCGCGTACCGGTCATCGCGGATCTCAAACCGGGCGGCCGCTTCAATGCCGTCGACATGCACCGCGCGGGAGGTGAGAGGCTGCTCGGCCGTTACTTGCGCGAAGCCGGGCTGCTCGTGGACACGCCGACGTGCACCCGTCGAACGCTGTTCGAGGAGATCGCGGACGCGCAGGAGCGCCCGGGTCAGAGAGTCCTCTTCCCCGTTTCGGCAGCCCTCAAACCGCGTGGCGGGTTCGCCATTCTCCGGGGATCGCTTGCGCCCGAAGGCTGCGTGCTCAAGCTGGCCGGGCACGACCGCGACCGGCACGTCGGCCCCGCACGCGTGTTCGACGGCGAGGAAGCTGCGTTCGCTGCCGTACAGGGCGGCAAGATCCACGAGGGCGACGTCGTCGTCATCCGCTACGAGGGCCCGCAAGGCGGCCCCGGGATGCGCGAGATGCTCGCAGTCACCGCCGCCCTCGTCGGGCGAGGACTGGGCGACTCCATTGCCCTCGTGACCGACGGCCGCTTCAGCGGCGCAACTCACGGCATGATGGCTGGTCACGTCTCGCCGGAGGCAGCGCGGGGCGGCCCCATCGCGCTCCTGCGGGACGGGGACGTGGTGCGGATCGACGTTGGGGCGCGCCGGATCGACGTCGAGGCCGATCTGTCCGCGCGCGCCGCGGAGTTCGTTCCACGCCCGCGCCCGCGACTCGGCGGGGTTCTCGCGAAATACGCGGCCCTCGTCTCGTCGGCCTCGGAAGGGGCAATCACGCGCCCGCCCGAGGTGACGAGCGCCGGGGTGCGCGTCGAGGCCGCTTCGCGGGGAGGGCAGTCTCATGGCTGAGGGTGACAGTAAGGGGGGGGTCAAAACAGCGTTCACGCGGGCCGCCATCATCGGCTACGGACCCGAGGCGCGCGAGCAGGCGATCCGCCTTCGCGCGCTCGGCGCCAGCGTATGCGTCGCCATGCGCCCGGGCGGCCTGAGCTGGATCCGCGCAGTAGAGGACGGCTTCCGTCCGGTTCCCTCGGCCGAAGCGGTCGCTGGGGCGGACGTCGTCGTCATCCACTTGCCCGAGCCGCAACAGCCCTCCGTTTGGGCGTACGGCCTGGCGCCGTACATCGCGCCCGGATCGCTCGTCGTCTTCGTTCGAGCAACCGCGCTCTACTCCGGTGCAGTCGACCCCGACCCGAGCCTGGACGTCGTGCTGGTCACGGCGAACCGTGAGCAGGGCGACGCGAGGCGCGCTTGTCGCATCGCGGTTCATGGCGATGCGACAGGGCATGCTCTCGAGCGGGCGACGTCGTTCGCGCGGGCGGTCTTCGGCATGGCCAAGATCGGCACGACGACCGTCGAGTCGGAGGTGAGCGCCGAGCTGTCGGCTTGGATCGCGAGCGCGGGTGGCCTCGCGCCTCTTCTCGCGGAGTGGGACCGCGTTCTGAGAAACCCGAGTCACGAACCGGATCAGGCCACCCTGACGTATTACGAACGCCTGAGGGCCACGGTGCTCGAAGGCGATGGACGGCTGATCGCAAGACCACCGAGGTCGACGTCGGATCTCGCCCATCCGCCGCACGAGGTGGCATCGCAAAAGCGAGGAGCGGCATGAGTTCGAGCGACAGCAAACGACGCACCGGTGCAGAGATCATGTGGGAGGTGCTCGAGCGCGAAGGGGTCGGTGTCGTCTTCGGTTATCCCGGCGGCGCGATCATGCCCGCTTACGATGCGATGCTGAAATACTCGATCCGGCACGTGCTCGTCCGCCACGAACAAGGCGCGGCGCACATGGCCGACGGGTACGCACGCGCCTCGGGCAAGGTCGGCGTCGCGCTCGCGACGTCCGGGCCCGGCGCCACGAACCTGGTCACCGGGATCGCCACGGCGATGCTCGACTCGGTCCCGATGGTGTGCGTCACCGGCCAGGTGTCGTCCAAACTCATCGGGAGCGACGCGTTCCAGGAGACGGACATCACGGGGGTCACCCTGCCCATCACGAAGCACAACTACCTCGTGACCCGTGTGCAGGACATCGCCCCGATGATGCGCGAGGCGTTCTACGTCGCCCGCTCCGGTCGCCCGGGACCCGTACTCGTCGACATCACGAAGGACGCGCAGCAGGCGTCGATGGACTTCGTCTGGGACGACACCCCGGTGCGTCTGCCGGGGTATCGCCCGGAGCACCACGCACGGCCCGAGGACGTCAAGCGCGCTGCCGAGATGATCGATCGCGCCGAACGCCCCATCGCCTTCTGCGGGCACGGGGTCATCGCGGCAGGCGGCGCCGATCTGCTGCGCGAGCTCATCGAGAAGAGCGAAATCCCGGTCGCGTCGACGCTGCTCGGCCTGGGAGGCTTCCCCGCGTCGCATCCTCTGTCGCTCGGGATGATGGGGATGCACGGCGAGGCATGGGTGAACCGCGCCATCCAGGAATCGGACCTCATCCTCGCTCTGGGGATGCGCTTCGACGATCGCGTGACGGGCAGGCTCGAGACGTACGCGACGCGCGCAAGAAAGATCCATTGCGAGCTCGACCCTGCTGAAATCAACAAGAACGTCCGGGTCGATCTCCCGCTCGTGGGCGACGTGGCCGAGACCCTCCGGGCGCTCCTTCCCGCCGTCTCGAAGAACGCCCGACCCGCGTGGCTGGCTCGAATCCACGAGCTCAAAGGCGACTCGGCGGTTCGTGACATCCAGTCGCTGCCCCACTCCGGCCGACTGTTCGCGGCGCACGTGATGCACGACCTGTGGCGGATCACCGAAGGAAGGGCTCTCGTCGTGACCGACGTCGGTCAGCACCAGATGTGGGAAGCCCAGTATTACAAGCACGATTTTCCGCGAAAGCTCATCACCTCCGGCGGCCTGGGAACCATGGGCTTCGCCCTGCCCGCGGGAATCGGCGCGAAGCTCGCCCGACCGGAGGAGGAGGTCTGGGTCATCGTCGGCGACGGCGGCTTCCAGATGACCGCGGCGGAGCTGTCGACGTGCGCGCAGGAGGGAATCAAGGTCCACGTCGCAGTCATCAACAACGGCTACCTGGGCATGGTCCGGCAATGGCAGCAGTTCTTCTACGAGGGCCGCTACGCCGCGACGCCCATGCGAGGCCCCGATTTCGTCAAGCTCGCCGAGGCCCATGGGCTGACCGGGATTCGTGTCACGGAGAGAGGTCAGATCCGCGATGCCGTGGCGGCGGCGCGCGCGTCGAAGGAGACCGTCGTCATCGACTTCCGAGTCGAACAGGAGGACAGCGTCTACCCGATGGTCCCTGCCGGGGCGGACCTCGGAGACATGATCCGCCGTCCGAGCCCGATCGTGGAAACGGCCGCCGATGACTGAACACGAGCGATTGCACCGCATCAAGCGCATCTCAAAGGAACGAGTCATGAGCAAAGCCACGCTTCACACGTTCATCGCGTACGTCGAGGACCTTCCCGGTGTGCTTAACCGGGTGACGTCGCTTCTACGCCGACGCAACTACAACATCATCTCGTTGACGGTCGGCCGCACCGAGCGGCCCGGTGTGTCGCGCATGACCATCGTCCTCGAGGCGGACGATGACGGGGCGCGACGCATCGAGGCGAATCTCTACAAGCTGGTCAACGTTCTCTGGGTCGAGAACACCGCCGAAGCGGCGACCATGGTTCGCGAGCTCGCGCTCGTCAAGGTGCGCGCAGACGCGAACCGCAGGGGCGAGGTGATGCGGCTGTGCGATGTCTTCAGGGCGCGCGTCGTCGACGTGGGTCCCGAAGCGCTCGTCGCCGAGATCACGGGAACGGTCGATAAGATCGACGGTCTCGTCGACGTGCTGCGGCCCTTCGGGATCGTCGAGATGGTCCGAACCGGCGTCGTGGCGATGGTCCGAAGCGCCGAGGCCACCGCGGACCGCGTCGCGCTCGGTACGCGGTCCACGCCTCCCAAAGACGTCCGAGCCGCCTAGAGCTCTCGGAGCGAACGCGAGAAAAGCTCGACACGCAGAACGCGGAACCTCGTAACGAAGAAGGACTCGACCATGGCCAAGATTTTCTACGAAAAGGACTGCGACCTCTCGATCATCCGCGGCAAGAAAGTGGCGATCATCGGATACGGCTCGCAGGGCCACGCGCACGCGCTCAACCTGCGTGACAGCGGCGTGGACGTACGCGTCGGATTGCCGCCGTCGAGCAAGAGCGTCGCCAAGGCGCGCGCCGCCGGCCTGAAGGTCCTCGCGGTCGCGGAAGCCGCCGCCTGGGCCGACGTGGTCATGATCCTCGCTCCGGATACGGCGCAGGCGAAGATCTACGACACGAGCATCGCCCCCCACCTCGGACGAGGCAAGACGCTGATGTTCGCTCACGGGTTCAACATCCGTTTCGGGACGATCACCCCCAAGGCGGAGATCGACGTGAGCATGATCGCGCCCAAGGGGCCCGGTCACCGCGTGCGCGAAACGTTCGAGGCGGGCGGTGGCGTGCCCGCGCTCATCGCCGTGCATCAGGATGCGAGCGGCACGGCGGAAAAGCTTGCGCTGTCGTACGCCGCGGGGATCGGCGCGGCGCGTGCCGGCGTGCTTGAAACGACGTTCGCCGAGGAGACGGAGACGGACCTGTTCGGCGAGCAGGCGGTCCTCTGCGGAGGCGTCAGCGCGCTCGTGAAGGCAGGCTTCGAGACGCTGGTCGAAGCGGGCTACCAGCCGGAGGTGGCGTATTTCGAGTGTCTCCACGAGCTCAAGCTCATCGTCGACCTCATGTACCGCGGCGGCCTGAGGTACATGCGTTATTCGATCAGTGATACGGCCGAGTACGGCGACTACGTGTCGGGTCCGCGCGTCATCGACGCGCGCACGAAAGAAACGATGGGCAAGCTGCTGGAAGAGATTCGCTCCGGGCAGTTCGCGCGCAAGTGGATCGAGGAGAACGAGACGGGACGAAAGTGGTTCTCCGCACAGCGGGTCAAGGAACGCGACCTGCAAGTCGAGAAGGTCGGCGAGAAGCTGCGGGCGATGATGCCATTTCTGGATCCAGTCACGGTCGAGCCGCAGGAATGACAGGGACTCGTCGCCGCCCCCGGCGACGAGGGCTCGAAAGGGACCGAGCGAGGTACGCGTGATGTCGACAGAGCGAATCGAACGAACGGACGGCGACGGTTACGTGCGCATCTTCGACACGACGTTGCGCGACGGCGAGCAGTCTCCGGGCGCGACCATGACGTCGGCCGAAAAGCTCGAGGTTGCCTGCGCCCTCGCCCGGCTCGGGGTCGATGTCATCGAGGCAGGCTTTCCGGCCGCGTCCCCCGACGACCTTGCCGCCGTCCGGTCAATCGCCGATCGCGTGGGCACCCGAGCCGTCGAGGGGCGTGCGTCGAGCCGGATACCCATCGTGTGTGGCCTGGCCCGGGCGAGCCGGAGCGACATCGACCGCGCATGGGAAGCCGTCCGCCCGGCGGCGGCTCCCCGCATTCACATCTTCCTGGCGACGTCCGAACTGCACATGAAGCACAAGCTACGGATGTCGCCCACCGACGTGCTCGCGCGCATCGAGGACATGGTCTCCCACGGCAAGAGCCTGTGTCAGGACATCGAGTTCAGCCCGGAAGACGCGGGACGCAGCGATCCGGCGTTTCTCTACGAAGCGCTCGCCCGAGCCATTCGAGCCGGGGCGACGACGCTGAACATTCCGGATACCGTCGGGTACACGACCCCCGACGAATTCGGCGCTTTGATCCGGGGGATTCGAGCCAATGTCTCGGGGATCGACGACATCGTGGTCTCGGTACACTGCCACGACGATCTCGGGCTCGCCACGGCCAACGCCCTCGCCGGGATTGACGCCGGGGCCCGGCAAGCGGAAGTGACGATCAACGGCATCGGCGAGCGAGCCGGCAACACGTCGCTCGAGGAAGTGGTGATGGCGCTCGCGACGCGTTCCGGCAAGTTCGGCCTTCACACGGGGATCGACGCCACCCAGCTAGTGCGCGTGAGTCGCCTCGTGAGCAGCGTGACCGGGGTCGTCGTCCCGCCCAACAAGGCGATCGTGGGCGCAAACGCATTCGCTCACGAGTCCGGCATCCACCAGGACGGCATGCTCAAGCACCAGGCCACCTACGAGATCATGAGTCCGGAAAGCGTGGGCGCCACCCAGACTCGGCTCGTGCTCGGCAAGCATTCCGGCCGAGCAGCGCTCGCCGCCCGATTGAAGGAGCTGGGTTACGCGTTCGACGACGCCGCGCTCGACCGGATCTTCGCGCGCTTCAAGTCACTCGCCGACAGGCGCAAATCCGTGGTCGATGCCGATCTCGAAGCGCTGGTACACGACGACGCCAAGCCCCAGAACGAGCTTTTCACTCTGGAAGGACTGCAGGTCACCTGCGGGACTCACGGAATGCCCACCGCAACGGTGCGCCTGCGCGGACCGGACGGTCGAATCCACACGCACGCGTCGGTCGGAACGGGACCGGTCGACGCCGCCTACAAGGCCATCGACTCAGTCATCAAGACCCCTTCGGAGCTTCTCGAGTTTTCGGTTCGGTCCGTCACCGAAGGCATCGACGCCTTGGGCGAGGTGACGGTCCGCATTCGCGCGCTCTCGGAACGCGGGGCGCAGAAGGCCCAGCGCGAAGTCGCGAGCGCCCCCGTGTGCCACGGCAACGCGGCGGATACGGACATCATCGTCGCGAGCGCCAAGGCCTACCTCAAGGCGATCAATCGGCTGCTTGCAACCCTGGGACACGCCCGCAGCGGCACCAGCACCAGCACCACGATCGAAGGCCCGTCGACCGCGCCCGGCGCTGCGGCCGCTGCGCACAGCGCGAGCTGACGCCTTTCCACGCAAAATGCCATGACACACCCACCCACCCACGAAACGATCGAGCTGTACGACACGACCTTGCGCGACGGGACACAGCGCGAGGGTCTGAGCTTGTCCGCCGTCGACAAGATTCGGATCGCTCACCTGCTGGACGCGCTGGGCGTGGCGTACATCGAGCTCGGCTGGCCTGGATCGAACCCGAAGGACGCCGAGGCATTCGCCCGGGCGCGCGATCTCCCTTGGCAAAATGCCAAGATCGCCGCGTTCGGCGCAACGCGTCGGGCGGGCGCCACCGCCGACGACGATCCGCAGATTGCTGCGCTCCTCGCGACTGGAGCGCCCGTGTGCACGATCTTCGGCAAGTCATCGATGGTCCACGTTCGCGAGGTGCTGCGCGTCAGCCCGGACGAGAACCTTCGGATGATCGCCGACACGGTCAGGCATCTGGTCGGACACGGCCGCAAGGTCGTCTACGACGCCGAGCACTTCTTCGACGGCTGTCGCGAGGACAGCGCCTATGCGATGGAAACCGTCCGCGTGGCCGCGCGTGCGGGCGCCGAGGTGGTCGTCCTCTGCGATTCGAACGGGGGAACGTTGCCCTGGGAAATCGAGCCGCGGGTCCGCTCGGTCCTGGCCGATCTGCGCACGGCCGTGGGGATTCACGCGCACAACGACTCCGACTGCGGTGCTGCCAACTCTCTCGCTGCGGTCCGGGCTGGCGCGAAGCAGGTCCAGGGGACGATCAACGGCTACGGCGAACGGTGCGGAAACGCAAACTTGTGCTCGATCGCGGCCACCCTCGAGCTCAAGCTCGGCGTTCGGTGCCTCCGCGAGGGCTCGCTCGAGCAGCTCACGCACGTTTCACGTGAAGTTGCCGAGATCGCCAATCTCGCTCCCGACGCTCACGCGCCCTACGTGGGACGCAGCGCGTTCGCCCACAAGGCCGGCGTCCACGTGGCGGCCATACGGCGCCACCCGCGCGCATACGAGCACGTCGACCCCGCCCTGGTCGGCAACCGCACGAGGGTGGTCGTCAGCGAGCTGTCGGGCCGCGGCAACGTGATCGCGAAGGCGGAGGAATTCGGCGTGGAGCTCGACGGCGGCGCCGAGCACGTCGTGCTTCGTGGCGTGAAGGATCTCGAAGCGCGCGGTTACGCGTTCGAGGCCGCGGAGGCTTCGGTCGCACTCCTGATGCGACGGCAGTCGCCGGGCTACACACCTCCCTTCGACCTCATCGACTACAAGGTCATCGTCCACAAGCGCCCGAACGAGGAGTCGTACGCGGACGCCGGCATCAAAATCCGCGTCAACGGGGAGATCGTCCATACGGCTGCGGAAGGAAATGGGCCGGTGAGCGCTCTCGACGCGGCGCTGCGAAAGGCGCTGACGGCGGCATACCCGGAGGTCAACGGTATCCGTCTCGAAGACTACAAGGTTCGCATTCTCGACAGCGCCGCCGGCACGTCGGCGACGGTGCGCGTGCTCATCGACAACGGATTCGGTGAAGAGCGCTGGACGACCGTCGGTGCGTCCTCCGACGTGATCGAGGCCTCCTGGCTCGCGCTCGTCGATGGGATCGAGTACGGCCTACTCGTGGCCCGCGCCGCCCAGAAGGGAGCGGCCTAGGTGAACGCAAGGGAGCGGCACACATGAAGGCAAGCGTGGTACTGCTCGCGGGCGACGGCATCGGCCCCGAGGTCGTCGCCGAGGGCCGAAGGGTGCTCGAGCGCGTCGCGGCGCGATTCGGACACGAGCTCGCCTTCGAAGAGCGCTGGATCGGCGGCGCGGCGATCGATCGATCGCTCGATCCACTGCCGGCCGAGACGCTCGCCGCGTGCGAGCGCGCCGACGCCATCCTTCTCGGCGCCGTCGGAGGCCCAAAGTGGGACGACCCGCGGGCGAAGGTGCGCCCCGAACAGGGGCTCCTCGGGATCCGGCGCGCGCTCGGCCTATACGCAAACCTTCGCCCGGTCCGCGTGCACCCTGCCCTCGCACCCGCCTCACCCCTGAAACCCGAGCGCGTCGAAGGAGTCGATATCCTCTTCGTGCGCGAGCTGACGGGCGGGCTTTACTTCGGCAAGCCCCGACTGCGCGAAACCGTCGGCGGGCGCACGCGAGCGGTCGACACCCTCGAGTACAACGACGAGGAGATCCGCAGGGTGGTGCGGCTCGCTTTCCGCCTTGCCGCCGGACGGCGAAAGCTCGTCACCTCGGTCGACAAGGCGAATGTCCTCGAGTCCTCGCGCCTCTGGCGTGAGGTGGCCACTCAAGTTGCGGCGGAAGTGCCCGCCGTTCGCATCGAGCATCAGCTGGTCGATTCGTGCGCCATGCGCCTCGTCACCGCGCCGAAGACGTTCGACGTCGTCGTCACCGAGAACATGTTCGGCGACATATTGACCGATGAAGCCGCAGTCCTCACCGGTTCGCTCGGGCTTCTTCCGAGCGCCTCGATCGGTGATGGCAAACGAGGTCTGTACGAGCCGATCCATGGGTCGGCGCCGGACATCGCCGGCAAGGGGATCGCCAACCCGCTGGGAACGATCCTGAGCGCCGCGATGCTGCTGCGCCACTCGCTCGGCCTCGAGGAAGAGGCCAGCGCGGTCGAAAGAGCCGTCGACGGCGTCATCGCATCAGGCGCTCGCACGGCGGACATGGGCGGCCCTCGCCCGGTCTCCACGCACGAAATGGGCAGCGCCGTCTGCAACAGTCTCGGCTGAGACCGCGCGAAGCTACCGGCGCCTGGCCGGACTCGCCCCGGCCGCCCCGCCTCCCTTTGCCGCCCGGCTCCCCTGTGGCATCTTGCCGGCCCCGGGGGGGGCTTTGAATCCGTGAACAAACCGTCCCACATGGCCCCGAAGCGGTGGTGCAGATCAGCGCAAGTAACGAAGACAACAAGACAATCGGCGTGGTAGCCAAGTGGTCAGGCAACGGTTTGCAAAACCGTCATACGTGGGTTCGAATCCCATCCACGCCTCGAATCGATGGCCACTCGATGGCCGCTCACCTCGGGTAGGAGAGCGTCGAGCGGCCCAAGCTCGCCCAGGTTCAACTCCGACCACTGGCGGGCTTGCCTCGCATAGAGCGCGACCATCTGACTCGACTTGTGGCCGGTTCGATCGGTGACCCACGCTTCCGTCTTGCCGTTCGCGAGCGCCACCGTGACGAACGTCGCGCGCAGGTCGTGAACCCGAATCGGCTGACGGCTCGGTGAACGCTCGAAGAGCTCCGGACGTGTCACGCCGGCCCTGCGCAGATCGCCCGGGTGCTTTTTGGGGTCCTTCTGATCTCCGCGTAGCCACCATGCCGCATTGGCGCGATCGAAGCGGACCACAACGTCGCTATCTTCGCCGCTCGTCTGCCCCTTCCACCAGGCGAGTGTGCGCACGACGTCGGGCGACAGAGCCCACGCGCGCGGGTCGTCCGTCTTGTTTTCATCGAGGCGGACGCGCCCATGTTCGAGGTCGACGTCGCGCCACCGCAGGCGCTCAAGCTCTGAGGTTCGCAAGCCCTCGCGTGCCAGGATGCCGTAGACGAGACGACGCTGGAGTGGCACCAGGGCGCAGCCCAAGAGCTGGGCATCCTCGGACGGAAAGAGATAGCCTTTCGCGCGATTCGCACTCCTCGGAATCTTCGGCATCCATTCGCGCGGGATGGGATTCGAGGCGATGTGGCGCCCGGGGTAGACTGCGAGCGAGAGCACTTTGCGCATGCACTGGGCGATCAGCTTGCGCGTGCGGGGCGCGAGCTCGGCAGGCAATGTGCGCATAAGCCGCTCGGCATCTTCCAGTGCGATGTCCGAGACGCGCTTCCCATCGAGAGCCGGGTTGATGTAGCGCCGCAGCACCTCCTCATCGCGCGTCGAATCCTTCGCGCGCACGTGGTCGGGGTATTGTCTGTGCAACGTCCCGTTCGTCCACGTCTGGGCGAACGCGGCGAACGACGGGGCCAGAGCGCTCGCAGCCTTCGTCGTCTCGCCGCTCGCGATGGCCGCCGCTGCTTCTCTCGCCGAAGCGAGTCCCTTCTCCGTCCGGGCGCTCGCCGCCGCCTCAACGATCGTTTTGATGTCCGCGGGCGTCGCCTTACCTCGCATGGCCGCCGTGAGCCGGGAAAGCAGGGCCGCCCGTACCTCGGCGTCGCTCTCGCTGGCCACTGCCAGCACGAAGCACGGTCGTTCATTTGGTCCGATGCGGACGCGCGCGCTGTATCCGTTGGAGTGCACGATCACACTTCCAGTGGGCTTGGTCGGCATGGTCTCGGCCTCTCAAACGCTGCTTAGAGCGAGGGTACTGGCGATGTCCGCCGCACTATCGTGCGCGACTCGCTCTACAAGTTCAGACAAGAATGAGGGGACCTCGCCCGCCGCAAGCTGCTGCATGATTGACGAAAGGTCGCCACGCGTCGCGCTGTTGCTAACGTCGTCATCGCGCTCCGCGTAGTGGACGAGCAGATTTCGAAGCTTCGCCTGGGAAAGAAGGGCTCGTACGCGGCGAGCGCTATCCCGGTGTCCCGAGAGCCTTCTCAGAGCAAGATCCGAGAGCAATCCGGCACCACGCCCGAAAGCTTTGAGCTTTCGCAGACTTCGCAGCGCGTGAAACGAGAGGAGAAAGCGAACCTTGAACGCAAACAACGGATGCCATTGCAGATGCGGGATCACGAACGCTGCGGTGTTCAGCGCCGTCAAGGTTTCAAGGACCGCAGCGGCGAACGAGTTTGAGGGGCTCTCGAGACGCCGTGCCAGAGCACCCAGGTAGGCAGCGGCGCGGACGTCGCGCGCCCGAAACAGTCGTTCGCAGTGAGTCGGCGCTTGTTCGTGGGTTGCTATGCGCAGGGCTCGCGCAGCCACCCCGGTGTATTGGCCTACTAAAAACGCCAGATTGTACGCGCGTTCGCCCATCTCGCGCGACGACACAGGAACAATCGCACTCACGCCGGCAGCGAGAGCCGCGTGGTGCGTCGTCAGCACCAGCCGCGGGCCAAGTTCGTAAAGCCCCAGGTCGCACGCAAGCGCACGCCGAAGAAAGCCGCGTACGCCACGCCCGTCCCCGCGAAATTCCCGATCGTGAAGCTCGGCTACTTGCGCGAGACGCTCCAGGTACTCGTCTACGTGGTCCGCTTGCTTCAGGCTGGCCCTCGCATCTTGAGCGGCGCGCTCCAGCTCCTGCGGAATAGGCGGCAGTTCGGCGGAGGACAGTTGCCTGACGTATTTGCGGAACTCGATTAGAAAAAGCGACAGCAGCGGAGCGAAGAGAAGACCGCCCACGCCAACGTCATCCCTATGGAAAGTCGACCGCCAGTCGAGCAGCCCTCGCAGATCTGCTCGAAGTAGTTGGAACGCGAGCGCGTGACGCAGCCGTTCGATCTCGATTTTGGTCATCTGCCTGGTGCGCCAAACGCGCTGCGGCACGTGGGCCGTCGCCGGCAGTACGCCCCGGGAGTCATCGCTTACCCTTCTTCGGCTCGGTTTCGTCGAGGGCGCGCGCAAGCAGCATCCGCACGACGTCAGAGCGCTTCCACGACGGACCCGGCATCTCGTGGCGTAGGCGCTCCGCATACGCGTCGAGCCGATCGAGCAGGGCGCTCGGAAGCCGAAGTACCATCTGCTTATCGTTCGTCTCGTCGGCCATCATCGTCTCCAGGTCGTGTTCCCAGCCTCGTCGGTTCGCTTCGCTCGGCTTTGTGGTCAGCTCAGGGTGCTCGCGGGCCAGGCGCCGCAAGTTGGCTCGGGCGGCGCGTACCGCAGCCCAATCGACGCGCCGCACCTTCGTCATGCGGAAAGCATCCTGGCCACCTGCGCGGGCGCAAAGGCTCGCCCGGTTCGGCTTCGCATTCCGGCCGCGTCGAGCTCGCGAGCGACCGCACGTAGGCTAAGCCCGGCGCCGCGCAGCCGGCGCGCTTCCGCGATGACGTGCTGTTCCGCCTCAGCCGGCTCGAGGCGTCCGTCGTCGGCAACGCGCCAGCCGAACGGCACCTCTCCCCCCGTGAACTCCCCGCACGCGGCCTTGTGCTGCATTGCGGCGGACGTCCGCTCGCCAATGGCCTCGCGCTCCCACTGCGAGACGGACGCGAGCACGTTCAGCACGAGCCTTCCCGCGGCGCTCCGTGTGTCGATCTGCTCGCCCACGCTCAGGAGGGCCGCCTTCCCGGGCGCGAAGTGACGCTCGACGAGTTCCCCTAGATCGCGCACGCTCCGCGTCAGGCGATCGAGCTTTACGACGAGAAGCGCCTCGGCGTCGCCCTTGCGGAGCATGCCGAGCGCCCGCGTCAGCCCCGGCCGGTCCAGCGTCTTTGCGCTCGCCCCGGCGTCCACGATGACGTCAACGAGCTCCAGGTCGTACAGCTCCGCGTAAGCGGCCACCTTGGCGCGCTGCGCGTCGAGGCTGACGCCTCGGTCTGCTTGCTTGTCGGTCGAAACCCGGAGATAGGCAACGGTTCGCGTGCGGCTCATGACGTCAATCGTAGGCACGGACCAAACGAATGCAATGCACAGCATTGCAGATCGATCGCACTTTGTCGCACACGGCGAGGGCTCGTGTAACGGCGGGGTCCCGCTGTTACGGAAACCACTGCGCGGCCGTTCTCCATCTGGCCACGAGGCCCTCGCTACTCCGCGAGTCAGGGGGTTCCGGTCAGTAGGAACGGGCGCGCCCCGAAGGTGGAGCACGCGTACACCTCGTTGCGGTGAAACTCCCAACGCACGTACACGTTGCCGTCCGTGGAAACAATCTCGCTCGGGGCAGAGCCGAACGGCTGCGCGCGATCGACGGCGTCTATCGCCGCGACGTCGAAGGCGGTGACCCCACTCGTTCGAACGACGCCGATCTTCTTCAGGTGACCGTCCTTCGTGAGAACGATCTCCAGAAGCGTGACGAGGTTCTGGTCGTTGAGTGGATCGTTCGCCGGCCGCGCGTAGAGCGACTCGAGGAACAAGTCGGCGAAGATCGGGTGGATGCGCTGGTGCATGTCGTTGAGGTACGCCGCGTACGGCGCTGCGACCGCGTTCGACGACACGGGAGGTAATGACGCCTGGCCGCCGGACGCCTGCGGAGACGCTGTCGCAGCGATGGGCGAGACGCCGCCCGGCTCCGAGGCGATCGGTGGTCCGTGATTGATGCAGCCAGCCGCCAACGCGGCGAACGGCCACAGGTCTCGTGCATGCAACGGAGCGTCCCTCGACGCCGAACACTACACGCCGTCCGCTACCCCGCAACGCTGGATCGCCACATCCCGGCCGCGACGCCGGCGGCATTTGAACGGACGTGGTGACTATCTCGCGGTCGGCGGCCGCCCCGCACGCACGATGCGGCTGGCCGGCGCCTCGAACAGGGCGCCCAGAGCCACGCCGAGCCCATTGGCCAGGCGCACGAGACTGCGGACCGTGAGATTCTGCATGCCGAGCTCGATGCGCTGAAGGTTGTTCGCCTGTAGCCCGATCCGCTCCGCGAAAGCCTCCTGCGTCCACCCGCGCGCCCGCCGGAGCTCCGCGACGCGACGGCCAACGTCCTTGAGCGCGCGTTCCGGGTCGAGCCTTCGCACGGCTCGACGGTCGACTTGCCACGCCCGTCAAAACATTGTGTTCTATGAGGGCTATTTTGCGCGCAGTGAAGGAGGGGCCATGCTCGTGATTCGGAGTGGGGTGCTTGGCGGCGTGTTTCTGGTGGTCGGCTGCGGGTCGTCGTCGAGCAGTTCGTCGACGCCAAGCCTTTACCAGACGTGGGAAGTGTTCAACTCGGCGACCGGTGAGGGCCAGGGCCTCACCTTCGACTCGAACGGGAATTACGTGCACGAGGTCCTGCAGGAGCTCACGGTCAACGGCACCCTCAGCAACAACCTTGAAACCGAAATCGAAACGGGCACGTTCGTCCTGAACGGCACCGGCTCGATGACGCTCACGCCGGTGCAGTGGACCTGCTCCGGGACGTATGCGCCATACGCCGCCACCTACACGTTCAGCGGAGGGGCACTGCTCTTTTCGGTCTCCGGAACGCTCCTCGATCTCTCGGTCGACACGACACCGGCGAGCCAGGCCAATGGCGTGCAGCTCACGGAGGGATGCTTCGAATCGAGCGGATTCGTCCAGCAAGCACTCGCGCCGGTCAGTCAGTAGACGAGGGCGGCGAAGTCTCATCTTCCCTGACACTCCAGGCCGACGCACCCGGCCGGACCGAGAGATCGTCGCCCGCAATCGGGGCAGGGCTTCAGGGCAGCCGGCGATGGGTAGGTGCAGCGGGGGCCGACGCAATACCCTCCGCGTGCGGTCGGAAGGAACCCCGGCGCGTTGCAAGCGGGGCATGCGACCGAGTCGACCTTTGCCGCCGTCCGAACCTGGGGACCCCCTGCCGCGCGCGCGCGCGCGAAAGCGCGGGATTTTTTGCCGCTCCGGCACCGGTGCTCGAAGAGCAGCGCGACGACTTCCCGGACCGTATCCCATTCAGCCCCGGCGATTGCCTCGGGGGCGCCCTCTGACCGGTTGTCCTGAGCGAGGGGACCGCCTGAGGCGGACCCAGGTGAATCCTCGCTCGAAATATGGGGACCTCTTACCGCGCGCGCGCGCGCCGGCGCGACCGGGGGGGAGTCGCCTTCGCGAGTTTGCGCCGCGGGGCTCGCGACCTTCGCCCTTCGAGGCGGCGGTGCGTCGGGGTGGGCCAGGCGCCATCGGCGCCAGCGCTCGACAGCTCCCCGGCGGCCTGCCTCCACGCAGCGGCTCAGTCCGTGCCGGGTCGTCGGGCCGGTGGATAGCCCCCCGTGCATCCGGCATCGTCGTGCCAACGTGCCTTGTCCGTCCTCGTCGCGCCGGACGGCGACGGGGGCCACGCACGGGGCGCCGCCCTTGCTCCGGCAGCGCGCGCCACACCGAGGCCGGTCGCGCTTTTGCGGCGACCCGGCTATGGACTCTCCCGCTGCGAGCTCGCGATCAGTCATGGGGTCCCCATGACGCGCGCGATATTTCGCCCCCTGGCCCCCCTTGGGGATCTTGCCGCATTTTCACCCGAGACGCATTTCCCTTTGACGTGCGGCTGACGCTCCGTCGGCTGGCGTCCGGCCGCGACCGCGCATCGATAGGGACCCCGCGACGCGCGCGCGCGCGCGTGCGACCCCCCCCCACGGGCGAAGGGGCCGTGAGCTGCCCGAGGGCCCCCCCATGGCGTGTAGATCGGTTCGCGTCAGACGTAGGGACCCGATGACGCGCGCGCGCGCGTTTTTGGGGGGCGCACGACCCGGCTCCGGCGCGCGGGAGTGTGTGTGGATGCCCTCGCAAATTCCCCCCATACCCCCCTGCGCTCGCGGAGCGGAGCGGAGCGCTCCGCCGCGCGCATGCTGACAACCGGAGCGGAGCAGACGGAGCAGACGGAGCGGCGGAGCAGTCATGACGACACTCGCACCCGGGCAGCCGCAGCCCTCTCCGTCGAGCACTTGCCCAGACGCGCACGCATCTCGGCCTGCCATCCGCGCCAGGTGAGCCCCGAGCCGTGCTTGGCGAGAATTGCCCGTGCCGCCTGGTCCTCCCGCGCGAGGCGTGCAGCATCCTCGGCGTCGCGCTCCGCTTTCCGGGTGGCTTTGCGTTCGCGCTCCTCGACCTCCCGGGCCTGGCGTACCTGGGAGCGCACCGTCTCGCGCTCCCGCACACGCTCGGCTCCGCTCGCCGTCTGCTCGCGAGCCACGCGAACCCGCTCACGATCGGGGGCGTCGAGCGCGAGTAGCTCGCCGTGTTCGCCACGGCGGAGCTCGACTGGCTCCCAACGGGGAACGTGGTTCGCCTTCGCGCGCACCAGGGTGACGATCTCGCCGAGGCGAACGTCGATCTCCGCGTCACCGAACTTCACGGTCTCGCTGTTCAGCAAGAGCACCATGCGCGCGTAGTCGCCTAGTCCCGTCGCCCCTCGGATCGCGGTCGCGTCGGCGGCCCTTTCCCGCCGCGCGACTTTGCTCGTGTGGTGTACCGCGAGCACAAGCCCTCGGGCGGCACTCGCGATGGCCTCCAGAGCGGAAATCAACGAGCCTGCCGCGACGTTGTCGGCATCAATCGACTGTCCGGCGACTCGCCCGAGCGGATCGACGACGAGGGCGTAAGGGCCGTGCTCGCGCACGAGCTCGACTATTCGCTCGTGCCATGCAGTCGGACCGTGCTCGTCAAGCAGGGGAGCGTGAACGTCATGCAGATCGAGCACGTCGATCACGTGCTCGAAACGCTTCACGCCGGCTGGGCGCGCGACGTGATAGAGGCGGCGGCGAATTTCGTCAGCCGGCTCCTCGGCGGAAATGAGCAGCACCCGCCCCGAACCTTTGACGCGAAACGTGTCGAGCCACATCCCGCCCGTCGAGACGGCGAGCGCTAGGGCAACGGTCGCGTAAGACTTTCCGACGCCCCCGGCGGCGACAAGCAACGTGACGCCAACCGCGTCGAGTGCGCCCTGGCCGGTGCGAGTGTCGGTCGCCAGGTACTCCCGGGCTGGCGGCGCTTCCGCGAGCCAGGAGGGATCGATGCGTACGAGGCGTGTCGCAAAGGGGGGCGGAGCGCCAGGCTCACCGTTCGCCGCCGGTCCTCCGTTGGGGTCGATACGCGGCGCCGGGGTATAAAAGTTGAGGGGCTCCACGGCGGCCATCATCCGCCCCCCTGCCGGGCGCGAATCGCATCGCGGATCGTACGAACGCCCTCGGCCTGCCGCCGCTCGCCGGCTGCGGCAACGAAAGCGGGAAGTAGGGCGGCTTCGACCTCGGAAGCTGCGAGCCCGAGGCGGGCCAGCCCGAATGCCTCGCGCGAGAGTGTGTAGTGGCGCATGCCCTCGCTCGCGGTGGATACGGCGTCGGCCGCGTTCGCAAGCGCGCCGCCGATGTACCGGTCGCGATGATCGGGCGGCCGCACCCTGGCGACTGGCCTAGCTGGGGTCGGAGGCTGCGCGGCCAAGACCGCGGCCGGATCGAGGGGCGCCCCGTCCGTCGTTCGAAAGCGGTAGGTCGCTCCCGGCCGAATGACGGGAGCGAATGACAGGCGTGACGCGTCCTTTGCGCCCGCATCTGCGCCGAACCCCACAGCGCATAGGTGCGGGCGGATGATCGCATGCGTCAGTTCGTAGGTCGGCGCGTCGATCCATTCGGTGAGCGCAAGTACGATGCGGCAGCGGGGCTGGGCGTCCGTGCTCGAAAACGTGCTGTGGATGATCGCCCGGTAGAGCGCGAGCGCCTCTGCGGCGCGGTCGACGTCGCCTCCCTCGTCCACGTCGATTACGAGGGCGCACGCATGGACGAGGCTCGACTTGCGGCGAATGCCGTCGCGGTAGAGCGCCGGAGACCATGCGCCCGCGATGTCCTTGCGGTCCCCGGTGGTCGGCCGTGAGAGATACGCGACGAGTCCTTCCCACGTCGTGCGGAGTGGCACCCCGACCTGCGGCGAGCTGGCGAATCCGTCCAGGTCAACGTGGAGCACGTCGAGTTGCGGCGGCTCTGGGCACGTGCATCCCCCGAGCGAATTTTCCGGCATCGGGCGGCCCTCGATTGCCGCGCGCTCGGCGGCGGCGAACCGCTCGCATGCGGGGCAAGGTGCCGCGACACTCATCCGACTCGCCTCCGACCAATGCGCGCGAGCAAGGCATCCGCGCTCGGCTCGTCGTCCTCCTGGCCCGGCGCGCCAGTCGCGAGGCTCGAGCCCTCGGCGAGGCGATCGACGACGGCGAGCACATGCTCAATGCGTGCGATGACCCGGCGTCCTACGACCGCGTGCGGTATACGCTCCGCGCGGAGCAGCTCGCGAAAGTGCCGAGGCTCGAGCCCGACGACAGCCGGAGCCGTCAAGTCGGTAACGAGCGCAGGCGCGACAGGCAGCGCGGCAGTCGCTCGAGGACGGAGCGCACGGGTCATGTTGCCTCCCACCCGTCGCCGCGTCGACCGGTGGCCGCTGCAGCGAGTCGCTCTCTCGCGAGCGCCATGGTCGCATCAGTGACATCAAGCCCACCAGCCAGGCGGGCGATCGTTTCGCGTGCCATCCCGAGCTCCCGGGCGACGGCGTAGACGGATGTTGCTCGGCGCGGCGAGCGATCTCGGGGCGGGGATCAAAATGAGGCGTGTGCGGCATGTCGCTCGCGACAGCCAACCGCGGATGCGACCGTATGCCCAGCGCAGTGGGACAGCTAGGTCGATGTCCCGCTACGGCGCTTGACCGCCTTCTTCTCAAAGTCGAATAGCGACTCGGCCTTGTTCTTGGTCATGCCGATCGCCTTCATTCCCTCGACGATCAGGCGTTCTCCGAGGTCAATCCGCTGCGCGCAGTCGAGCGTGCTGATTTCGCGCCGCTGTCGGTTCAACAGGCTGTTGAACCTTTCGCGCACCCGCTCGGTTGCATCGGCTGGCAAGGTTCCGGGGAGGCCCTCGTCGCGAAGCAGTGGGACGCTCATGAACGGGCTTTCTGCGTGGGAAAGAAACAGGTCGACAAGCTCATCGCGGCTCGTCGTCCGTTCGAGCCAATACGCCATCGTGTTCCGCAGTACCGCCAAGTAATCTTGTCGACCGTCCGGCCGTCTCTTCTGCGGTGCGGCGTCTATCATGGCAAAGGAGACGTCGCCGTGTTCGTACGTGCCCACGGGCAGCGTCAACATCCACGTTCCCGCTTTCTTGTGCTGCGCGAGCCGCGCGCGCTCAAGCGCCTTCATGGCGGCGGCTCCAAGGGCTTCGAGCTCCGCATCGTTCTCTTGAACGAGCGCCGCAATTGTCGCGCGAAGAATCCTCACGGTCGCGCGCGCGCAGGCGCTCCACATCGGAGCCAGCCATCTCCGTCGAGTTGTGATGACTCGAGCAGACGCGTTCGGCCTCGTGCAGCTTGCGGATAGCGAGCACCGTCCGCGCTCGCGGCCGGCGGCATCCGGAACCGGTATCGGTGTTCGAGCTGGCGCCGGGTTCGTCGCCTCGGCTCGCGCGCGCGCCGGACGCGGCGCGCCTTTCTCGGCGCTTGTTCTCTTGTCGCCGGGCATGCGCTCTCCCGTGTGGTCACGCGTCTCCGGCCCTCTCCGGCTCGGGGCGCACTCTTGCAGAAGGTACCCGTCACGCCGGCGCGCGCAGTTAGGACATGGGGGCTCTCGCACCGGCCCTGCCTGGCGGCCGGCCCTTCACTGCGAGCCGCGCCGTAGACGTCGCTCACAACCAAGCGAACCGCACCAAAGGCTTCCGCCCGATCAGATTTCCCCCAAATGCGCGGATGCGGGTCTCGAAGGCATGCGAGAACCGAAGCACTCACCCGCGCGGCTCGCCGCTAAGCAGTGCGTGCGCTTGTATCACTCGCAAAATCCTGACAGCCGACGCGGCTAGGCTGACGCGGCCTTGCGGGTGGATATGCGAGGCTCATTGAGTACGCCAGGAGCGCAGCACACCACCGTAGACTGGTGGGCCCTATGCTCGCCCAGCATGTCGCAGCGGTTCAAAACTCGGTAGTGTTCGTGCTTCGTTTCGCCACGGATCAAACCGGGACCGTGCGCGTCTCGCCGGTTGGAACGGCGTGCTACGTCGGCTGCAACACGTTCGTGACGGCGAATCACTTGTTCGAGACGCCGCCACTTGATCCAAGCGAAGTTGTCCGTGTCGGCTTTGTCCCCGCCGGGGCAGTAGGCACGGCAGTGGTATTCCACACGCCGGCCTCGGTCGACTATCAATCGGCGCAGCACGACCTGGCGATAATGACGGTGCCTGGCTTCGGAAACGAACGGGTCCCTGGCGTCGGTCCATTGCCGGCGGTGCGGGTGTCGAGCAACCCCGAGCCGGATGGTCGCTCCGTGTTCTCCTACGGCTTCATCACGCCGGTGTTCCAGTTCACCTCCGCAGGCCCCATCGTGCGCGTCGCCGCTCGCGCGTGCGCGTCCATCATTGCCGGTCGCTACGTCCACGATCCGGAGCGCTACGAGCTGGACAGCCACACCTATCCGGGCGAGAGCGGAGCACCCGTCTTTCGTGCCAACGATCATGTGGCGATCGGTATCGTCCAGGCAAGCCGCTTGGTGCAGGTCCCTCCGCCCTTCGGTCAGGTACGCGGACCGACGATCGCTTCGCCGCTCTCCCCCATCGCTGGAGAACTCGCGAAGCGAGGCATTCCGCTCACCACTTGAGCGCTACCGAACGGTCATACCGTTGTTCGCAAGCAACTGTTCACACTGCTCGCGTGTTAGCGTCACGGAGTTTGGACGCGGGATCAGGACGATCGAGCCGTCGGCAAGGTGACCGTAGCCGCCGCACACGGGGCACGTCTTTCCGTCGTGCACGCCGCTTCCGCCACATGTCGTGCAGCGCTCTCCCCCGAAACTCGGCGCGGTGCTCATGAGCCAATTGTAAGCACGATCGGGCGCAGCGCTACTGATTTTCTCCATTGATTTCCATGTCATGCGCTAAGTGCGTGATATCTTTCCATTCGCGATGGGCCGGCCGCGCGACGGACGCCTCGCACGAGGACGTCGCACGAGGACAAGGCAGAGAACTAAAGAGGGGAGCGACGAACAGAGCCGTGGCCTAGCGTCCGCGCGCCCCAATGTCGAACACGTTGCCCGCTAGCTTGCGCCGCCGTGCATCGAGCTCCTGGCGCATAGCGCGCCGCTCGGTCACGAGCTCCGCAGCCGCTCGCGGGTCGTCTGTCGAGGCGAGCGCGCGCGTCACCTTCGCGATCGCCTGCTCCAACACGACGGCCTGCTCATCGGCCATTGAACGGCCATCGGCCCGCTCGCGCCGTTCGACCTCGTGCGCTCTCGTTTCGCGATCGGCGGTCTTTTCTCGAGGCACCGCGGCAGCGTGGGTGGGACTCTCGCCTTGCAAAACCGTCATACGTGGGTTCGAATCCCATCCACGCCTCGAATCGATGGCCACTCCACGAGTGGAAGGGCATGGGCCGCAGACCGTCGGAAAACCGCGGATGCAGCCTCGGCGCTCGGTGGTCATGGCTGTGAGCCCCGACGAAAGTCGTACGCGATCTTCCGGATCACGTTGTCGTAGGCTCCGCGGCTTTCCTCCAAGACAAGATGCTGGCGGACCCAAAGAACCGCGTGCCGTTGAAGATTTTCCGTTGTTTCGGCTTCGCTCCGGCCGTCGAGCACAAGTCGTCGTTTCACTTCTTGGATGCGATCCCAGGTCGCATCCGCGCAGTTTGCTTCGTCGAGCAGACGGTCGGCGTCACGTTGATCGGTGACCAGACTTTCGAATTTGTCCGCCAGCAGATCCAATGCTTGGCCAAGTATCGTTTGGATGCCGCCGGCACGATTTGCTTGCTCGCGCGTGAGTACGATCAATCGCATTTTGGCGTTCTCGTTCATCGTCTCCTCGTCAGCCACTCGTGGTTCTTCGTCATCCACCGGTCCGAGAGAAGTCGAAAACGCGCGTCCTTTCAACCCGAAGGGCGCCTCCGTGCGACTTTGACGTGCTTCCGAGCAGGTAACCGCGATTCATGCAGCGACTATGAGGCTTGCCTGACGTCAAGGGGGGATTCTTTCTCTGCTTCGTCTTTGCAGTCGTCTTGAGCATGGAGATCACCCTCCGCGAATGCGGGTGTTCATAATGGTGCACCTAGAGCGAGCTGTCCTTCGATCGACTATTCGCGCTCATCGAGCCGGCGTGTTGGGCCGTTGTGGCTCGGGCGCAGCTTGGGGTTCGAGTAGTCGGTCGGCGGGGCGCCGTCTGTTACACGAGCTCGGGAGGTCCGTGGACCCTCGGCTCTCCGCTGCACTCGCGCTCTCCGCCGCCCGAGTTTTGATGCTCTTCACCAGGCGCGCTCTCTACATTGCGCTTGAGATTTACGCGTACGCCTCCTTTCGAGCTGCCGCAGCGGCGATTCGAAGCGCCCTCGTGGTGTCGCGCGTTTGGAGGCGCGCCTTCCTAGCGGCGTTTTTCATGGCAAGAGCCTCAACGCTCGCGTCCTGTTCAGGGACCGTCCGTCGGCCCAGTCGTGCGGGCTCGTAGACCGTCCCCTTGCGCCACATGGCCCACAGGATCCCGGCGAGGCGCCGTGCAAGAGCGACAACGGCGATCTTGCGGCCGCGCCGCGCGACCAGCTGGCGCCCCCATCGTCGGAGCGGGTCGTCTGGATCGCCGACGCGCAGGATGCTGGATGCACTCTGTACGAGGAGCTGTCGCATGTAGCCATTGCCTTGCTTGGTGATGGCGCCGAGCTTCCGTTTCCCTCCCGTCGACTCCTCGCGCGGAACGAGTCCGAGATACGACTCGAGTTGATGAGCCCCATCGAAGCGGCGTGCCTCATCGACGACCGAGACGTACGCCGCGGCCACGACCAGTCCGACGCCAGGGGCCGTGGTCAGCCTCTCGATCGTGGGCTCTTGGCGCGCCAGATCTTCGAGTCGTTGGTTTGTGCGCGCAAGCTCGACGCATACACGCTGAAGCGCCGACGCCAGGGGCTCGACTATTATCCGCGTCTCTGGCCGGAGCTGGGTCTTGGCCAGCTTGGCCAGGAAGTCCTCAGCGCCGCAGGAACCGAGCCGCTCGCCACGCGACCGTGCGAGACCTCGGATCGTGGTGATGTACTGCGCCCGCGTCTCCACGAGCGCACGTCGAACACCGAGGACATCCCGCAACTCGCGGCGCGCCGGCGAAAGTACGTGCGCGACGGGGATACCGCCTTGCTCCACTGCGCGTGCGAGGAGCTCCGCGTCGATCCGGTCGGTCTTTCTTCCGTGGTGGCGGATCCCGATCCGCTTCGTCCGGGTCGTGTCCACCAGGACCACCTCATGGCCCCACTGCGTGAGAACGTCATGCACGAACCACGCCTCGCGGCACGCCTCGATCGCCACCGTTGCCCGCTTGCTGCCGGGCCCGAGCAGGTCCTCGAGGTTTCTCAGCTCGCTGACAGTCCGCCGTGCGACAACCAGGCCGCGCGACACCTCGCAGAACGACGTCTCCTTCACTCCGAGATCCAACGCTACACTCCGCATGGCCGTCTCCTCCTCGGGCCCCCGGGAATGCGTCCTCGAACGCGTGGGGGTGACCCGAGCTTCCGCTCGGGTCGAGGAGGCGGCCACTCTCCTCGTCGGAGTTTCCTTCCCCTCTTCCCTCATTCTTCCTGGTGCCACCGCGGCCGCAGGCTCGCCGCAGGAAGCCTCATCCCATCTGTTACCGAGCAGGATCGCCGGGTCGCGCTCATGGCAAGAAGGCCGACCCGAGGCCATCACGCGATCCCGACCGTCCAGCCGCGCGGCATCCGTGGCCTGGCGCGAGCCCGCTTGCTCTGATCCCGTCGTCAGCAAAAGTGTGCCACGGCACACTCCACGCAACGATTGATCGGACAAAAACCGGGAGGGTTCAGGCACGCCCGTTGATCTTGGATGGGTGTGGATGGGTGATTTGGATGGGTGATTTCGGGGGTGAGCTGGATGGGTGAATGGATGAACCGCCGGGGGTTGCCGATTGGATTGGCCTGCGTGCTCATCGGGTGCCTCACAGCGTGCTCTTCGAGCACTCGCGCGCCTGCTGGCGACGGCGGTGCCGCCTGCATCGACTTCGATCTATCGACGTACGACAAGTCCTGCCAGCAAGACTCGGACTGCATTAACGTCAACGCGGGGATGATCTGCGACAGGGGCTGCATGTGCGGCGGGTACGCGATCAATGCGGACGCCGAGGCACCGTACTCCGCGGCTTTTTCGGCCGCTGTCGCGTCGCTGCCACCTGGCATGAGTTGCTCGTGCCCGGATCTTGGCGGTCCGCACTGCATCCAGGACCAATGCGTTTACTGCCCGAACCCTGCTCTCAACTCGGAGGCTACGATTCCGCCGGGCTGCCCCGATGCTGGCTGACGCCCCACGAGCCGCGCCTGGGAAGCGCCACTCTACGACCTCCACGACCGCGTTCGTGCCCCCGAGATCCCGTAGATACGGGTCGTGTCGACGGCAATTCCCACGGTCGCCCCGTGTAGGCGCTGCGTGCACTGTGGGCAGCTCAAGCCCAGACTCCTCGCCATGGGTCTCGCTCGGGGCGAGCTAGGATCGACCCATGCGCGACGATCCGCACCACACTGCGGCCTCGCGGCCTTCTGCGGCTGGGGATCCGTATCTTGCGGCGTGGCGGGACCTGAAAAGGCGGCGCGTCGCGTGTTTGGCGCTTTCTTTTCTGCCCGGTCCCTGGTGCTGGATCACCCACGCCAGCTTTCCGGGCCGCGTGGTCGGGTTTGCAATTGCGCTGACGACCTTCTGGGCGCTGGCCCTCCGAGTTTTCGGATTTCGGTGCCCACGGTGTGCCCAGTTTTTTCGCGCCCTGAGCGCGAAGTGGTGGGCGGTCATCGAGCCGGGGTTCTGCATGCACTGTGGCCTCCCCGAGGGAGCGCCACTCAACGCGCCGAAATAGGCGCCTTCCGGCGACGCCCCCAGGCCACGAAGAGAGCGAGCGCGATCAGCAGGAAGTTGAACGGCGTGTTCGCCGCCTCTCCGCGCGAGATGTGAAAGACGACGGCGCACCCCTGCAGCGCCGCGCACCCGAGCGCGGCGAGCCAGGTCACCCCGGGCTCGATGCGCGTGACGGCCGGAGCGAGAACACCGATCCCGCCGAGGAGATCGAAGACGGCGGTCATGTAGAGAAATGGCGCGGAGACTTGCCCGGCCCACGGGATCATCGACGCGAGCTTCGGAATCGGCGTAAGGAGCTTCCAGAGACCAGTACCCGTGAACAGGACGAAGAGAAGCGTCTGAACGGCCCACAGACCGACACGCAGGGCGCTCGAGGGCTTCGCTCCGCCCGACATCGTCTCGATCGTGTTCGTCATTGCGCGCCTGGATGCTCGTGCTCGTTGCCGCGGACCGGCTTGCCAAAAGTGACCACGGCTCGCTTCGATTCGCAAGGAGACACGCCCCGGCCCGGCTGTCCTAGCGAGATGCGCCGGCGTGCGCCTCTCGACGCTGGCGCGCAGCCCGCGCGAGCAGGTGACAAACCTCGTCGTCGCTCGTGGGCGAAAAGTCATCGTAGAACTGGCCGATCGCGAAGAGCCATTCCGAGGCCGTCAGGCACAGCAGCTCGTCCGCTTCGCCGCCGAGCTCCTCGCACGTCTCGGGCGATCCCGCCGGTACGGCCACGGTGATCTTTCGCGCTCCGGCCGCACGAAGCCAGGCCAGCGCGACGCGCATGCTCGCGCCGGTCGCGAGACCGTCGTCCACCACGACGACGTGCCTGCCTCGCACTTCCTCGCGGGGTCGGCCCTTGCGGTACAGGCGTTCCCGGCGCTCGACCTCCAGCCGCTCGCGCGCGGCGACGCGCTCGACCACGTCCGCAGGGATTCGCAGCGGGCGCAGCACCTCTTCGCTGAGCACTCGCATGCCTCCTGGTCCGACCGCGCCCATCGCAAGCTCCGGTTGGCTCGGAACGCCGAGCTTGCGCACGACGAGCACATCGAGCGGCCCCCTGAGCCTGCGCGCCACCTCGTAAGCCACCGGGACTCCGCCTCGAGCAAGGCCGATCACCAGCACGTCGGGCCCGACCTCCTCCTTGAGCCGCGACGCAAGGCGTTGGCCGGCGTCTCTGCGATCCAGAAATCGCGACATCGTCGTTCCTCGTGCTGCCCCGGGTTTGCATCCAGGGTGCCTGGCCCGCCGCCGCGCGGCACCGGTGCGCATCCACGGATGCATTTGAGTTCTTGTCGCGTGTGAAATGGGCATGAGCCGATCGTGCATGGCACACGGTTCGCTCTCGTCGCCGACCATGGACGGCACGAGGAGCGTACGGTTCGGCCGGGTGTTCGGCATTCAGCTCGCGTTCGACTACTCCTGGCTCTTCATCGCATTTCTCTTGAGCTGGAGCCTTGCCGCCGGGTTTCTTCGCTGGCATCCCGACTGGAGTCGAGGGACGGCCGTCGTCACCGCGATCGTGGCGACCCTCCTGTTCTTCGGATCGGTCGTTCTTCACGAGCTGGCGCACTCCCTCGTCGCGCGGCGCTTCGGTGTCCCCGTTCGGGGCATCACCCTCTTCCTGTTCGGCGGCGTCTCGAACATCGAGCGGGAGCCTCCGACGCCGAAGGCAGAGATCCTCACGGCGATCGTCGGGCCGCTGACGAGCATCTCGATCGGAATGCTCCTCATCTTCGCCGGCTCGGCGGCCCTGAACGTGTCGGCGGGCGCGATCGACGACCCGACCCTGGCCATCGAGCGCCTCAGCCCGGTCGAAACGTTGCTGATGTGGCTCGGCCCGATCAATCTGCTCGTCGGCGTCTTCAACATGATCCCGGCGTTTCCGCTGGACGGGGGACGCATCCTGCGGGCAGTGCTCTGGAGCGCGACCAAGAGCTTTCGAACCGCCACGCGCTGGGCGTCCGCGATTGGCGAAGGGTGCGGCTGGGCTCTCGTCGTGCTCGGCGTGTCGATGGCCTTCGGCGCCAACGTTCCATTTTTCGGCCGCGGCCTGGTTGCCGGCTTGTGGCTGGCGTTCATCGGCTGGTTTCTGAGCTCCGCCGCGTCCCGGACGTGGCGCCGCGAGCTGCTCCACGAGATGCTCGAAGGCGTCTCCGTTGCTCGTGTCATGAGGCCCGCAGTGGCGGCCGTGCCTCCCGACATGGACCTCGAGACTCTGGTCGACACGATCTTGATCCAGAGCGACTTGCGCGCGTTTCCCGTGATGACGCCGGACGGGAGCCTCGCTGGAATGATCGCCCTGGGCGACGTGCGCCGTGTGCCCCGTCAAGAATGGCGCTCGGTCAGCGTCGCGCAGGCGATGACGCCGGCCACCCGGCTGGTCACGGCATCGCCGAACGACGAGCTGATGTCTGCGCTGGAGCCGCTGCTGCGCGCCGACGTCGATCAAGCGCCGGTCGTCGACGGTGCGGGCCACGTCGTGGGCATGCTCCACAGGAGCGACGTCCTCCGGTGGATCGAATTGCACGATCGGGCGGGCGCGCAGCGCTACGCTCAGTGACCTCCACCACGAGCGGGACCCGGGCGGCGCGGTGCGCCCGTCCGGATGCGCGGCCCGCGCGGCCGCAGGGTCGCGGTCACGCGCATTCGAGGACGGCCGTCCCCGCAGTCTTTCCGAGCGCGAGCTGCTCGAGAGCGACGCTCGCGTCCTCGAGGGCAAAGACACACCGTTCGGCGCGGATGGGTACCCGCCCCGCGAGCTCCAGGAACTCGACGGCGTCCCGGCGCGTGAAATTCGCGACGCTACGCAGCGACCGCTCCCACCAAAGGTTCTCGTACGGCATCTCGGGAAGCTGATCCAAATGGATCGCGTTGATGGCCACCGCGGCTCCTCGATCCAGAGCCCGAAGCGCAGCCACGACGACCGACCCCTTGGGCGCGAACGTGATGGCGGCGTCGAGGGGCGCAGGCGGCTTGTCGTCGTAGCCGCCGACCCACTCGGCCCCGAGCTTCGTCGCCCGCTCACGCTCCGTGTGCGAGCGGGTCGCGACATAGACCCGGCAGCCCCAATGGCGAGCCACCTGGATCGCAAGCGAAGCGGACGCGCCGAAGCCGTACAGTCCGAGCCGTCCGCCGGGCCGGATTCCGCTGACTTTGAGGGACCGATAGCCGATGACTCCGCCGCAGAGCAGCGGCGCCGCGTCGAGATCGCCGAACCCTTCGGGCAGGCGAAAGGCGAAATCGGCCCGCGCAATCGCGTGGGTGGCGTACCCGCCGTCGCGGTCCCAACCGGTGAACACGGCCGCCGCGCACAGGTTTTCCCGCCCGTCGCGGCATTGCGCGCAGGTACCGTCGGTTCCCGCGAGCCAGGCGACGCCGACGCGATCGCCCACGCTCAAGCCTTGCACCCCGGCGCCCAGGCAGTCGACCCTCCCGACGACCTGATGCCCCGGCACGATGGGCAGCCGGCGAGCGAGCAGGTCACCCTCGCAGATCTGGAGGTCGGTCCGGCAGACCGCGCACGCGGTGACCCGCAATCGAATCTCTCCCTGTCCGGGCAATGGATCCGGCAGATCGACGCAGCGCAGGGGGCGGGTCACGGCGGGGCCCGGTCGAGCGAGCTGCATCGCGCGCATCGCGGCCTGCAGCCTAGCAGCCGTTCCGCGGCCGCGCCGCGCGTTCGAGGCGGCGGATACCACCGGAGTCGCCGACGAGCACGACGTCGGCGCGCCCGACGAAGAGACCGGTCTCGACAACGCCTGGAATCGCGTGCAGCGCCGTGTCGAGCTTGGCAGGATTGTCGATCGGCCCCGTGTCGAGGTCGTAAATGAGATTGCCCGCATCCGTTCGGAACGGCACGGTCCCCGCCGCGGCGATGCGAAGACGAGGCCGCCCGTGGCGGGCGAGATGCTTCGCGGTCGTCGCATGGGCGAACGGCAGAACCTCGACCGGAACGGCGCGTGTGGCGCCAAGCGCCGCCGACATCTTCGATTCGTCGACGATGACGACGTTTCTCGCTGCCGCATGGTTGACGATCTTCTCGCGCGCGTGCGCTCCGCCGCCGCCCTTGATGAGATCGAGCGAGGCGCTCACCTCGTCGGCGCCGTCGACGTTGACGTCGATGGCCCACGGCCCGACGTCGTCCAAGAGCGGAATGCCCAGGCTCGCAGCGTGCGCGCGCGTGGCTTCGGACGTCGGGACGCCCACGAGGGTCCATCCGCCGTGGACCCGGACCGCGAGCTCCTCGACGAACAGCCGCGCGGTCGATCCCGTTCCGAGACCGACCACACCCCGATTGCGAACCTCCTCGAGCGCGGCGCGCGCGACTCGGCGTTTTGCGTCTTCCATCGATTTGGCTCGAGGAGCCTTACTGCCGGCCCCGCTGGGCGTCCACATGCACGTCCCGCGCCGCCGTCGGATGGCCCGTGGCGCGTCGCCCTCGGCGCGCGGGGAGCTCCGGCTTTTGCGGCCCGGAAGCCTCGGCTTTGGGGGGCCGGCGTCTTGCGGTTGGCCTTCCCCGGCCCAATGAATGGCCCCGTGGGGAAGCTCGTCGTCGAGAACGTCGACCTCGCTGTGCTCACGGATTCGCTCCGCCTCCGCTTCGTGGGGGCGGCGCCCGTCGGTTATCTGAACGGCCGCACCGTGCTGCGCGACGCGGTGACTTGCGAGCTCGAGTGCTCGGAGCTCGAAGCGGAGGACATCGTCGACACGCTGATCGCGCAGGGATTCCTCCGCTACGGGGGGGATCCGCAATCCGAGATCGACGACGACCGCAGCTGGTCGCTCGGGAGCTGAAGCGCTCTTGTGGGTACGGGGGCTGCACATTGGCTGTCGGTCCCCACAATGTTCGAACCCGTTTCGAGTCGCTCCCTCAACCTTTGCGGGAGCGCGCCACGATTGCCACGCGCGAGCGCCCGCTGTCTCTATGCGCGCGCGTACGAGGCTCTCTTTTACCCCGCATGGCAACGCGTGGTGCGCGGCCGTCCGATCGGCACGCACCTGCAAGTCCTGGAAGCCACCCAGTGGTTGGGAGCCGAAGAGCGTGATCGACTGCAACTCGAGTCGCTGCGGGCCCTGCTCGACCACGCGGCCCGCAACATCACGTACTGGCGCGAGCTCTTCGCCCATCTGCGCTTCGATCCACGCGACATTCGGTGCAAAGGCGATCTGCTCATCTTGCCGATCCTGACGCGCGAGATCATCAGCGAGCGTTACGACGATCTGGTCGACCCCGCCCACCGGGGGCGCAACATCCAGAAGGGGACGAGCGGCACGAGCGGCATCCCGTTGAAGTTCGAATACTGCAACGAAAGTGAGGCATGGCGTCAGGCGACGCGCCTGCGCGGCTACGGGTGGGCCGGGTACCGCATGGGTCTGCCTACCGTCCATTACTGGGGTGCGGGCAGCGGCCCCCCCGCAGGGTTCGCCGGTGGGAAAGTGCACCTCGATCGGGCTCTCAAGCGCGAGGCTTACGTCGACGCGATCAAGCAGGACGAAGCGTCCATGCGCAGCGCCGCTGCAGTCTTCTCGCGAATGAAGCCCCACTGCGTCGTCGCGTACACGCAGGCCCTCGCCGCCTTTGCGCGGTGGACGACCGAGCGCGGGGTTCGTGACTGGCCGGACGCACGCGTGATTTGTGGCGCGGAGGCCCTCTTGCCCCACGATCGCCAGGCGATCGCCCTGGCGTTCGGGCCACAGATCTTCGAGACCTACGGCTCGCGCGAGACGATGCTGGTCGCAGCCGAGTGCGAGATTCACGATGGCATGCATCTGTCCGACGAAAATCTTCTCGTCGAAATCGCACGCGATGGCCGCCCCGTCTCCGATGGAGAGCCGGGTGACGTTCTCATCACCGACCTTCACAACTACGGAATGCCGCTCATCCGCTACGCCAACGGAGACCTCGCGACCATGGCGAGCGACGGCGGGTGCGCGTGCGGCCGCGGGCTGCGCAAGCTCGCGCGTGTCGAAGGCCGGACCAGCGACACGTTGCGCGACGCGAATGGCGACCCGGTCCCCGGGATGGTCATCATCTCACTGCTCGCGCACGAAGCGGGGCTCCTCCGGGCGTTCCAGGGCGTCCAAAAGGCGAGCGGCGAGGTCGAGCTGAGGATCGTTCGGGGGCGCGACTGGGACGAGGCTCGCTTCTCCAGGACGGCGCGGCGCATCGAGGCCTACTTCAAAGGCTTGCCGCTGCGTGTCTCGTATTGCGATCAGATTCCAGCTCTCAAATCGGGCAAGCGTCATCCAATCGTCATCGAGAACGACGCCGAATCCCGCGAAAGCTGAGCGGCTGCGCTCCCCTTCGGTCGAGGTCCGCGCGAGCAGCACGCGCGCGGCGAGCAGGACGCGCGGCGAGCAGGACGCGCGGCGAGCAGGACGCGGGCGGCTCGCCGGGCGCAAGCCCTTTACACGCGACGGACCGTGCTTATCTCTGGGGGGAGCTCGAGACGACGGATCGGCCGCTCGCAGGCGGCGGGTGAGAGTCTCTCGAGCGGGGTTTCTCTTTACGCACGGCGCGCGGGTGTCGCTTTCGCCCGCTGGCCCGGGGAAGGAGCGTTGTCATGGTCATCGGTTTTGGAGATTTCGACGACACGTTTCGCGCGCTCGACTTGCTGCAGCGGCGAATGGATCGCGTGCTTTACGATTGGAGAGCTGCGCCGCCGCTCGAGCGCGTAAGGCGACAGAAAAGCCCGTGGCCGCTCGTCAATGCCTTCGAGACGAAGGAAAGCTTCGTCTACAAAGCAGAGGTCCCCGGTCTTGCGCAGGGGGACGTATCGGTCACCGTCGAGGACGAGGCTCTCGTGCTCCGCGGCGAACGCAAGGCCGATATCCCGGACGGCTACGAGATCCGGCTGCGCGAGCGGCCGCCGGTCGCCTTCACGCGCAAGCTCGCGCTCGCGGGAAAGGTGGATTCGGACGCGGTGACCGCCGAGCTGAAGGACGGGATTCTCACGGTCACCCTGCCCAAGGCGAAGGAGACGCTTCCTCGCCAGATTGCCGTCAAGGCCCTTTGAGACCACAGGGCGGAATCTGCGACATCAGGCCCAGGAGAAATCGTCATGAGCGATGAAGCTGCCGTTCAGGGAACCAACGGCTCCCTGCGAACCCGAAATCCGTTTCAACGGAGCGTCGCCCCGCCGGTCGACGTCTTCGAGAATGGCGACGAGGTCTTGCTCGTCGCAGACGTACCCGGCGTACCCGGCGAAGCGATCGACATCCGTGTCGACAGCGACACGCTGACGCTCGAGGCGAAGCGCCAGCCGGCCGATGCCTCGCCGGCGCTCGCGCGCGAATACGACGAACGGTCCTTCGTCCGTACGTTTCGGATTCCCGCCGGCATCGACGCGGCAAACATCCGCGCCGAAGCGAAGCGCGGGACCGTCGTCGTCCGGCTGCCGAAGGCGGCGGCCGCCAAGCCTCGCAAGATCGCGGTGAGGTGAGGGGCTACGGGAGGCGTCCGGTGGGACGTGCCATCCTCCGACCATGCCACGCCTGCCGGTGTACGCGTTCGAAGGCATCGACGATGCGCTGCCCATCATGCCCCTCGCCGCTCGGCGACTGCTCGACGCGACAGGACGAAAGCTCTCCCTCGAAGGGTGGCTTTCCCTTCCGGTCGAGAGTCGCAGGGCCATCGTGCTCGCGGGTGCCGCAATCCGCGCAGCCGGGACCGGCGCGGAAGGTACGGCCGACAGTGACTGCGGGGATTGCCTCGCGCGCGCGGTTCCTGCCGCCTCCTTCGTTGCACGGATCGACGAGCCCGGCGACGTTCACGTCCCGTCCGGACTGACGGCCGCGCTCGGACCGTCGCGGCCGCTCGACGACGCGCGCTGGCGGGCCCTCAGCGCGCTCGATCGATACGCTCTCGCCAAGTGCTCCGCCAAGCCCGAAAGACTCGAACGAGCGTACGACGAGATCGTGAGGACCGCGCGGCTCACTCATGTCTCCCGGTCGGGGGACGCTCACATGGTCGACGTCGCCGAGAAGCGCATCACGTCCAGGCGCGCGGTGGCGAGCGCGACCATCCGCACGACGACCGCGGTGGTCCGGGCAATCGCCGAAGGCAGCGTCTCGAAAGGTGACGTGTTGGCGGCCGCGCGAATCGGCGGCATCATGGCGTCGAAGCGCACGGCGGAGCTCATACCACTCTGCCATCCGGTGCAGACGACGAGCGCTCGGGTCGATCTGGATCTGGACGAGGCGCGCGGGCAAATTGTCGTAGTCGCTTCGGTCGAGGCGGTCGATCGAACCGGGGTCGAAATGGAAGCCATGGTGGCGGCGAGCATCGCATCGCTCACGATCTACGACATGATCAAGGGCTCCGACCGCTGGGCGGTCATCGCCGCAGTGCGGCTCGAACGCAAGAGCGGCGGCAGGAGCGGCGACGTCATTCGTCCCGACGCGAACGGGATCGCCGACGGGAGCCGTCCAGCAGGGAGCGACGCGTGAGCGCGACCCTGGTCGCTCTGCGGGAGACGCCGCTGTCGATTGACGAGGCCGTCACCAGCGTATCGCACGCGGGCGCCGGCGCCGTCTGCGTCTTTGTCGGGGTCGTGCGCGACGAGAGTGGCGGCCGCCCCGTGCAAAGGCTCGATTACGAAGCCTATCGTCCGATGGCGCTCGCCGAGATGCAGCGGATCGTCGACGAGCTTGGGGTCGAGATCCAGCAAGCGCGTCTTTCGGTGGTGCACCGGACCGGAGCTCTTCAGGTCGGCGAGATTGCGGTGATTTGCGCCGCGAGCGCGCCGCACCGCGACGAGGCGTTTCGCGCGTGCCGCGCACTCATCGACCGGATCAAGGCACGCGTCCCGATCTGGAAGCGCGAGCACGGTCCGGAGGGTGCCTACTGGGTCGGATGGCAGGATGCCCGTTGCGAGGGGACGGATCACGATGGCCCCGGCGCAGCCCCCGCGATCACCCACCGGAGCCGTCATTGACGACGTCCTCGGGCGCGTCCCAGTCTCGCAGCTCGTGACGGCGGTCTTCGGAGAGTGGCAGCTGCGCCGCGCCCGCGGCGGCCAGCAGCTCCTGGAGCGAATGCACCCGCTGTGCGGCGCACTGCTCGGCGATGGGGAGAACGAGGGCGGCATCGTAGCGCGCACAGAGCGGCTCCCACAGTCCGCCACGAAGCGGCGCAACGACGGCCGCGGCCGGCGCGTCGAGGAGACCTCGCACGAGCGTGGCCGACACGAAAGGCATGTCGCACGCGAACGCGAGCGCGTATCCGCCGTCGGCGCGCCGGAGCAGCGAGACCAGCCCTCCAAGCGGACCGATGCCGCTCGGCTGGTCCTCGACGGCCGGCAAGCCGAGGGCTGCATACGCGGACGAAGCGCCGACGAGCACGACGTCGTCGACACCGCACTCGGCCAGCACCGCGCGCATCCGCTCGACGATCGTGAGCCCGCCCGGGGCGATCAAGAGACCTTTGGGGCTGCCCGACATGCGACGCGAGGCGCCACCGACGAAGATCCCCGCAGCGACGAGCGCCTTCGCGCCACCCGCCCCGGCTCCGAAATCGGCCGGCGCGCCCCCCGTCACACGTCGGCCCATCGAATGAAATCGACCGGCGCACCCGCCTCGATCAAGCCCTCGCCAGGCGCGATGACGGCCACTCCGTCCGATTTCGCCAGGCTCGTCGCCGCTCCGGACGCTTGGTTGTCGTGCGGAAACACCACGAGCACCGCGTTTTCACGGCGTAGCTCCGCACGGAGCAGCTCGATGCGATCGACCGAGCGTTTGCGGGCCGCCGCGAGGTGAGCGCACAAGGGCATGGGGCTCGGCCGCTCGTCCCCTTGCATGGCTCGAAGCAGGGGCACCCCGAACAACGCAAAGGTCACGAGCGCGCTCGCCGGGTTGCCCGGCAGCCCGAGCACCCGGCTGCCGCGTCCATACCGGCCGAAGGCAATCGGCTTGCCCGGCTTGATCGCCACCTTCCAGAAGTCGAGGGTCACTCCCGCTCGCTCGAGCGCGGGGCGCACGACGTCGTGATCTCCCACGCTGACTCCTCCGACCGTGAGAAGAAGGTCGCTCGAATCGAGCGCCTGCTGGATCGCCTCGGTCGCCTGCTCCACGTCGTCGCGCACGATGGGGGTGATCACCGAAGCCGCGCCGCCTTGCCGCGCGAGGGCTGCAAGCGCCACGGCGTTCGACTCGGGAATCGACCCGGCGTGGGCGCGACCACCGACCGCTCGCAGCTCGTTGCCGGTGCAGAGGATCGTGACCCGAGGCCGCCTCGCGACGACGAGCTCCGCCTCGTCGAGCATCGCGGCAAGCGCGAGGGCGCCGGGGTTCAGACGCGCACCCGCGGCAAGCGCGAGGGCGCCCGCCGGCAAATCGTGCCCCGTTTTCCGGACATGCTCGCCAACCTTGGGGCGAGAATGCAGTCGGACCGTATTCCTATCGCGCTCGACGTTCTCTTGCGCCACGACGGCGTCGGCTCCTGCGGGAAGCGGGGCGCCGGTGAAGATTCGGCTGGCCGACGAGGCCGCCAGCGCGGGGGCGACCGAGCCGGCGCTGCTTTCCCCACACACGGGCAACTCCCAAGGTGAAGGCCCTTCCAGATCGCGCGTCGCGACGGCGTATCCGTCCATGGCCGAATGGTCGAAAGGCGGAAGCGCAGAGCGCGCCACGACCGGTTCGGCGAGAACGCGGTCCAGGCCCTCCGCAAGCGCAACCCGTTCGCTCGACAGCCGATGCACGCCGGACAGAACGCGAGCCTTCGCCTCGTCGAGCGTCAGCACTTCAATGTCCGTGCTTCTCGCCGCGCGCCAGCGCCACGGCGTGCGGAAGGATGGGCCCAACGATGCGATCGATCGCCAGGGAGATGGCCTTCGGGCTGCCCGGCAGGGCTATGACGACGCGACCTCGGTAAACGCCCGCGATCGCCCGCGAGAGAACGGCGCGGGGACCGATCTGCTCCCAGGAAAGCCGCCTGAACGACTCGCCGAACCCGTCGAGCTTCTTTTCGAGGAGGGGCTCGAGCGCTTCGTAGGTCTGATCCCGCGGCGCGATGCCCGTCCCGCCGGTGCTCACGACCGCGTCGCCCAGGTCGTCGTCGCAGATTCGCGCGATGACCGCGCGGACGTCTTCCGGCTCGTCACGAACGATTGTGCTGAAGGACACGGTGAAGCCTGCTTCCTCGAGGCGCTGTCGCAGGAGCGCGCCCGATTCGTCATCGCCCGCCGCGCGCGAATCGCTCACGGTGATGACGGCCACGCGAATCGGATCCCTGGCCACGTCACCCGCCAGCGACCGGAGGGATGAGCGCGATGACGTCCCCGTCGGCGACGCCTTCGTCGTCGCGTGCGAACGCTTCATTGCGCGCAACGCGGATATGATCTCGACGAGCGGCATAGCCCCGGTGACGCGACGCGAGGTAGGCGCAGAGCTGACCCACCGTCCGAACCTCGGGCGGCAGCCGGATCGATTCCTCGGCAAGCCCAAGCGCCTCCCTCAGGCCGGCAAAATAGAGGATGCGCAGCGTAGGCAAGCGAGACCCCTGTCGAAAGCTGGAGCCTACCGCCGGTTTCGGCGACGTCGAGGTCTGGCGCTCCGCGGGGCCGCCGGCGGCCCTCGGCAGGGGGCTCGCGTCCGAACCAGGCCGGCCCACTGCGTGTTTCTCCCCCCGGGACGGGATCTCGCGAGTCAGGCGAGCTAAGCTCGCGCCCCACGCACGCTCGGGGAACTTGGGAACCGCTCAACCTCGCGGTTCCTCGAATTGCGGAGGCTCACGCCGTGAGCACATATCCGGTCCTCTTCACGGTCGCGTTTCGAAGGAAGATGGCCGAGCTTCCGCCCGCCCAGCGGCGCGAGTGGTTGGCGTCGCTCGCCCACAGGATGGGCCAAGGGTCCGGACGCGAAGATCCGCTCCTCGCGCAGGAGCTGCGCGAAGTGGCGCGCGGCTGCCGGCTCGCGCTGGTGGATTCCGTCGTGCGTCAGCTGGGCCCATTCGATGAGCGACACTTGACGGCACTGCTCGAGGTGCCGCGCGAGCGGTTCGTCCGCCCGGAAGACGTGGAGCGCAGCGCGGAAGACATCCCGCTCGCGCTTGACCCGGCGGGCCTCGCCACCATCAGCGCGCCGCACGCTTACTTGCTCTCGTACCGGCTGCTTCGCCTTGCGCCGGGTGATCGGCTCGTGGAGCTCGGGACCGGGTCCGGATACGGTGCTGCGCTGGCGGCATTCATCGTGGGACGCGAGGGCCGGGTCGTGACGATCGAGATCGACGCCGATCTCGTGGCGTGGGCACGGCGGACGCTCGCGGACGAGCCGAACGTCCGCATCATCGAGGCGGATGCCATCGAGAGCGCCAGCCAGTGGGGCGATGCTCGTAAGGTCGTCATCACGTTCGCGATCGAACGACTTCCGGCGCCTTGGCTCGAAGCGCTGCCCGAGGGAGGCATGCTCGTCGCGCCCGTCGGTGCCCTCGATCGCGATCAACGGCTCGTGCTTGTGACGAAGCGTCAGGGACGCATCGCGGAGACGGATCATGGGGCGGTGCGGTACGTGAGGAATCGTTCGGCCAAGTAGGCAGCCGCAGCCCTGAGCGCATCGGCGCTACTTGCGAGGACCGGGGACGGGTTGCCGCCCCGACATCACCCTTGCGCGGCGGGAGCAATTCCGAAGTGTTTCGTTTTCGTGATTCATTCGTTTCGATCACGTTCCGCATGCACTGTACAAATGTCTGCCTTGACCTCAAGAGGCATCGACCTCTTCATTGATGATGATGTGGAAGGCTTGTGAGCAACCTGTTGTTGGGCGCGCCACGGCGACGACAGTGATCGAGCCCAAGCCGAGACAGACCCCGCGAACCGAAGACCTGGTTTCGCCTCTGCCCGACGTACCGCGCGCCGAGGAGCTCCGGTCTCGGCAGATCGCCTTTCGCCGCGCGCTGCTGCTGAGCGTGTCACTCTGGAACGCCTTCATCCCGGTTGACATCGCCGTGATCCGGTATTTGCACGCCGGTCTTCTGACTCATTTCCTGGCCTGGCGCGCCGCGGTGGACGTCGTGCTCATCCTCGTCATCATGCGTATGCACCGCAGCACGACGCCCACCGACCGGTCGCTCACGACCGCCGACCTGGTCGTCTACACCTCGGGAGCGATCGCAATCGCGCTCATGTGTGTCGAGTTTCGAGGCATCGCCAGCCCTTATTTGCCCGGCCTGTGCCTGGTGCTGTTCGTGCGCTTCGTGACGACGTCGGAGCCGTGGAAGCGCGGGATCATCATGGCCGGCATCCCCATCGCATCGTTCATCCTCGTGCTGTTCGGCTCCGCGCTCTTTCTGCCCGATGTCGCGCGTCAACTGCACGACCCGGCTGCGATCACGACCTTCTTCATCAACTCCCAGTACGTACTCAGCACCGCAGTGTCCCTCGTCTTCGGTGGACACATCGTCTGGTCGCTCCGCAGGCAGGTGTTCGAAGCGCGAAGCCTCGGCCGATATCGCCTCAAGCGGCGGCTGGCGGCCGGCGGAATGGGGGACGTCTGGATCGCGTATCACCCCGGCCTCAAACGCGACGTGGCGGTGAAAATCCTCCGCCCCGATCAGCAGGAACGCTCAGGAAGCGCGCGCTCCCGCTTCGAGCGAGAGGTGCGGGCGACCGCTGAGCTCGCGCATCCCAACACGGTGCGCGTGTTCGACTATGGCGTGACCGAGGACGGTCTCTGGTACTACGTCATGGAATTGCTGGAGGGCGAGACCCTCGCCGATCACGTGCAGCGCCTGGGACGCCTCGCGCCGGCGCGGGCCGTACACATCACGGGGCAGGTCGCTCGCGCGCTCGCCGAGGCGCACGAGAGGGGCATCGTGCACCGTGACATCAAACCCGAGAACCTTTTTTTGACTTCGCTCGGTGGCGAGCACGACTTCGTCAAAGTGATCGACTTCGGCATCGCGAAGATGCAGACCAATGACGGCAAGATGACCGATACGGGGGCGCTGATCGGCACTCCGGCGTACATGTCGCCCGAGATGGCGATGGGCCTCAGCGCCGACGCGCGATCGGACGTGTATGCGCTCGGCGCGGTGCTCTACTTCCTTTTGACGGGACGGCCGCCCTTCGACGCGGAAAGCGCCGGCGCGCTTGTCTACGCGCACGTCAACCAGGCCGTTTCGCCCCCTTCGGACGCGCTCGGCCGCGCGCTGCCGCCGGACGTCGAGGCCGTCGTGATGCGTGCACTCCAGAAGGATCCGGCAGCGCGTTATCAGACGGCAGCCGAGCTCGCACTCGCTCTGGCCTCGTGCACGCTCGCAGGAAAATGGACGTTCGGGGACGCCACTTACGTCGCCAAACGAAGCAGCCGGCCGCCGCCCCCTCCGGCGGCCGTCGCCGAACTGCTGCCATCGCTGCGACCCCCTCGAGTTCCGGTCTTCACGACGGAGCGCGTGGACGAGAAGCCCGCGCCCGATGCCGACAGACAGCCGATCCTTCAGGGTGCATCCGGCACATAACGGCCGCGCGCGCGGTCTTCGCGATTCGCTCGGAGCGAGCGCCTCGTCGGCTTGGCCCCGACCTGTCGTGATAGGCTTCGCCTTCATCGACTTCCATGGCGGGACCCATGTCACGAGAGCCGCGCTCTCTCTTTCCAGTTTCGAGCGCACCTTCGATTGAAGGCTCGCCGGAGAACCGGGGTCGGGACTATTCCGAGCTCGACGGTGGACAAGGCCGCGAAGTCAATTTCCGGCCGCATCGATACCGAAATGCAGACTTCGGGTCCCTGGAGCCGCTGGTGCGTCTTGCAATCGGCGCCACCACCCACAGTTGTCGGCTGGTCGACGTCTCGCAAAGCGGCGTGGCATTCGAATCCCCGCGGGACCTGAAACTCGAGCCGTTTGCAGTCCTCGATCAGCTGATCGTCGCCTTCGACGACCTGGAGGCTTATCGCGGCGCTGCTCGCGTCAGCTCGATCCGGCGCGAAGACGATATCGTGATCGTTGGGGCGTCATTCGTCGATTCGCTGATGGGCATAGACGATGTCCTGCATCTACGCGACATCAAAGGGTGGCGAGAGCAGCACCCCTACACCTTTGGCCTGGCCGCCTGCAAATGGCACGTGCATGGCCACGAGAGGTTCAAATCGCTCGTCAGCGAGCTGCGCCTCTTCCTGGAGGACTCCCAGGAGCAATTTCGCAAGCTGGAGGCCGTGCTTCCGTGGCACGTATTGCACGGCGAGTCCGAGTCGCCCGCCCGAACGGCCTTGATGGAAAAACTGCGTGAGCAGTTCGTGCCCGAAGTGGTGCGGTACACCGAACAGATTGATGCGGCGGTCCGTACGGTTTCTGACGAGCAAGCGCAGGCGCTGAAGGAGTTCTCTCTCCGCAACCTGCAAGAGCACCTCATGCAGGCGCCCTGGATGCATCGCGCACTGCACAAGCCGCTCGGCTACCCGGGTGACTACGTGGTCATGCGATACTTCTACGAGCGCCCTTTCGAGGGGACGACGTTATTTGCCAAAGCGGTCAACCTCGCATTCTCTTCTTGCAAGGGAGCGCTGGCAGTCCGATCCCGGAAGAACATGATCAAAGGGCGTCTACGGACGCTCGTGAGCGCGGAGGGATTCAGGCGAACCCTGCGCATCCTGTCGATCGCAGCCGGGCCGGCGCAGGAAATTTTCGAGTTGCTTTCGGAGCTCGATCACCTGTCTTCGCCGCTCGAGATCGTACTGTTCGACCAGGACAAGGAAGCGTTGACTTATGCCTACTCCCGCCTGAAGCCGCTCGTGCAAGCGCGCTTTCAGGACGCCGTGAAGATCACGTATGTCCACGATTCAATCAAGCATTTGCTCGCCGACCCCATGATCTTCGCGGCCTCAGGTCGTTTCGACGTCGTGTTCTCGTGCGGTCTGTTCGACTATCTGCAGTTCCCAACCGCGGTGGCACTGTGCAGGAACCTCGCGGCCAATCTTGGGCCGGGAGGTGTGCTCTATGTTGGGAATGTCGTTCCAGGCAATCCCTCCCGCTGGCTCATGGAGCACCACCTCGACTGGTATTTGGTCTATCGTACACCCGAGCAGACGCTCGAGTTTGCCAGGACGGCGCTACCCGAGGGGCACTTTCAAATCCTCGAGGAGGAGACTGGCGTCAATCCGTTTGTCGAAATCGTCCAACGACTGAATTGACTCACGAGGGGCTCGTGGCCTCGCAATCGGCCAGCGCTCCCGGAATCATTCCGCCGCCATCGTGCCTGGACCGAGCCGGGCCTCTTCGTGCTGGACGATCCTGAGGGCGATCTCGCGCGCCAGCTCGGCGAGCGTGGGGCCCTTGAGAAGCCTCATGGTAGGCAGGCGTACGCCGAACCGATCTTCCAGCGCGACGGAGAGCTGCGTCATCATCAACGAGTCCAGTCCCAGCTCGGTCAAGCGCTGGTCGCCGCGCAGCGAATCAGGCTTGGCTCCGAGGATTGGGGCCACCGCCTCGACGATCAGCAGCGTCAGGCGTCCCGAGCGTTCGTTGTCGGCCAGCGCGAGCAACTGTTCACGAGGGTTCGCACGCCCGGAAGGACCGGTGTCGACACCCGGCCTCACCAGCCGCGTTCGCGCCGCATTTGCCGGAAGTCTTTGCACGAGCTCACGCCAATCCATCACCGCGGCAATCCCGTCGGAGCTGTTCGCGAGTAGCAGCTCCTCGAGCACCGCCATGGCGTCCGCCGATTGCGTGGCCTCGAGACCGAGATCGGTCAGCAGCTTGGCGACCCCCTGATTGCGCGCGACAAAGCCCGCATCGGCCATTGCACCCAGATGGACGATCGTCGCTGGCTGCCCTTGCTGGCGGCGGCGCCAGACCAGCGACTGAAGGACTGCGTTCGCGGCGTTGTAGGCGGCCTGAGCTGGGTTTCCGCTGACCATCGAGATCGAAGACAGCAGCACGAAGAAATCCAAACAGTCGCCGCGTGTCAGCCGGTCGAGCAACAGCGCGGCACCCGCTTTGGGCTCGAGCGCCGTTCGAAACGCATGCTCGTCGAGACTCTGCAGCGGCGCGTCGGCAAGCACCATGGCACCGTGAACGATGCCCGCGAGCGGTGGCCCTTCCCTGCGGACGAGGGTCAATGCTTCTGTCAGCGCCGATTCGTCGCCCACGTCGACGGCCATCACTTTCACGCTGATGCCCCGGCCGCGCCACGCCGCGATGCGACTGGAGCAGTCTGCGTCGGGCTGGCCACTCCGAGAAAGCAGGATCAGGTGGCGAGCACCGCGCTCGACGAGCCAATCCGCTACGCGGACACCGAGACCACGCGTACCGCCGGTGACGAGATACGTCGCATTCGGGCGCAGCTCGAGCACGCGACGCGCCGGCACGATGGATGGAAGTGCTTCGGGGTCGATCGACACTACGATCTTGCCGATGTGTTGGGACCGCGACATGGTGGCGAACGCCTCGTTGATCTCGCTCGCGGAGTACACCTGTCGCGGCAACGGCTTGAGGTCGCCGGCCTCTATCAGGTCCGCAATGGGAGCGTAGATGAGCCGGCCCGCGGTTTCCGGTCGCTCCGCGCAGATGGACCCCAGCTCGACGGCGAAGAACGAAATGTTGTTCCTAAAGGGATACAGACCCAGCCGCTGGTTCTGATAGATGTCGGTCTTGCCGATCTCCACGAAGCGCCCGCCCGGAGCGAGCAGCTCCATGCCGCGCGTGATGGCGCTCCCGGCGAGCGAGTTCAGGACCACGTCGACTCCGCTGCCCGCCGTCGCTGCTTGCACCTGGTCGGCCCACGCGAGAGAGCGCGAGTCGAAAACGCGCTCGACGCCCATCGCGCGCACGTGAGCGCGCTTAACCTCGCTGCCGGCGGTGGCGAAGATCCGAGCACCGCGGCGCTTGGCGACCTGAATGGCCGCATGCCCAACCCCGCCACTGGCCGCATGGACGAGCACCTTCTCACCTGGCTGCAAGCGCGCCAGGACCTCGAGGCAGTACCATGCGGTTCCGATGGCCGCCGGAATCGTGGCGGCCTCTTCGTGGGTCAGCCGCGTCGGTTTTGGAAAGACCAGCGCGCGGTGAGTGACGGCATGAGAGGCAAAGCTTCCGGCCGCGATGCCCAGCACCTCGTCGCCGGGTCGCAAGTCGCGCACGTTGTCGCCAACCCGCGTAACCACCCCGGAGCACTCGACCCCGAGCTGCTTGTGCGGAGCTTCGCGAGGCAGCATGCCGAGCGCGGACATCACGTCCTTGAAATTGAGGCCGGCCGCGCGGACTTTGATCTCGATTTCTTCGGGGCCCGGCGCCTGACGCTCATGTTCGGCGAGGACGAGACCGGCGAGCATGCCTGGCTGCCGCTGCTCGAGCCGATAGGCGACGTCGCCGCTTGCTCCGATCCGCCGCTCGTCCCCGGATGGCGCCCGCTCGATACGGAGGCCAAACCGAGAGGTGCCACGCAGTGCGATGTCGACTTCATCGGAAGGAGCGAACGCTTCGCGAACGAGAGACTGCAGCTCCGGCTCCGACGGATCCTCGGACAGGTCGATCAATCGGATCGAGAGGCCGCTCAGCTCGTTCGAAGCGACGCGCCCGACGCCCCAGACCATGGACTGCGAAATGCGGGTTCGCTCGCCCGCGACGACCAGCTGCGCTGCGCGCGTGACCGCGAGGAGGCGTGGCCGACGCTCACGCGGCAGGTCGGAAAGCCCGATCGCCAGCGATGCCAGCCGCCCGCTGGTGCGCCGGTGCAGGGCCATCAAGTCCCCAGCGCCCGGTTCGGCCGACTCGGCGAGAGGATCGACGAACAGGACCGCCTCCGCCCGCGCCACGGATTGCGATTGCGGCTGCGGCTGCGATTGCGAAGAATTGGCCAACCCCTCCCGCCATGACGCCAATGGCACCTGGTGTGCCCCCACCCCCATACGGGCAAGTGCCGCTCCGATACGATCGGAGAGCCGCGAACGGCCGCCGACCAGAAGCACGTTCCCCCGAGGCGTCTCCGCGCGCCGCCGCGGTCGATCGACCGGCGCGCGCGCCACGATCACGTCCTGCACGCACGCGGCTCCCGGACGCAAAATGGGCACGGGGCTCAATCCCGCATGCAGCAGCAGATCGCGCCAAGCGTCAGTGCTCACCGCGCAGTGATCCCGACGCACGCCCGTGTCCTCGAAGCGCCACCAGCCCTCGGTCAAGCCGAACAGCAGATCGGTCCAGAGCGGCGGCCGGGTCACCTCGACGAGGAGCAATACCCCGCCACGCCCGACGAGCCGGGCCGCATGCTCGACGCTTTCGGCGACATCGCGCGTCGCGTGCAGCACGTCGGAGGCGACCACTACGTCGAAGGATCCAGAGGGAAAGCCCTGCGTTTGAGGATCGCGCTCGATGTCGAGCACTGCGCATTCCAGGCCGGGGAATTCGCCGAAACGCTCGCGAGCCGCCTCGAAGAAGCTCGCCGACACGTCGCTGAACACGTAGCGACTTCGCTCCGGTGGCAGCTCGGCGAGGAGCGCGCCCGTCATTCCGCCGGTGCCCGCGCCCAGCTCGAGGACCCGCAGGGTGCGATCCGTGGGCACGTCGCGCACCAGCTCGCGGAGCGCCGAAGCGAGCAGCGTCCCCGCGTGATGAAATTGATACGATTCTCGGTAGAACGCCGCCAACTGCTCGCCGCCGTCGGCAAACAGAACCCGGGAGCCGTCGATTTCGCCCCGAAGCACGGACGCAAGCGCCTCGCCGGCTCGCCGGATGAGCGGGAGATCCTGCGCGATGCTTGCGTGACCCTCCAGCTCCAAGGCCAGCGCCTGCGGATCGTTCTTTTCGAGCGCGCGCTCGACGACAAGCTCGTCCCCGTGAGGAGCCAGCACGCCGGCTTCGAGCAGGGCCGCGACGAGCCGATTCCACAGGCGCTCGACGTGGCGCGGCGCCGACGGCGTCGGCAGTCGGCGCGACCAGCACGCACCCATCTCGAACGAGAGCCCGAGGGCGCTGCACGCCCTCGCACCGTATGCGAGCGAAAGCGCGTTCAACCGCGGCTCGAGCGCCGCCCGGTCGGCATGCACGGGGTCGGCCGCCACGGTACGTTCGGCTTCACGCAGGACGCGATGGATTTCCGCTTGCGGGCGCAGAACCTCGAACGACGCGCGATCCCAGATCTGATCAGGCCGATCGACCGGCACCCACGACAGCCGGTAGCGGTGGCCGCGTGGAGTGGAGCGATCACGCTTCTCGAGGAGCTGTCCCTCGAAGCCCTGCGCCTCGGCAAGCACGTCGCCCGATTCGCTCACGATCCACAGATCTGCGGTCGCCCGCTCCCTGGATACCGAGCGCACCCGCACACACGCCCACACGCGCGTTTCGGCCGTAGGGATCAAACGCAACTTGTCGATGGCGAGCGGGAGGTACAAATGCTCGCCCGTCGCGTTACCCACGACGGCGATGAGCGTTTGAAAACACCCGTCGAGAAGAACTGGGTGCAGTAGATGGCCCTCGCTCCGGACCGGCGACGGTAGCTCCAACAGCCCCATCCCTTCGAGGGTCCCGTCGGCTTGCCGGCCAGTGCGAAGCTCGCGAAGACTTCGGAATGTAGGGCCGAAGTGCAAGCCTCGCTTCGCGAGCAGTGGGTACAGGGCGTGGGCTGACCCGAGCTGCGCGCAGGTACGGCGAAAACCGTCCAGTTCGAAGGGCAGCTCCGGGAAGGCCTGCCCGCGATGGTTGATGCGGCCAGACACGTGACGCTGCACTTCACCGGACCGTGCGCGCGAACAAATCCGGAACTGCCCGTCGTCGCCCTCCACTTCCAGTGTCATCTGTGGCGGCGGGTCATCCTCCCCTTCGGGCAGGAACACGGCGTGCTCGAAATGCAGGCGCTCGAGGAAAACTCCGCTCCCGAATGCGTCACGCCCGCAGGCGATCGCAGCCTCCGCCAGCGATGCACCGGGGGCGACCAACTGCGCTTGCACCCGATGGTCACGCAGCCACGTGTGCAGACGGGCGTCGAGATCGAGCTCAAAAATGTGACGGTGTGCGTCGGCCAGTGACGACTCTCGTCGACCCACCATGGGATGGACGCGGCTGCCCAGCCGACTCACGCGACCGCGCTCGCTCTCGTTCCAATACTCCTGACGATCCCAGGGATAGTTGGGTAGGGAGACGAGTCGCCCCGGTGAGGGGGCGCTGAGGTCGTGACCGCGCGCGTAAAGCGCGCCCGCGGCGCCGAGCAGTGCGTCCATTTCGTCGCCGTTGCGCCGCAGGGTCGACACTGCCACGCCCTCGATACCCTCGTCTCGGAGCACCTCCTCCACACCGGCACCGAGAATCGGATGCGGCGAGAGTTCGACGAAGGCCCGCAGCCCATCGCGGATCATCGCCCGCGTCGCATGCACGAAGAGCACTGGATCGCGTACGTTTCTGAACCAGTATTCCCCCGTGATCTCGTCTCCACGGATGCGGTGCCCGACCACAGTCGAGTAGAGCGGTACGCTGGCCGGGCGGCCGCAAATGTGCCCGAGCTGGGCCTCGATGGGTCCGCGCAACCCGTCCATCAGATAGCTGTGGAAAGGCACCCGGACCTGCACCCAGCGGTGGAAGATCTCCTCCCGGGCCAGCTCACGGGCGACCGTCTCTACCGCATCGCTGTCGCCGGCCACGGTCACCAGCTTCGGCTGATTCACCGCCGCGACCGAGACTTTCCCGCCGAAGCGCTCGATACGCCGCTGGGCATCCTCCTCGGACAGCCCGACAGCCAACATCTTGCCGCGACCCGAAGCGCGATTCTGGATCCGCCCTCGGTGGACAATCACGTACGCCCCCGCTTCGAGCGTCAACGCCCCTGCGATCACCGCGGCCGCGACTTCGCCCACGCTGTGTCCCACGACCGCACGAGGAAACAGACCGACCGACCCGAGCCGACGAGCCAGCGCAACCTGAATGGCAAATAGCGCCGGCTGCGTGAGCCATGTCTCGTCGATGCGCGAGGCGCGCTCGTCACATTCGAAGAGCTCGTGAATCAGTCGCCACGGCGCATGCGGCGCCATCAGCGCGTCTATCTCCTCGATGACTCCGCGAAACACCGGGTCCCTGGCAAACAACTGGCGCCCCATTGCATGCCATTGGGGGCCCTGCCCACTGCAGACGAACGCCACGGGCTCGAGCGCGCGCGCCCGGCCCACCCAAACCCCGGGCACCGCTTCCCCGTCGGCCAGCGCGCGCAACCGCGAACGCAATCCAGCCGCGTCCTCGGCCGCTACCGCCGCGCGTTCGGTATGGTGATCGCGGTGAGCGATCGCGCTGTGTGCGAGATCCACGAGATCCGCATCGCCGAAGGAACCCGCCAAGTGGGCCTCGGCGAGTGCGCGGAGCGATTTCTCGCTGCGGGCGGAAAAGGCCAGGAGCACCGGGGCAGTGGCATCGCTCGGCGCAGGCGCCTGCTCGGGTGCCGCTCGGAGCAAGGCGTGTGCGTTTGCGCCGCCGAACCCGAACCCGCTGATTCCGGCGCGCAGCGGGACGTTCCACTCCGGCCAAGGCCGGTGCTCCCGCACCACTTCGATTCCCAGCTCCCGAAACGGAATGTTCGGATTCAGCGTCTCGCTGTGCAGGCTTTTCGAGAGCTCTCGGTGATGCAGGCAGAGAGCAAGCTTGATCAAGCCGGCCGCGCCCGCACCGCCCTCGAGGTGTCCCAGGTTGGTCTTGACGGAGCCGAGCAGAAGCGGACGCTCCACAGAACGGCCGCGCCCGAGGACAGTACCGAGCGCGCGCGCCTCGATCGCATCGCCGGCCACCGTACCCGTGCCGTGCGCTTCCACGTACCCGACATCGTGCGGATCCGTGCCCGAATCGCGATAGACCTTCTCCAGCAGCGCCACCTGCGCCTCGAAATTGGGCAATGCCATCCCATCGGTGCGCCCGTCTTCGTTGATCGCAGTGTGCTCGATGACCGCATAGATCCGGTCCTGGTCGCGCACCGCCTGCTCGAGCGGTTTGAGGACGAGCATGCCGGCGCCCTCTGCGCGGACAAAACCATCCGCACCGGCGGAGAATGCCTGACACCGCCCTCTCGACGAAAGGAACCTTCCTTTCGACAGTCCAATGGTCAGCCCTGGCGAAAGCAACGCGTTGACCCCCCCGACCAGTGCGCGATCGCAGTCGCCATTGCGTAGTGCGGCTACGGCGAAATGGAGCGCAACCAGCGTTGACGAGCAGGCGGTATCGAATGCCACGCTCGGCCCCCGCAGATCGAACGCGTACGAGATGCGGTTGGCGGCTACCGACTGCGAAGCGCCCTGGTTCGTATGCGCGGTGATGCTCCGCCATTCGACATCGCGCAATTGCATATCAAAATAGTCGTGGGACGATATGCCGACGAAGACCCCGGTGGCCGAACGCCCCAGGCGCGACGCAGCGAGTCCAGCGTCTTCGAGGGCATGGTACGCGGTCTCGAGCAGTAAGCGCTGCTGCGGATCGACGCGTCGCGCTTCCTTGGGAGACATGCCGAAGAAGGCGGCATCAAACTCGCGAATCCGATCGATGAAGCCACCGTCTCGCTGGTGGATCCTTCCGGGCACGCGATAGTCCGCGTCGTACAGCGTCCGGATATCCCAGCGGTCAGCCGGGACCTCGCAGATTGCATCTTCTCCTCTTTTGAGGAGACTCCACAGCTTGTCTGGCCGGTCAGCTTTTCCTGGAAGGCGACAACCGATACCGACAATCGCGATCCGCTGCAGCCTGGCGTTTGCTGCAGGTTCCGGCGGAAACGTGAGTCGCGGGGACGACGGCCTCTCTTCGGGGTCGTCGCCGAGCGTCAACGGCGCGACCTTTCGCATGATCCCGCTGTCGGAACCGTGCTTGAGACCCAACTCCCCCGACCTGTCGCTCCTCGGATTGCGGACCTGTTTCATCGACGTAACCTTCCGACGTCAAGGAAAGGTGAGGGCTCTCGTTCCCTCGCGCATGGGTGCCGACAATGGTTACTGGAAAGACTACGGCAGTACCCATAGCCCAGATAATCCCACCTCAGGGTAACGCTTGCGTGAACAGTTCCAAGCCTTTTCCCTTCTCCCCAATCATTCTCGCCACCTCAGCGCGGCGCACTCGCTTTTTGCTTGGCTTTTTCGTCGGTTGGCCAGGTCGCTCCAAGCGCCGAGATCTGTTCGACTCCTTCGCGCGCGAGGACCTGCAGAAGCTCCCGTCCGATCCGTGCGGCGACGAACGGGCCTTGATAAACGAGCGCGGTGTACAGCTGCACGAGATTCGCGCCCGCGCCGAGCAGCGCAATCGCGTCGTCTCCGGACTCGACTCCCCCGACGCCAACAATCGCAGCGCCCTTTCCGAGGCGCGCGCGCACACGCTGGACTGTCGCGACTGCGACGGACTTGAGGGGGGGCCCGCTCAAGCCTCCCGCGCCGACCCTCTCGAGCCGCTCCCTCGGGGTGCGCAATCCGTTACGGCTGACGGTCGTGTTCACGGCGACCACCCCGTCGACCGCAACGGCTTGGACCACGGACACCAGTCGATCGAGCTGTGCCTCGTCCAAATCTGACGAAATCTTCACGAGAAGGCGGCAGGAGGAGCCGGCGCGCTGCTTCAGCGCCGACAGAAGTGCGTGCGCGTGCTCCCGCCCCTGGAGCGTGCGCAGACCCTCCGTGTTCGGCGACGAGACATTGACGACCACGAAGTCCACGAACGGACGAACGCAATCAAGGGCTTCGGCATAGTCGGCGATGACTTCGTCGAGCGCATCGACCGGCACTGCGCGCGACTTGCCGATGGACACTCCCACCGGCACGCGGACCGATCCGCGCACCGCTTGCAGGCGAGGGGCCACTCGCCTTGCCCCCTCGTTCGGAAACCCCAAGCGATTGACGAGCGCGCGGTCGGTCGGCAGTCGAAAAAGATTGGGTCGGGGGTTGGCGTTCTGCGGTCGCGCCGTGACGGTCCCGAGCTCGAGGTGGCCGAAACCGAGCGCGGCGAGCGCGCGGATCCGGCGCGCGTTCTTGTCGAAGCCCGCCGCGAGCCCGATGGGCGACGGGAATCGAAGGCCCATGATCTCGACTGCGAGCCGCGGGTCGTCCGGGGTGTGTGCCGCGGCACGGACCGCGGCGCGCAGGGGCGCGAGGTGCTCGACCGGCCAGAGCGCGGCGAGCGCGAGGGCATGCGCGAGATTGGGTGGCAGCGTGAATAGAAGCGATCTCAGGACACCGTACATCGCCGCGCGCGGCAAGGCTAACCGGTCCCGAAGGCTCACGCGATGGACAAGAAAGGGCGCGGGCCGAGCGAGGAGCGCCGCCCGAGCGAGCGCGAGGACGCGAGTGAATGCGGGTCTGCTATGGTCGAAGAGCGTTCGGCGGATGCCGGCGCGAGTGAGCTCGATCGTGAACATCGGTGTGCCCAAGGAAATCAAGACACGCGAGTACCGCGTGGGGATGACTCCAGCCGGAGTCCGCACGCTCGTCTCGCAGGGTCACAAGGTGCTTGTCGAGACCGGCGCCGGTGAAGGGAGCGGCATCCGCGACTCCGAGTACGTCGCACAAGGCGCGTCGATCGTGGCGCACGCCGCGGACGCGTGGTCCGCGGAAATGGTCGTGAAGGTCAAGGAGCCTCTTCCCTCGGAGCGCGGGTATTTTCGTAGAGGGCTGATCCTCTACACGTACTTGCACCTTGCCGCCGAGCCTGAGCTCACGCGTTTGCTGGCGGCGGCGGGCGTGTCGTCGGTGGCTTACGAAACGATCGAGACCGATGATGGAACGCTCCCGCTGCTCAAGCCGATGAGCGAGGTTGCCGGTCGCATGGCCGTGCAGGTCGGTGCGACGTTCCTCGAGAAAGAGCGCGGGGGCAAGGGAGTGCTGCTCGGGGGAGTTCCGGGCACCCGTCGCGGCCGCGTCGTCATCCTGGGTGGCGGCGTGGTCGGGCGCAATGCCGCGACGGTCGCCATCGGAATGGGCGCCCAAGTCACGGTTCTCGACGTCCGCGCCGAGACGATGGCGTACCTGGAGGACGTGTTCGGCGGCGCCATCGAAACGCTCTACTCGAATCCGACGAATATCGAGGAGACGGTCACGCGTGCCGACCTGGTGGTCGGCGCCGTGCTGGTGACAGGGGCCGCTGCACCGAAGCTCGTCACCGAGCAGTTCGTTGCGAAAATGGGCGCCGGAAGCGTCATCGTCGACGTCGCAGTCGATCAAGGTGGATGCATCGAAACGTGTCGGCCTACCAACCACGATCATCCGACCTACGTGGTTCACGGCGTCGTGCACTACTGCGTGCCCAACATGCCCGGCGCGGTACCGCAGACGAGCACCTTTGCCCTCACCAACGTGACCATCCCGTATGCTGTGCGAATCGCCTCGCAAGGGCTGCCCGCGGCGTTGGCGGCCGATCGGGCACTGCTCTCGGGTCTGAACACGTATGCCGGCCACGTGACGTACGAGCCGATCGCCCAGGCGCACGGGCTCGAATACGTCCCGGCACGACGGCTCATCGGCCCGTCGCAGTGACAAAGCTCGTCGCCGTCGTCCCGGGTGACGGGATCGGTCCCGAGGTCATCGGCGAGGCGACGCGGGTGCTCGACTTCTATCGGTCGGAACGGCGTTTGCCCATCGAGTTATGGCCGCTCGACTTGGGAGCCGACCGGTATTTGCGCGATGGCGTCGGCCTTCCGGCTGAGGTGCGCGACCGCATCGGTCGCGACGCAGCTGCCGTGCTGCTGGGCGCGCTCGGCGACCCACGGCTGCCGGGCCTCGAGCACGCCCGCGAGATCCTGTTCGGGCTGCGGTTCGGCCTCGATCTCTACGCCAACGTCCGACCGATCCGCGCCCTGGTCGACCGGCTCGTTCCACTGCGGGAGCGGTCACGCGCCGATGTCGACCTCGTCGTCCTGCGTGAAAACACCGAGGGCATCTACGCGGGCATCGGAGGTCAGTTCAAACGCGGAACGCGCGACGAAGTCGCCATCAGCGAGGACGTGAACACGCGCCGCGGCGTCGAGCGGCTCATCCGGGCCGGTTTCGAGTACGCGCGAACGCACCGCAAGAGGCGCGTTGCCATGGCGGACAAGTCGAACGCGATGCGCCACGCGCACGAGCTCTGGTACCGGGTGTTTTTCGAGGTGGCGCGTGAATACCCCGAGATCGAGGCGCGGCACTCGTACGTCGACACGATGTGCCTTCACCTCGTTCAGGACCCCGCACAGTTCGACGTGATCGTCACCTGCAACCTGTTCGGCGACATTCTCACCGACCTCGGAGCCGCGCTTCAGGGGGGCCTCGGAATGGCCGCCAGCGCCAACCTCCACCCGCCGGTTCGCGGCTGTTGCGAGGAGCCGCACCCGCCGATCCGGGTTGCCCTGTTCGAACCGGTCCACGGGTCCGCCCCCGCGCTCGCGGGCAAGGACGTCGCCAACCCTCTGGCCAGCATTTTGACGGTTGGCATGATGCTTTCGCACCTCGGCTGGCCGGAGGAGGAGACGCGTCTCGAGGCGATCGTCGCTCACGCGGTCGCCACCAAGCATTGCACTCCCGACGTGGGGGGGAGCCTGGGCACCCGGGCGGTCGGCGACTGGGTCCTTCGAGAGCTCGCCGCGAGCTTTACCTGAACGAGGGCCGTGTGTGTCGAGAAGACAGGCGCGCGGGAACTCGACGCGCCGGCGCGTGTCTGGACCCCACGGGTGATGGTGGTCTGGCGGCTCACGGGAACGGCTCTGCTGTGCGTCGGCGCACTATGGTCAGCGAGCGGAACCCAGCGCGAACGCCCGATGCTGGCGGCGCGGACGCCCGCAGCCATGGCTGTGGCCACGCTTGAAGCGAGCATCGGGAGACCTCGTTCGGATTCGCCGATTTCAGCGACCGACACGCGTGAGCTTGTACAGGCATACCTCGACGTACATCAGCCCGGACTTGCTGTGGTCCTGGTCGCAGCCGCATCCGAGGAGGTGCGAGGCGACCTTCGCGTCAGGCACGCTTACGCTCGCGCTCTCATGGAGCAGGGGAGAAATGGCGAGGCACTCGCCGTCGAGCGGGGAGTTCTCGCAGCATGCTCCGGCGACGGCGCCACACCTCCGGCGCCGGAGTGCGACGGTGTGCTCATCCCCTCGGCGACCCGCCGAACCGACATCCTGCAGGCGCTGCTTGCCTTCGGGGTCGAAGATACCCCGATGCACCCGGAGGCAAGCTACGCCGCGTACCAAAACGCCACGCGCGAAGCCAGGATCCTCCTCCCGTAGGCCTTGGGTGCGACGATTGCACTCGTCGGACCGTGACCTTGCTCCCGCCGCCGCTGCCGACGCCCGTGTCGCACCGGTTGTTGGTGGTCGACGCGGATCCCGGCGTCCGCGAGCAGCTCGAACGTCTGGGTCGTGCCAAACTCCTCACCGTCGTTGCGGTCGCGACGGCTCGTGAGGCGATGATGCGGGCGGAGACGGAGCAGTTCGAAGCCGCGATCATCGATGGGTCGCTCGGCTGTGACGCCGTCCAACTCGCGCGCGATCTGCGGGCGCTGCGACGGCAGCCGCATCTGCCGCTCGCATTTCTGTCGGACCGCGTCGATGTAGAGCGGCGAGTCGAAGCGGCGCACGCCGGCGCCTCTCTGTTTCTTGCCAAGCCGGTCGATGCGTACGCATTCGGCGCGGCCGTCGATCAGATGCTGGCCCTCGGAAGCGCGGAGAAGATGCGCGTCCTCGTCGTCGACGACGATCGAGATTTCAGCGCGTGCGTCGCCGCGGTGCTGGAGCCTGTCGGAATCGTCGTTCGAACGGTCCCCGAAGCCACGCGTCTCGTCGAGACGCTCGAGGACGTTCGCCCCGACCTGGTGTTGCTCGACGCGATGCTCCCCGGCGTCAGCGGATGGGACGCCATCCGGATCATCCGCGCGATTCCGGAATGGGGTGACCTGCCCGTCATCTTTGTGACGGGACGCACGGATCTCGAGAGCCGGGTGAGCGCATTCGAGGCCGGAGCGGACGACTACATCGCAAAGCCGCTCGTGCCCGAGGAGCTTCTTGCGCGCGTTCGAGTGCGCCTCGATCGGCGAAAGCTACTGCGAGAAGTGACCGAGCGCGATCCTCTCACGCACTGTCTCTCGCGGCGCACCCTCTTGCACGCGTTCGAAAGCCGGCTCTCCGAGGCGCGACGCCATGGACAGGTCCTCTCCGCTGCGCTCTTGGACGTGGATCGGTTCAAGCAAGTGAACGACACGTACGGCCATTGGGTGGGCGATCAAGTCCTCGTGGCGCTCGGCCGCCTTCTCAACGAGCGCTTTCGACTCGAAGATCTGCGCGGTCGCTGGGGCGGTGAAGAGTTCATCATCGTATTTCCGAACTCTCCACCGGACAGGGCCGCGGCGGTCCTGTCGAGGGTGCTCGAGGAGTTCCGGCGGGTTCCGTTTCGGAGCGAACGCGATGGGCGCTTTTTCGTCACATTCAGCGCCGGGGTCGGTAGTTTCCCGCGCGACGGCGCCGGAGTGGACGCGCTGATTCGAGCCGCGGACGCACGCCTGTACGACGCCAAGCGGCGCGGACGGGGCCAGGTCGTAGTCGAGGGCGCTACCGACTTCCGGTTGCCTGCGCCCGTCGTTACACATTAAGGGATAGCCCGGAGCGCGAGTCATGTGCGGAATCGTCGGTTACATCGGACCAAAGGATTGCGCCCCCATTCTCGTGGAAGGCCTGCGCCGCCTCGAATACCGGGGTTACGACTCCGCAGGCCTCGCGGTTCACGTCGGCGCGGGCCACCGCGCGTCACCGGTCCCGGCCAAGGCCATCGAGATCGTGCGCGCCGTCGGCAAGCTGGCCAACCTCGAGGCCGCTCTGCGGAAAAACCCGCTCGGAGGAACCGCCGGGATCGGTCACACGCGCTGGGCGACCCACGGCCGGCCGAGCGAGGCGAACGCCCATCCGCACGTGGCTGGCAACGTCGCCGTCGTCCACAACGGCATCATCGAAAACCACGCCATCCTGCGGCGCGAGCTCGAAGCCAGGGGTGCGCATTTCGCCAGCGATACCGACACCGAGATCGTGGCTCACCTCGTCGACGAGGAGCTCGGCGGCGGCGGCCCCTCGCTGGTTGACGCGGTACGACGGGCACTGCGACGCGTGCGCGGGGCGTACGCCATCGCCGTGATCTCCGGACTTTTCCCGGACGAGATCGTCGTTGCGAAAGCCGACAGCCCGCTGGTCATCGGTCTCGGCGACGGGGAGATACTCTGCGCGAGCGACATCCCTGCGTTGCTCGCCCACACGCGCGACGTGATCTTCTTGCATGACGGAGAGGTCGCGTCGCTGACGCGCGGCGGCGGCGTCCGGATCACGACCCTCGAAGGAGCTCCCGTCGAGCGCAGCGCAAAGCGCATCGACTGGTCGCCCACCCAGGCGGAGAAGGGCGGCTACAAGCACTTCATGCTCAAGGAGATCTACGAGCAGCCACGCGCCGTCGAGGACACGCTGCGCGGACGGATCGATCCGACCGAGGGCGACGTCGTTGGCGAAGAGCTCGGCATCACCGCCGACGTCGCCGTCAGGATCCGCCGGGTCTACTTCGTAGCGTGCGGGACCAGCGCTCACGCCGCGATGATGGGACGCTACTGGATCGAGCAGCTCGCCCGTATTCCGGCGACCGTCGAGATCGGCAGCGAGGTGCGCTACCGCAACCCCGTGTTCGGTCCCGAGGATCTGGTCGTCGCGGTGAGTCAGAGCGGCGAAACTCTGGATACTCTCGCCGCCGTAAAAACCGCAAAGGCCGCGGGGGCCCACGTTCTGGCGATTGCAAACAGCATCGACAGTGCGATCCCGCGTGCAAGCGATGCCGTGCTTTACACGCACGCGGGCCCGGAAATCGGTGTTGCGTCCACGAAGTGCTTCACGACGCAATTGGTGGCGATGCTGCTCTTGACCGTCTACCTCGGACGGCGGCGGGGGACGCTGGCACAGAGCGAGGCGCGACGCGTCCTCGACGCCTTGCGGCGCGCGCCGCAGCTCATGCGCGACGTCCTGCAAGGAGCGGAAGACATTCGACACCTGGCGAAGAAGCACATGCGCTCGGATCACATGCTGTTTCTCGGGCGTGGGACGGGCTTCGCGGTCGCACTGGAAGGGGCGCTCAAGCTCAAGGAGATTTCGTACATCCACGCCGAGGGGTACGCGGCCGGCGAGATGAAACACGGCCCCATCGCGCTCATCGACGAGGCCATGCCCGTCGTCGTCGTGTGCCCGCGCGACGCGCATTACGAGAAGACGCTGTCGAACATGCAGGAGGTCAAGGCACGGGAGGGGCAAATCATCGCCATCTCCACCGAAGGCGATGCCGAGATCCAGCACCTGCTCGACGCGGACGGGATTCCGCGCAGCGCTCCGCGGAGCGCGCGCCGGTCCTCGCTCCCGCCGTCGCCGGAATCGGACATCTTTTCGGTTCCGGTCGCCGAACCGGAGATTCTGCCGCTCCTGACCATCCTGCCGCTGCAGCTGCTCGCTTACTTCATCGCGGATCTGAAGGGCACGGACGTCGACCAACCCCGCAACTTGGCGAAGACGGTCACCGTCGAATGAAGCGCTCGATCACCGTCTCTTTCGAGTAGATGCTCACGGGGGGGACTACGACGCGTCCCGCTTGAGACGCTCCATCGCCGCCATCAGCTGCCGCAGGCTCTGCTGCTGAGCGCTGGCGCTCGATTCGATCTTGGTGGCCGACGCGAGCATCTGCTGGCTCCCGGTCGCCTGCGCCTTGTGGCTCGAATTGAGCTGTCCGACCATGTTCGAGATGTTCTCGATCGCACCCGAGATCTGTCGCCCGCCCCGCGCTTGTTCCTGGGAGCTTCGCTCGACGTGCTGCGTGATAACGCCCATCTTCTCAGCGCTCTTCATGATGAGCTCCGAGCCCCGCGCCTGTTCCGCCGTCGCCGCGGCGATCTGTTGGACCGTTTCGGCGATTCGGCCGATCGCGTCGGTCACCTGTTTGCTGCCCTTGGCTTGCTCGACGGTCGCCCGCGCAATGGCGCGCACCATGTTGGTGCTTTTCTGCGAGCTCTCGAGAATCTTCTTCAGCGCTCGTTCGGCCTCGTTCGACACCTCGACGCCGCGATCGACGTTGTGAGCGCCGCGCTCGACCGCGGTGATCGCGTTCTTGCTCTCCGCCTGCACCGTCTTGATCAGATCCGTGATTTCGCGTGTGCTCGCGCCCGCCCTCTCCGCCAGATCCTTGATTTCGTCAGCCACCACGGCGAATCCTTTTCCCTGCTCGCCCGCTTGGGCGGCGATGATCGCTGCGTTGAGGGCGAGGAGATTCGTCTGCTCGGCCACGTCGTCGATGACGTTGACGATTTGTCCGATCGCTTCGATGCGCGACCCCAGATTCGAGATGACGGAGACGGCCTCCTGCGAGCTCTCCTTGATGCGATAGATCTCACTGATCGTCTTCAGGATCGCCTCTGCGCCCTTCTCCGCGTCGAGCGCCACTTCCTCGGACAGCCGAGCGGTTTCGTTGGCGTTGCTCTGAACCTGGTCGATGGAGACGTCCATCTCGTTCATCGAGCTGCTGGTCTCCTCGGCGGTGAGGGACAGGGCGTCGACGTTCTTGGCGACCTCCTTGATGGAGTAAGCCATCTCTTCGATCGAGCTGACCGTCTCGCGCACGCTGCCTGCGAGCTCACCCACGTTTTCGGCCACCTCGTCGTTGGTCGCCGTCATCTCGAGGATCGAGCTCGACGATTCCTCCGCGCTCTGAGTGAGGGCCTCGAGGTGTGCGGCAATCTCGTGGATCGCGCCTGTCGTCTCCTTGAGGAGCCGGGAGGTCTCGTCCGCCGCCGCGACTTGCGTCTGCACGTTCTGCTCCAGTCGATGGGCGCTTTCGACGAAGACTTGCTCGTACCCATTCATCTGAACGCGCTTCGTCGTCAGCTCCTCTTTGTCCTTTCGGCGCTGATCGGCAATGTCCCCGAGTGCTTCGTAGATGCGCAGTGTTTCGGCGCTTGCATCCCGCGGAAGGGGGGAACGCTCGCCCGATGCGGCCCGGCGGACTGCGTCGGCGAAACCCTGCGTCGAAGAAGTCGAGGCCGAGGCGGCGCCGGAAACCGCAATCGCGACGACGCCGACGAGCGCGATGATGAGGATGACCGGCGCCGCGTCGCGGGCGAAGAACACGCCGCCAGCCACGGCGACAGCGACCGCGAGCATCCCGACAAGTTGTTTCGGCGACAAGGTCATCTTCGAGGGGGCGGCGTTACCCCGACCCGAGAAGGTACCGGCCTGGGCACGCCGCAGGCAAGGAAAGCGCGCCGCGGGCCAGGCCCCGGATTTATCCGGGGGCTCGGCGGACATTTCAGCCGGGTCAGTTGGCCGCCGACGCCCGCCGACGCCCGCCGACGGCGGCGGAGCCACTGCACCCGACGGCGCGCCGGTCTAGATTGGCCGAGTGGCGACTTTGCTTCCGGGCGCTGGCACGGCGACACCCACGACCACGAAAGAAGCTCTTTCTCTCCGGTTCGAGGACGTGACCCAGGACGGTCGCCTCGTGCTCGAGGCTCTCCCCCACGCCTTGCAGCCAGGCTGGCGACTTTTCGCCCGCGACTCCGCCGTCCCTGGGCTTCGGGAGCGCGGTATCTTCCCGATACTCACCCGTCTCGTCCTCGAGAGCGGGGCCGGCCCTTTTTCCGCGAACGCACCCATGACGGCCGAAACCGCCTACCGCATCGTCGGGTCGACCGACGGCCGGATTCATCTCGACATGTGGTCGACGCTCTCGGCTCCGCTCGGCCGTTCGAACGATGCGCAGGTCTCCTGGGGTGCAGCCGAGACCGCGGTGGCCGGCCGCGTATTTGCGGAGCACACGTTCACCCGGCCGTTTGCGCCGCCCGGTCAGCGGCGGGTGGATGCAGCCGACTTCGCGCAGACGCAGGCGATGCTCGAGACGCGCCCTGCGCTATCGGGCATCGAGCCGATCCTGACGCTGCCGGAGAACGCCCGAGCGCTCGATTCGACGCTCGAGCTCGATCCGGTCCCCGTGAGTTTCGGAATCGTCCATACCGACAGCAACCTGCACACCAACTCGCTCGCTTACCTACGTATTTTCGAAGAAGCGGCGCTCCGGCGCTTCGTCGCGCTGGGCCACGGGTCGAAGGTTCTCGGAAGTCGACTCGAGATCGCCTACCGCAAACCGTGCTTTGCGGGGCAAGAGGTGCGTATCGCGCTGCGGGCCTTCGAGCGAGACGGTCGCCTCGGCGTCGTCGGTGTCCTGGCGGAGCCGCCGCGGGCGATGCCCTCGATCGCCGAGGTGGTGGCGCACGCAAGGACGTGCGTCCGGATGGGCTTCGACCCGTGACGGCGCCAGTCGTCGTCATTGGATCTCCGGACCGGGCCCCCATATCGCCGCGGTGATGGGTCGGCCAAAAGCTTGCCGGCGCTGGCGAAAACCAGCCACGATCGGTGGGGGGGCGATGAACACACTTTTCTACGGCGATAACCTGCACGTCTTGCGTCAGCACGTGGCCGATACCTCCATCGACCTCGTGTACCTGGATCCGCCATTCCAGAGCGGCAGGGACTATGGCGTCTTCTTCGAAGCCCATGTCGGGGAACGGGGCGACCAGCGCGCGCAGGCCGAAGCCTTCAAGGACACCTGGCGATGGGGGCGCGAGGCCGAGGAGCAATACGCCGAGATCGATCGGGCGGGAGGCGCGATGGCCACCACCCTGCGGGCGCTGCGGTCGATGCTCGGAGAGAACGACCTCATGGCTTACCTCTGCATGATGGCTCCGCGACTGGTGGAGCTACGGCGCGTTCTCAAGCCGACGGGAAGCCTCTACCTTCACTGCGATCCGACGGCGAGCCACTACCTCAAGGTCCTGCTCGACGCCGTCCTCGGGGCGGCCTGCTTTCGCAACGAGATCATCTGGCGATATCGTCGCTGGCCTGCGAGAGCCCGGCGTTTTCAGCGGATGCACGACGTCCTCCTCTTTTACGCCGCCAGCGCGGGCAACCGCCAGACGTTCAACGTTCTCTACGGTTACGAAAGGCTCGCGGCTTCCACGCTCCAGACCTTCGGAACGAAAAAACAGAAAGCGGACTTTGCTTCGGGCCATCGGAAACCCGGCGTCGAGGAGGTCGATACCGAAGGGCCCCCGATGTCCGATTACTGGGACCTCGACGAGCTCACGGAAAGAGGCGCGCCACTTGCGGACGCGTGGGAGGTAGGAATCATCGCGCCGATGAGCAAGGAGCGAACCGGGTACGACACTCAGAAGCCGGAGAAGCTCCTCGAGCGGGTGATTCTATCCAGCACCAACGAGGGTGACGTCGTTCTGGATCCATTCTGCGGCTGCGGGACCGCAATCGCCGTTGCCGAGCAATGGAAGCGCCGGTGGATCGGGATCGACGTCACCCACGTCGCGATGAGCATCGTCCGGGAGCGGATGAGATGCGCCACGTTCGAGGTCAAAGGGGAGCCCATCGATCTGGACGGGGCGGCGACGCTGGCGAGAGCGGAGCCCTGTCAGTTTCAGTGGTGGATCCTGGGCCGGGTCGGCGCACGACCCGTGCAGCGGACGAAACGGAAAGGCATTGACGCGGCGATCGACGGCGAGCTCTTTTTTCGCATTTCGCCGAGCGGCCCAGCGCAGCGTGTGGTCCTCTCGGTCAAGAGCGACCCCGTGCAACCGGCGCACGTGCGCGAGTTCGCCCGCAGCGTCGAGCGAGACGGCGCGCCGATGGGCGTTCTGCTCACCCTCCTGGAACCGTCGCGCGCGACGCACGTGGAGGCTAAGGCGGCGGGCTCCTTCGAGTCCCATGGCGGGCGTCACCCGCGGATCCAGATCCTCACGGCAGCGCAGGTGCTGCAGGGCCGGGGAATCGATGTCCCCGGAGCGACGCTCGCGGGTTTGAAGAAAGTGCGCGGCGCCCCGGTGCCGCACGAGCAGCTCGGGGTTCCGGGGGTCGCTTCGACCCGACCGTCGGGATCGAGCCCCACTGCGAGAGGAACCGACGCAGCGTAAGCGGCGGGCGCGCGACCGCCACGCTACGATGCGGCGGCCGCATGACCTCGCTCAGTACCCCTCCTCGCAGCAAACCGCGCGTCTTCTCGGGAATTCAACCGACCGGAGGGTTTCACGTCGGCAACTGGCTGGGAGCCGTTCGAACGTGGGCGCAGCAGGTCGTCGAACAGCGCGAGGATCTCTTCTTTTGCATCGTGGATGCTCATGCGCTCACCGTCGAATACGACCCGGCCGAGCTACGTGAGCGCATCGGATCGATGGCGGGCGACCTCATCGCCTGCGGGCTCGAGCCGACCCGATGCACTCTGTTCGTTCAGAGCGACGTGCGCGAGCACACCGAGCTCGCGTGGTACCTGGGCGGCGTGACCCCTCTGGGGGATCTGAATCGGATGACTCAGTTCAAGGAGAAGAGCGCAGGAAAAGACCACGTGCTGTCCGGTCTCCTCACCTACCCGATCCTCATGAGCGCCGACGTCCTTCTCTACAAGGCCAATGTCGTTCCGGTCGGAGAGGATCAGCTCCAGCACCTCGAGCTCGTGCGTGAGACCGCGCGCCGGTTCAATCATCGATTCGGCAGCACGTTTCCGGAGCCGCAGGCGCGACTTTCCCACGCACCCCGCATCATGGGGCTCGATGGTCAGCAGAAGATGAGCAAGTCCAAGGGCAACACGATCGCCCTCTTCGAGGACCGAGAGACCTTCTGGAACAAGCTCCGAGGCGCTTTCACCGATCCACAACGCCTTCGGCGAAGCGACCCGGGGCGTCCGGAGGTGTGCAACATCTACACGATGCACAAAGCGCTTTCGACTCCCGAAGAGGTCGATTTGACGTACAGAGAATGCACGACCGCCCAGCGCGGCTGCATCGACTGCAAGAAGATTCTCATGGAGAGTTTCGATCGCGAGCTCGTCGAGCTTCGCGTCCGGCGCCGGGAAGTCGAGGCTCATCCGGACCGCATACGGCAAGCACTCGGCGATGGGGCCGCCAAGGCGCGCTCCCTCGCCCAAGGGACGATGCGGCAGGTTCGGGATGTCATGGGCCTCGGAAGCGGCGCACCCGCGCCGTGATGCTCACCCTGCATTCTGCACTCGTGACGATGGGGATCGCCGTTCTCGCCTGCGGCGGATGCAGCCGTCCTCCGCCCGATGCAACGCCCGAGCGTGCGCTTCGCCTCTTTCTCGACGACATGGACTCGGCCGGCGACGACCCTGCGTCGACTCGCCGCGCGTACGCCCTGCTCGGCCCCGGCGCGCGGGCCAACCTCGGCGAGCGGGCGCGACGCACGAGTGAGCTTCTGGGCAGGCACATCGAGCCGTGGGAGATGCTGGCGGCGGGGTTCTTCGGAGTCGCGTTTCGACCCATGTCGATGCGATCGACGGTCGTCGGCGATCGCGCCAGTGTCGACGTCTTCGGGGAGGACCCCCGCAGCGAGCACGCGGACGTCACCTGTGTACGCGAAGGTCTGGTGTGGAGGATCGAACCGAGCTTTCCGCCGCCCTGAACTCCACGCTTTTACGTCGCTCGAACGGCCCGAGAGCCCACGGTCCACCGCAGTGGGTCACGGCAGAGGTGGTCGCGAGCTCGACCGCGGACGCGTTCTCGCGCGTCCCGATCCATCCGGTCGCGATCGCCAGATGGTCGAGCTGGGACCGCGTCGCCGGGGCGACGATTGACACGGTGCAGGGGCATTCCGACCCGGGGCCGCAATTCGGCAATCCGCCGATCAGCGTTTATCATGAATGAGGCGCCGAATCGTGGTGAGTCGGCGCGATTCGGCCGTCATGACGGTTCGCTGTCTCGTGGTTGCGGTGGTGCTGGCGGGTTGCGCGGCAGGGCCGCGCGAGTCGACCCAGCTCGTCAGACCTTCGTCGAGCGCGGCCGACGTCGACGAGCCGCGGCCGGGTGTGACCGATCGCCAAGGCCCCCCGCCGCAGCCCGTATCCCCCTGCCGTGAGGGGATGGTGCTCGTCGAAGGCGAGTACTGCACCGAGGTTCGCCAGGATTGCCTGACCTGGCAGGATCCTCCATCGAGCCCGTTTGCGCGCTGTGCCCGGTTCGCGCCGTCGATCTGTGTGGGGCGCCGCGTCCACAAGCGGTTCTGCATCGATCGCGACGAGTACGTCGCGCCGGGCGATGTGTTGCCGTCGAGCGACGTCTCGTGGTCGGACGCGCGCCACGCCTGCGAGAAGGACTCGAAGCGGATGTGCTTCGAAACCGAGTGGGAGCTCGCCTGCGAAGGGGAAGCCATGCTTCCGTATCCCACCGGGTACGATCGCGACGCGCGCGCGTGCAACATCGACAAGGAGGACCTGGTGGATCCAAGCACCCACCGTCTTCGCGACAAGCGCCTGCCTCCTTCGCAGCTCAAGGACTGCGTGAGCCCCTTCGGCGTCGTGAGCATGACAGGCAACATGGACGAGTGGGTGTGGCGTGATCGGTCGGCCGGGGAGCAACGATCGGCCCTGAAAGGAGGCTGGTGGATGCCCGGCCGGGACCGCTGCCGTCCCGCAACGACGGCCCACGGAGAACATTTCCGCGATGTCCAGACGGGCTTCCGCTGCTGTGCGGACGCACGCTGACTTTAGTTTCGCTCTAGTCTGCCGCGTCTTCGACGGCGCCAGGGGTCGGGTCTCGGACGGGTTGAGTCGGCTCGGTCGGCTCGGTCCCCGGAAGGAACACTTCCTCGACCACGTCCGGATCGTCGGGATAAGGCAGCCGTCCACTGCGTGAATCGATGAGCACCGTCGTCACCCCCGCAGGGCGCGGGAAGTCGGTCGGCGGCTTGCCCTCGTGCGCCGCCTTCATGAAGGCAATCCAGGCGGGCAACGCGGTCACCGCTCCCTGCTCCGAACCGCCTAGAGCTCGGCCGTCGTCGTAGCCGATCCATGTCACGGCTGCGATGTCGGTCGAATAGCCTGCAAACCATGTGTCCTTGGGGCCGTTCGACGTACCGGTCTTGCCCGCAACCGGTCGCCCCAGTGACTTTGCCCGCACGGCGGTTCCGTGGTCGACGACGCTCGTGAGCAAGCTCGTAACGACGTATGCCTCGGCGTCGTCGAGCACTCGACGCGGGGCAGGGGCTTGGGGTAGCGGTATCTCGCTGCCGTCCGGGCCGACGATGCGCAAGAGGAGTCGTGGCTCGTCGTAGATCCCTCCGGCCGCGAACGTCGCGTACGCCCCCGCGAGGTCGACGGGCCGGACCTCGTAGCTTCCGAGCGCCAGCGTCAGGTCCGGCTTCATCGGAGTGTCGATCCCGAGCGCTCGGGCCCACGTGACCACGTTCGCCGGACCGACGTCGCGCAGCACCCGAACCGCAGCCACGTTGACGCTGTTTGCGAGCGCCTCGCGGAGGCGCAGTGGATCGCTTCCTTGCCACCCCTCGAAGTTGTTCGGGGCGTACCCGCCTTCGAACACCTCCGGCACGGGATCGATCAGCGTGGCTGCGGTGAATCGGCGTGAATGAATGGCGTACGAGTACACGATCGGCTTGAACGCCGAGCCGGGTTGCCGGCGCGACTGAGTCGCTCGATCGAGCGCGCCCGCCGAACCCTCGTAGCTTCCCACGAGGGCCAGTATCTGACGGGTCCGCACGTCGAGGGCGACCAGGGCGCCCTCCGGGCCGAGCTCGAGGCGAAGCGGGACCTTGGCAGGCGGCTCTGGAACCGGGGCCAGAAGGCTCACCCGGACGCGCGCGCCGACGGGCGCGAACGCACTGGGCGCAAGCCCGCCTGGATTGTAGCGCTCGAAGCTCGATAGCTTCACCGTGCCGGTGACCAGGCCTACGCGCACGTCGAAGCTGCGTTCGACATCGTCGTCGGCGACCACGACACCGACCAGCACACGGTGGCGCTCGAAGATCGGTGCTTCGTCGGAGGAGATGCCCGCATCGTGTACCGACGGCGAGCGGCCCCTTTTCCCCTCGGCCGCCGACGAAGCCACTCGAACTCCCCCTTGCAGGCCGCGACGCTTGTCGTATCCCGACAGCGCCTCGCGCAGCGCCCTCCGAGCCGCAGCTTGAAGAGTCGGATCGATCGTCGTCGTGACGGTGAACCCGCCGAGCCGCGCTTGCTCGGGCTCGAGTCGCTCGAGAGCGGCCTTCGCCATCTCCACGGCTTCCGGCGCGAGCTCGCTCGCCGACTCCACGGGCGGCGCGAGAAGGACGGGCTCGCCCTTGGCGGCACTCCACTGCGCATCGCTCAAGAACCCCTTGGCTCGCATCTGGTCGAGCACGTATCCGCGTCGAGCGAGCGCCGCCGTCATGTTCACGCGGGGGTGAAAATCGCGGGGACCGGCAATGCGTCCGGCGATCAACGCAGCCTGCGCGATCGTGAGCTCCTTCGCGCTCTTGCCGAAATCGTCTCGGGCCGCCTCCTCGATGCCATAACGACCGCGACCGAAGTAGACGTTGTTCAAGTAGAGCTCGAGGATCTCGTCTTTCGTCAGACGCTGCTCGAGACGGCGTGCGAGCAGAGCCTCACGTATTTTTCGTGAGATCGTCCGCTCATTCGTGGCCAGCGTCAGATTCTTGATGACCTGCTGCGTGATCGTCGATCCGCCCTGCCGGGTACCCCGCGCCCGCAGGTTGACGAGGGCCGCGCGCGCGATGCCCCAGTAGTTCAATCCTTCGTGCTCGTAGAAGCCCGCGTCCTCCGCGGCGAGAACCGCCAGCTTGACGTGCGCCGGGAGCGACCCGATTGGGACAACCGTGCGTCGCTGTACGAAGAGCTCCGCGAGGACCGTACCGTCGCGCGCCGTGACACGAGTGACCTGGGGTGCCTTGTAACTTCTCAGCTCCGCGATGCTCGGCAGACCGGCCTCGTAATGGCGCACCACCAGGAGGACAGCGACCAGTCCGGTGCTTCCGACGGCGAACCCTACGGCGGCGAGGCGCCTGATCCACCGCCAGATCGTCTCGCCCCATGCGATGGCCGAGAGCTTCTCATGGAGTGCGGGTACCCACGCGTACCACCCGGTGCGCGTGCGGAAGGGCCCCCTCGACCCGGCTTGCACGTGGTGCCTGGAAGAGCCGCTCGGCGAGCCGGGTCGCATACGCGTTCTCGATGTACCCGACGGATGCCGGACTGCGCCAGCGCCCGCATGGTAAAACAGAAAGTATGTTCGCGCTGAGCCATGGGGAGCTCGCGATCGTCATCTTCATCTTCGCCCTGGTCTGGGGCGCCCAGGCGTTGCCTCGCTTCGCAGCCCGCATCGGCGAGATGACCGCGCGGAACGAAGCACGCCGTCCTCGCCGAGGGGGTTGACGTTGTCGAGCAGAGTGGGGCTCGACGACCAGCCGCCGCCCGGCAGCGGGAGGCTGCTCGTCTTCGTGAGCGATCCGACCGCGGAAGCCGAAACGATCGCCCGAGCGCTGCGCGCCGGCGGCGCGACGGTCATCGAGGTGCCGCTGTCGATGCTGGTGGCTCGCGCCGCCGTGCAGCAGCCCCGTGTGGTCCTCGTCGACGCCGACAGCCATGGGGCGCTCGAGGTGGTCGCTCGTATGCGCGAGCTGCCACACGCCGACGACGTCCATGTCGTTTTCATGGCTTCGCCTGGAGGACTTCTGTCGACCGTGCAGGACGCCCGGGCGCACGAGGGGAGCGCTCTGTTCTTGAGACCCGTCGACGTGATCGCGCTGGTTCACGACGTCGAATCGCTGAGCGGGGTGCGGTACACCGATCGCGCAGCGGCCCACTCGAGCACGCCCCCTCCCTCGGTCGCGATCGCCACGCCACGCAGGTCGAGCTCCTCGCCTTCGCTTCCTCCTCCCGGCATCCGGTCCACGTCGCTCCCCGCGCCGTCCGAGGGCGCCGGCTCGACCGAGCCGAGCGCGCGCCCCACGCGAATGCCGGTTTCCACGGCGATCGGCGTCTCCCCACCGGTCAGCCCGGAGCTGCTGCAGCTCCTCGCGGAAGCGGAAGAGCGCATGACCGTCGCGGCGGACCCGCCGCCCAATCGCGACGCCGTTCCATCGCCGGAGCAAGAGCTCGAGGCCGTCCTCCCGGCGGAGTTGCTCGCCGCTCTCGACGAGCCTCTCGAGGCGGAAGACGAAACCGAGGTGCCGCCTGCGCCACGCTCGACGGGCGCCGGTCGATTGACTCGAGAACACACGAGCGAAGGCGGCCTCACCCGTACGACCGGAGCGTCGAGCGGCGGCGCCACCCCGAGCGCCGGCTCTCGTCCGGGCACGGGCGACTTCCCGGAGACCCCACTTCCGTCCGAAGCGCCCCCGAAGGACGACGCTCCGGCGCCCACGTCGCTTCCGCCGCAATCGAGCACGGTCGCCCATGCTTCCGTGGAGCCCGGGTGGCTCACCTCGGGGACGGGCGACACGACCGCGGTGCTTGCACGCGCCATTGCCTCGCGAACCTCCGGGTCGCTTTGCCTGGTGTCCGGAGAGATCGAGCGCCGCGTCGTGCTGCGCGAAGGCGACATCGTGACGTGCGCTTCGTCCGCGGACGACGAGTCGCTCATCGCGTTCCTCGGAGCTCGCGGAGACCTGCCGCGCGAGACCGTGCGACGACTCGCGCCGAAGTTCGCGCCCTTCGGGCGACACGCCGGCGCCGCTCTCGTTGCGCGCGGTTATCTCTTGCAGGACCAGATGTGGCCCACGCTTCGGGCGCACGCCGAGTGGGTGATCGGCCACATCATCCAATCCGGCAACGCGCGCGTTCTCTTCGAGATGCAGCCTGCAGGCAGGCTGTCGGGCGAGCCGAGCGTCTTCGGAGGATCCACGGGGGCCGAGGTCTTCGTCGAGGTCATTCGACGCATCGTGACGCCTACCGCAGCACTGCAGCGGCTGGGGAGTAGCGCGTGCCGGATTGCGCCCGGGCCTGCCGCAGACCTTCTCGCCGAGTGCGTTCTCTCGCCGGCAGAGCTCGAATCACTTCGGGATGCCGGGGGGCGCGCTCTCGGCGACGTCCTGGAGGCCGGACAAGACGCGGATTTCGCGAGCGCCATCTATGCGCTCGCCCAGCTTGGGGTGGTCGACATGCTCCCCGCCGTCGGCGGCCCGGAGCTGCAGGACGAGCCGGCAGCCGATCCGTCCGCCCTCGACGCAGCGGCCATCCGCGAACGGGTACGGGCACGTCTCGAGCTGGTCGAAGAAGGCGACTACTTTGCGATTCTCGGCGTCTCCCGTGAGGCGACGGGATACGAAATCCGGCGCGCGTTTCTCGAGCTGAGGCGCTCCTTCGACCCGTCCCAACTGCTCTCGCCCGACCTGGCCGACTTGCTGCAGGACGTGCGCAGCATCGCGTCCGTCCTCGAAGAGGCCTACGAGATTCTCAAGGACACGACCCGTCGTGAGCGATACCGGCGCGCGATCGAGGTGGTGCCCCAGTAGGTCGTCACGAGGCGCCGTCGAGCAGGCTGCTCATGTCTTTGGGGAGCGGCACAGAGACGTCGAACGCGTCGACTCCGCCGCCCCCTGCGTACGCGACCCGCGAAGCGTGCAGCGCATGACCGTTCAGGGCCCGGACGATCGGGCCGCCGTACAGCTCGTCGCCGGCGAGCGGATGACCGATGGCCGCAAAGTGCGCGCGGATCTGGTGTCGGAGCGCCTTGGAGACGCTCGCCTCGACCAGCGCCCAGGTGCCTTGCCGACTCACGACGCGGTAGCGGGTCACGGCCGAACGAGGCTGGTAACGCATGACGTCGCGCGGATGGTTGCAGGCGTAGACTCGCCTCTGATCTTTCGGATGATTGGCAAGGGGAAACTCGATCGTTCCCTCGTCGGGCAAGCCCTGCTGGGCGCAGACGAGGAGGTACCGCTTTTCGAGACGGCCCTCCTTGAGCGCCAGCTTCAGCGTCTCGAACGACGCCGGCGTCAGCGCCACGACGATGGCGCCGCTCGTTTCCGTGTCGAGTCGATGGATGATGCCGGGCTCGCGGATCGAATGGCCCACGGTTCGACCCTCGCGAGGGACGAGATCGGGGTAGCGACCGAGGATGGCATTGACCAGTGTTCCCTGCTCGGCCGGCCGCAGGGGTGCGGTCGGCTGCCCCGCGGGCTTGTCGATGATCGCAAGCTGGTCATTTTCGAAGACGACGCGAAGCGGGGCCCCCGGGGTCGCCACGGCGGGAGCATCCGCAACCTGCGAGATGTCGATGCGAACTCGGTCGCCGGCCGCCACTGCCGCACCCTTCGACGAACGACTGCCGTTGACCCGTACCCCACCCAGATCGATGGCCCGCTTCACCCGCGCTCGGCTGAGCTCGGGCAAGAGCTCGGCGATCGCCTTGTCGAGACGGGCGCCTGCGAGTGAGTCGGGAACGACCAGCTCCCGGACCGCATCGACAGGCGACGTCGGAGGGGAGGCGACGTCGTCGTTCATGGGGCCGAGCAGGACGGATATCATGGATAAAGCGACCCCGCCGCAGGTCGGGCCGCGCCGACGTCGCCCCGCGCAGACCGCCGGCAGCACTCGACGCAAGTCTTCCCGTATCCTCGTGAACACCCTCGCTCGCTCGTGTGTTCAATGCTCCGGCCCGGTACCTCGCGAGGGCCGCGTCTGCCCCAGCTGCCACGCCCTTCAGCCCAAGCCGCAGGCGGTGGAAGTGAACAGCATCATCGACCGCGGCGACACGCGCATCGTGGTGGAGGCTCCGCTGGGCGAGGGCGCGATGGGCGTCGTGTGGCGGGCGTGGGTATTTCACTCGCCTGGGAATCCGGGCTGCGGCCCCCCCCAGCCGGTTGCACTGAAGGTCCTGCGCGCCCAACCGATCCGCGAAGCACGCGAACTCTTCGTCCGCGAAGCGAAGGCGCTGCAGCGACTGTCCCACCCGAACGTCGTCGCGTTCCACGATCTATTCGAGCACCAGCGAGTCCCGATGATGGCCATCGAATACGTCGACGGCGAGACGCTGGAGGTCACGATCGCGCGCCACCGCGCGAGGGCGCAGCTCTCGGGGGCGGGAGGCCTGCCGTGCATGCCGTTTTTGCGGTCCTGGCACTACTTTCAGCAGCTTTTGGGGGCGCTCGCGGCGGCTCACGCGCTGGGCATCGTGCACCGCGACGTCAAGCCGTCCAACGTGCTCGTGCGAAATGACGGGATCGTCAAGCTCGGCGACTTCGGCATCGCCCGGATCGAGGGCGCGCAACGACTGGCGATTACCAGCGACTTCGCGCCGGGCACGGGGGCGTACATGTCTCCCGAGCAGGTCCTCTCGCTGCCGATCGACGGACGCAGCGATCTGTACTCGGCGGCAACGGTCCTCTACGAGATGCTCGCCGGGCGCACGCCGTTCTCCGCCGATCGAAGCGAATTCCTCGTGCGGAAGGACCAGGTCGAGAGGGCCCCTCCCCACATCCGCAGCGTCTTTCCCCAGGCCCCGCCGATTCTCGACGCACTCTTCGGACGCGCGCTCGCGAAGAAGCCGGAAGAACGGTTCGACAGCGCCATTGAAATGGGCGATGCGTTTCGCACCGCCCTCGGGATACCCGAGTCGCCCGAATGGCGGGCACAGGAGGACATCGCGCGAGCGGCGAGGACGCTTGCAGAAGCACTCGCCCCCGCCGATGTGCGCGTCGAGACTGCGGAGAAGAGACTGGCTACGCTGCGCGAGTTCGTCGTGCACGGGTACAAGACGAAAAGATTCGTTGGGACCTGACGCAGGCGACACGGGCTGCACGATCAGCCTGTCGACGCGAGACGGTCTGAATATGCTGACGTTCGTGCTCGCGTCCCTCGACAAGATCTCTGCCTGGCCGATCGCGGGCGCCTATACGCTGCTCTGGCTCCTGCTTTCGGCGCTCGTCTACGTCGTCCTTCATCGGTCTCTCGCGAGGGTGGCGACGACCCGAAGGACGAAGGTGAGCGAAGTGCTCGCTACGACCGTCCCGAGACCGGTCTCCGTCGCGGTCTTCTTGATGGGCATTGCCAGCGGCCTCCGGGTGTTTCGGCTGCCCGGATCCGACGTGCTGGAGCTTCACAAGGTGCTTGCGCTCGCGCTGGGGATCGTCGGCGTCGGGGTCATGATGCGGATCGCGTTCCGGTCGATCGACGCGTTCGGGCGCAACAATCCCGAGCTCCGATCCTCGGCCGGAATCGGTCGAGCCGTGACCTGGGTGGTCGGCCTCGGGATCGTCGCCGTCCTTGCGAGCGATGCACTCGGTATTTCGCTTGCCCCGGCCCTGACGGCGCTCGGCGTGGGATCGCTGTCCGTCGCGCTGGCGCTCCAGGACACGCTGTCGAACTTCTTCGCAGGTGTGTACATCATCTTCGACAAGCCCGTCCGTCCGGGCGACTACATCCGGATCGACCCGAGTTACGACGGTTATGTCGAGTCGATCGGGTGGCGGTCGACGCACTTGAAGACGCTGTCCAACAATCTGGTCATCATTCCGAACGCGACCCTTTCCAAAGCGATCATCACGAACTATGCGCTTCCGACACCCACCGTCGCCTCGAGCGTCCGCGTGGACGTCGTCCCGGACGCCGACCTCGACCGAGTCGAGGACGCGCTGTCCGACGAAGCGCACCGAGCGCTCGATCTGCCGGGCATCGCGAGCGTGCCTGCGCCGACCGTGGCTCTCTCCCCCGGATTCGTCGATGGCGGCATCGCCTTCACGGTTTTCTTTTACGTCCAGTCGATTGGCGATCAGGTCGCGGTGCAGCATGCACTGCGCAAACGGATCGCAGCCCGGTTGAAGAAAGAGGGCGTCCGCCTCGCCATGACGTCCGTGCTCGTGCGCCGCGAGGCCTGACGCGTTCGTCACGCAGCCCGCCGATGAGCCAGGCTTCGGGCACGGCGGCCGAGCGGCGGTTGCTTTGCTATCGAGCACGGCGGGACCATGCGACGGCCGGGAGCAGAGGGCGACGTGAGACCGCATGCGCTCGTGGTCGGCGCCGGATTCGGCGGATTGGCCGCAGCGCGAGGATTGGCCAAGGCTCCCGTTCGCGTCACGCTGATCGACCGGACGAACCATCACACCTTCCAGCCGCTCCTGTACCAGGTGGCGATGGCCGGGCTATCGCCTGCCGACATCGCCCAGCCGGTTCGCGCCATCGTGCACGCTCAGCCGAACGTGACGGTGCTGATGGCGGACGCCGCCGGCGTCGACCTTGGTGAACGTACCGTGCATCTGGCGGACGGAGAGACGCTGTCCTGGGACTTCCTCGTCGTCGCGTGCGGCGCCGACACGTCGTATTTCGGTCACGACGACTGGCAACCCACGGCCCCGGGACTCAAGTCGATCGAGGACGCGATCGAGATCCGCCGGAGGGTCTTGCTCTCGTTCGAGATCGCTGAGCGCGAGCCTGACGAGTCGCGGCGGCGCGAGCTTCTGAGCTTCGTGGTCATCGGGGGAGGTCCCACCGGGGTGGAGCTGGCCGGCGCAGTCGCCGAGCTCGCGCGATTCGCACTTCGACGTGACTTTCGAAGAATCGACCCGTCCATCGCGAGAGTGCGCTTGATCGAAGCCGGCCCGCGGCTGCTCGCGTCGTTTCCACTCGACCTGGCGCAGAGCGCCGCGGCGCAGCTTCGCCAGCTGGGCGTCGAGGTCCGCACCGGAGCGAGGGTCACGTCGATCGAGCCGGCGGCGGTTCTTCTCGGCGAGGAGAGAATACCGTGCTCCGTGGTCCTCTGGGCCGCCGGGGTCCGTGCGAATCCGCTGACCCGAATGCTCGGCGTGGCCGTCGACCGCTCCGGCAGGGTTCCCGTGGAGAAGGATCTGAGCATCCCCGGCCATCGGCACGCGTTCGTGATCGGGGACGCTGCGCGCTTCGAGGACGCTGCCGGCCAGCCGCTTCCGGGAGTCAGCCCGGTGGCAATGCAGCAGGGCCGGGCGGTCGCGAAATCGATCGTGCGTCTGCTCGCCGGGAAAGGCACTTTGCCTTTCGAATACGTCGACAAAGGCTCGATGGCGACCATCGGGCGCAGCCGGGCGGTCGCGGTGCTCGGACGCACCCATCTGACGGGGCTCGTCGCGTGGCTCGCCTGGCTCGTGGTCCACATCTGGTATCTGATCGGGTTCAAGAACCGCCTGGTGGTGATGATCGTCTGGGCGTGGTCCTACGTGACCTATCGCCGCGGAGCGCGTCTCATCACGGGCTACGCGACTCCGAGCACGGCTCAGGTGCTCCGGGGGAAAGTCAAAGGTTGAGCGACGTCGCCGTTTCGCGCGCATGCAGCGCAAGCGCCACCGCGCCGAGCAGGGCCGCCATCGGCGCAAGGGCGAGCGGCGCGATTCCGAATCCGATGGCGACGAGCGCGAGGACTCCCGGAAGAACACCGACGGCCACTGCGGTGCGCGTCCGTCCGCGAAGCGCGCGGGGAATGGCCAGGGCGCGCGCTGCGTGGCGAACGTCGTCGCTCGCCAGGGCCACGGCCCATTCTCCTGGAGCGGATCCCGCCGCGCCAAGTGCGACGGCCACGTCGGCGGCACCCAGCGCGCCGTCGTCGATCGATGGATGTCCGATCACCGCGACCAGGCCCCCTCCCTCGGCCAGTGCGCGCACCTCGGCTCCTCGATCGCCGGGCAGCACCTCGGGACGCACGTGGTCGATATCGAGCGCACGACCGATCGTTTCGCAAGTTTCTCGAGCCTCGCCGCTCAGCAAGACGGGCTCGATACGGGCGTCGAGCAGTCGCTGCACGGCCGCCCGCGCTCCGAGCCTGAGACCGTCTTGAAGCGCGATCAACCCGACGATGCGTTCGGCGAGGGCGACGAGTAGAACGCTGAATCCCTCGGCTTCGAACAGCGAGACGCGTGCATCGGCGACAGCGACGCCGATCTTCTCTTCGAGCATGATGGCCCGGCCTCCGACGACCAACCGCTCGCCGGTCGACGCGAGCGCCGTCACTCCCAGGCCCGGGTGCAGGATGGCGTTTCGCACGGGCTCGAACCGCACGTTGCGCCGGCGTGCCGCGCGCAGGATGGCCAGAGCGAACGGATGCGCGGATCCCGCTTCCGCGCCGGCGGCCAGCGCCAGGACGCGCGTGACATCATGCGACGCTCGCGTGGCGTCATTCGAAGCTTCTGCCAGGGCGCGCGATCCTTCCAGCGGCAGCGGCCCGCTGACGGCTTCGATCGCGACGATCTCGGGCTCTCCGAGGAGCACGGTACCCCGTGCATTGAGGACGGCGATTTCCGACGCTCCCGCGCGCTCGAAAGACCGGGCATCCTTGTATGCGATGCCGCTCAGCAGCGCCTCGAGGTGTGCACGCGCATAGTGCAGCGCCACGAACGAGCAGACGGTTCTCGCGCCGAGCGCCATTGCAGCGGCGCAAATCGAAGCCAGGATCTCGACCGCCGTCGCATTCCCGGCGAAGGATGCCAGCCCCGCGACCGCGGCCACCACGGGCGTGCCCCGCTCGACAACCTGGTGAACCGCGCGCACCGTCGGAGCGGCCACGTCGATGCGGGTCGCTGGCGTCGAAAGAAGCTTGAGCCACGCGCGATCCGGGCCGGACCACGTCGTCGTGACGCGCAGACGGCTCGAGGTGACCCGAGCTCCGGCGACGACCGGATCCCCCTCGCGTCGAACGGTCTCTTCCGTCGCACCGAGCCAGGGGACGACGCGCGCTTCTCCCGCCGTCACGATCCCGTCCACGCCGACGACTTCGCCTGCGTCCACGACGATCTGCTCGCCTGGACGGATTTCGTCGGCCGGCAGCTCCGCGGTTCTTCCATCGTGGATTGCGCGCACCGCGACGCGCAGCACCTCCGCGATGTCCCTGCGGGCGACGTCCATCCGAGCCCGCGCGTTGACGATCGTCCGCTCGATCGCGATTGCCGTCACGATCCCCATCCCGGCCAGCCCGATGATCCCCGCGGTGTGCGAACCGCCCACCAGCTCACTCCAGCAGCCGGCGATCAGGGCTCCACCGGTCGGCCCGAGAACGACGAGCGGATGCGCATCTGCAGCGCGGCTCGCGGTCCTCACCTCCCGGACGAGCAGCATCATCCAGGCTCCGACGGCCAGCGGAGCCTGGAACTGCTCGCCGACGGGGCCCAGCAGGGCGATCGCGGGTGCCAGTGCGCCCAGGAACACCCCGATCGTGTCGGTCGCAAGCAGGATGCCACCCGTCGCGCGCGTACCCCTGAGCCGGAGCCTCTCCGACGAAACGGCGGCGCGTCTCGGCGGGCCCGAGCCGATGGGCACTTCGGGTGTCACGGACAACGGCCGTGGGGGGGGCGAATGATCGCTCAGCGCGACCTCGGGGGGCGCGGCCGTGGGGACGTCCTCCTGGTCGGCACGCCCGCGGTCGCGCAGGTATTCCCGTTTGCAAGCGAGCCCGCAGAAGTACTCGAACCGGCCACCGAGCACAGCGACGTGTCCGGCGCGAAGAGGATCGACGGGGCGCCCGCAACCGGGACAGGTAACCTCCTGGGCGGCCGCTGCGGCGGTGCTCGTTGGGGGTCGCGCACGATGGTCTGCGGTCACGGTCGGACGTGCTCCGGGCCGAAGGGCCGTTCAGGCGGCGGCGCGCAGCTCCGAGAGCACACGCCGCAGAATTCCAACCCCCTCCTCGAGCTGCGCGATCGAAACGATGAGCGGCGGCGAAAAGCGAAGGACCTGGTCGCCGGCGGCGGTCAGCAGGACTCCACCCTCCTGGACCCGGAGGAGCACCTCCCGAGCAACGAGTCCGGGACGCAGCACGAGCCCTTGCAGCAGACCTTCGCCTCGGACGGCCGTGCACACGTCCGACAAGTCGCGCACCACCGACTCGAGCATCGCCCGCAGCGCCTGACCCTTGGTGCGCGCCCCGGTGACGAGATTTTCGTGGTCGAGAATCCGCATCACCGCGATCGCGGCCGTAGACGCCAGGGCGTTGCCGCCGAACGTCGAGCCGTGCGTCCCGGGAGGGAGTGCGACGGCCATCTTCTCGGTCGTCAGCATTGCTCCGATGGGAAAGCCGCCCCCCAATCCCTTCGCGAGAGTCACGGCGTCGGGGCGCACGCCCGTCTCCTCGATCGCGAGGAAGCGACCGAGCCGTCCAACCCCCGTCTGGACTTCGTCGACCACGAGCAGCGCTCCGTGCGCATCGGCGATGGCGCGCAGCCTCTGGAGAAACCCCGGCGGGGCCGGAAGAACTCCGCCTTCGCCGAGCAAGGGCTCGACCACGATCGCGCAAACGTCGGCGGCCATCGCCCGCTCGACGGCGTCGGCGTCCCCGTAGGTCACATGGGTGACCGCACCCAGGATGCCGAACCCTTCGCGGTACTTCGCGGTCCCGGTCATCGAGAGCGCGCCGAGCGTTCGGCCGTGAAAGGCGTTCTCGAATGCGACGACGCGCACGCGATCGCTGCGACCCTGGCCGTAGAAGAAGTGCCGCGCGAGCTTGAGCGCAGCTTCGTTGGCTTCCGTTCCGGAGTTGCAGAAGAACGCGCGATCGAAACCCGTGCGCCTGCAGAGCTCGGCGGCGAGCCGAACGTTCGGCTCGTTGTAGAAGTAGTTCGACGTGTGCATCAGCGTCGCCGCCTGGTCAGCGACTGCGCGCGCGAGAGCCGGATGTGCGTGACCCACCGAACAGACGGCGATCCCCGCGCACAGGTCGAGCCAGCGTCGACCGTCAGCGTCGAAGAGCTCGCAGCCGCGCCCGCGGACGAACGCGATGGGCGCAGGCTTGTAGTTGGGGTAGAGATGCTGCCGCGCAAGGGCGACCAGGTCGAGGTTCGAGGACATGGCGAGGGGGGCGTAGCACACCGGCGCGGGATCGACGCCGGGGCTCGGCGAGCGCCGCCGGCGCTTTCGGCCTATGCGAGGGGCGCGCGCCTGTCGAGGATCAGAGTGGCGATCTCGGAGAAGCCGTCCCCCATGGGCGCGCGCGCGACGTATCGCGGCGGGACGCTCATCGTCCTCGCGCTGCGCAGGACGTTGGCGACGCCGAAGGTCGTGCGGAACGCAGCAAAGCAAGGTCCGTCGTTGCCGCTGTCGCCGACGAATGCGAAGCGCGCGAGAGCCGCCCCCGAATCCTCGCCGAGCTCGAGGGCACAGAAACGAAGCGTACCGCTCGCCTTGTCATCGACGTCGAAGGTCGCATGCAAGTGGACGCTCGACTGCGACCAGCGCCCCCCCGCTCGCTCGATCTCGCCCACGATCTCCCGAATGCGATCGGCCGGCAGCCGGGCGCGCTCACCGATGTCCCAAGCGACGTCGCTTCTTCGCATTTCGCTGTCGTCGGTGAGACGAGCCTCGGGAACGATCCGCCGAACCTGTTCGGTCAAGAGGCCGAGGCGCGCGCGCCGCGAGCGCCGTTCGGCGTCGTCACAGCCTTCGCGTCGCGCGATACCGGCTCCGTCACGTACGACGTGCACCGCTCCGTTTTCCGTCACGCATCCCGCGATTGGCCACTGACGGGCGAGGACCTCGCCCCAGCCGCTGGGTCGCCCGGTCACGGCGACGAGCGTCAGCCCTGCGTCGCTCAGCCTGCACATCGCATCGTAGGCGCCGCGCGTCAGACGTCCATGAGTGAGCACGGTATCGTCCAGGTCGAAGAGGACGCCGCGCAAGCGGCGGGCCTCCTCGGCAGTGAGAAGCGACGCCGCCTTCATGCGCCGCCCCGACGCTCGACCCGGGCGATCAATGTCTTGAGGTAGAGCCCCTCTCCGAACGCAGCCGGGACGGGGTGATCGGGCGCCTGGAACCAGCGCTCGACGACGATCGCGTCGACGTTCGCGCGTGTCGCACCGGTCGCCAGCGCGCGTGCGAGGGACGCGAGATCGACGCTGGCGGAGCACGAGCACAGCACGAGCAACCCACCGGGGCGAAGGGCGCGACAGCAGTTCTCGGCGAGCTTCGCGTACGCCACGAGCGCCCGCTCGATCGACGCGCGCCTGGGCGCGAGCCGCGGCGGATCGGCGACCACCAGGTCGAAATCGGCCTTGGACTTCGACAGCACGCTGCGCACATCTTCCCTGACGAACGCGATGCGATCGGCCACGCCGTTCAGCGTCGCGCACTCGGCCCCGACCGCGACGCTGAGCGCGCTTGCGTCCACCGCGACGACCTCGCGCGCGCCTCCCCGGGCGGCCCCGATGGCGAAGGCCCCGACGAAGCAATAAGCGTCGAGCACGCGTTTGCCCCGCGCGAGCTGCTCGACACGAGCCCTGAGCGACCGCTGATCGAAATAGAAGCCGGTCTTTTGGCCGACCTCGAGGGGAATCCGGAACTTCAGCCCCCTCTCGCTGAACTCGAGGCCGCGCAGGCCGCCGTCGCCGCGAACGACCCCGTGCGATGGCTCGAAGCCCTCCGTCTTCGCGACCTGCAAGCTCGTCCGGTCGATGATGGCCCGCGGCGAAACTGCGGCAGAGAGCGCGTCGAGCACGAGCCGCTCACGCTGCTTCATCCCTACGGTGCCGAACTGGATGGCCAGGACGTCGGCGTACCGATCCACCACGAGCCCCGGCAACCCGTCGCCCTCGGCGTGGACCAGCCGAAAGCCGGTGGTGAGCTCCTCTTTGAGGCCGAGCCCGTCCCGAATGGAGGCCGCGTGCGCGATCCGTTGCCGGAAGAACGCGGCGTCCAACGGAATCTCGGCATCGCGCACCAGCAGGCGAACCGGGATCGCGGATCGCGGCGAGAAGAAGCCTCGCCCGAGAAAGTTCCCCCGCGGGTCTTCCACCGTCACTTCATCTCCGGCCAACGCCTCTCCGACGATCCGTTCGATGGCTTGCGGATAGATCCAGGGATGGCCAGCCCAGACCGGCTGTACGTGACCCGGCTTGAGACGCACGGTCGGCACAGGGGGGACCTTGTAGGCGCGGACCCGCTTGCCGTCGACGCGTCTGGAGGGACGCCGGCCCCGACGAGCGGCACGGCGGCCACGGGGCGAGAGTGAACAAGCGTGAACAACCGGCCACGCGTTTTGCACGCAGCGCATTGATTTTCGTCCTGGAGGGCCTCAAGCTTCGTGGCACCTCGGTTGCTCTTCGAGCGCACCGGCCGCTCACGCGGGTACCGCATTGGCGCCGGCCAGCCGATTTTTGAATCGCTACGCCCCGGAGAAGTACGCGTCATGACGAAAACCATCCTCTGGTCGACCGCCCTCTCCCTCGGATTCGCGTTCCCTGCGACCGCGGCGGCGCAGTCGGCGCCAAACGGGACTCCCTGCGCACCGGGCAGCTGGTTTTGTAGCCCTGCCCAGGAGCAGCCGAAATCGGCCGCAGGCCCCGCTTCGCACCTCGACCCGTTGCCGGATCCGGACGAGACCGCACCGCCGGCCGAGGCTCCTCCGCCCCCTCCTCCGAGGCCGCGGCGACCCCCCCCCGCCATCGTGTACCAACCGCCGCCGCCGCCGCCTCCGCCTCCGTACGGTCCGCCGGGAGAACCTTCGCCGTACGAGCTTGCTCACCCCGGCGCCCCGATTTCGCGGGCTCGTGAATGGGGATTGAGCGTCCACGCCGAGGGCGCGCTCATCGGCCATGGCGATGGAAGTGCCGGGATGGGCGGTGCCGGCGCCGGGATTCGCTTCAAGCCGAACCGCCGATTCGGGCTGGAGGCCGATCTGGATTTCGTCGGAGGCACGGATTACCAGGACGACCACCGAAGCGAGACCGCGTTCACGATCAACGGGCTCTTCTACTTGAACCCGCAGTCGCGGGCGCAGCTCTACCTGCTGGCCGGCTTCGGTTGGTCCGGCGCGCACGTGACATGCGACCCGGGAGATTCCTGCACGAATGGACCCCTGGACCGGCATTACACGTACTTCGGCGGCCAGATTGGCGGCGGGCTCGAGTTGAGGCTGACGCGCGCGATCGCGCTGAACGTCGACCTGCGGGGGTTCATTCGCACGCGCATCGATGACCAGGCCGATTCCGAGCCCGAGTTCATCGATTCCTACGGCCGCACGTCCAACACGTCGGGCGGCGGGCTCATTACCGGCGGCATGGTCATCTATTTCTGACGCGCCGCCGCACCGGGGGCCTCGAGCCGACGGAGCGGGTCTATACTTGCGCGCATGCCCGGGCTTCCCACGGATGCGGACGGAGCGGGCGACTTCGCCTTCGACTGGAACGAGGTGAATTGCCAGGGGCGGACGGTTTCGCGGGCGCTCATGGTCCTCGACGAGACGCTGCGCGATGGGCTGCAGAATCCGAGCGTCGTCGACCCGACCATCCACGACAAGCTGCGCATTCTCCATCTGATGGACGATCTGGGGATCGACAACGCCACCCTCGGACTGCCCGGCAGTAGCAAGCGCGCGTTCGACGACGTCTTGCGCCTCTGCAAGGAGGTCGCCGACTGCAGAATGAAGATCGGAATTTCGACGGCCGGCCGCACCGTCGCCGCCGACATCACTCCGATGATCGAGATCGCGCACCGTACCGGCGTTCGCGTGGAGGTATGCGCCTTCATCGGTTCGAGCCCCATCCGCCAGTACGTCGAAGAGTGGGACGTTGGGCTCATCGCCCGCCGCAGCGCCGAGGCCATCGACATCGCCATCAAGGCTGGCCTGCCGGTCTCGTTCGTCACCGAGGACACGACGAGGTCGCGGCCGGAGGTGCTTTCGCCGTTGTTCCGGACGGCGATCGACCACGGCGCAACGCGCCTGGTGCTGTCCGATACCGTCGGGCACGCAACACCCGACGGAGTGCGCAACTTGATCGAGTTCACGAAGGGCATCGTCGTGAGCTCCGGCGCGAGTGGCGTCGGGATCGACTGGCACGGACACAACGACCGCGGGCTCGCGCTGGAAAATGCGTTCTGCGCGCTCGAGTGTGGCGCGGACCGCGTCCATGGAACGGCGCTCGGGATCGGCGAACGCGCCGGGAACGCGCCGATCGAGCTATTGCTCCTCAACCTGCGTCTGCTCGGAAGGCTGCCGGAAGAGCGGGATCTCACGAGGCTCGTCGAGTACTGCGACACCGTCGCTCGGGCGGTGTGCTGGCAGATCCCACCCAATCACCCCCTCGCGGGACGCGATGCGTTCAGGACGGCGACCGGGGTGCATGCGGCGGCGATCGTGAAGGCCCTGCAAAAGGGCGACGGATCCCTCGCCGACAGGGTCTACAGCGGTGTGCCGGCGGGGATGTTCGGGCGCAAACAGGAGATTGCCATCGGGTTCATGAGCGGCGCTTCGAATGTCACGTACTGGCTTCGACAGCGCAACATCGACCCGACCGAGGGCACCGTCGCAGCGGTGCTTCAAGCAGCAAAAGAAACGCGGCGGATCTTGAGCGACGATGAGGTCATGGCAATCGTCGAGCGGGCCGCCGGCTGAGCGCGATGTCGCGCCTGCTGCTCGGAATCGACATCGGGACGACCGGGGTACGAGCCGCCGTCGTCGACGAGCGGGGTCGAATTGTCGCGGAGGCGGCAGAGGCATGCTCGCCCCGCGTACCCGCTGCCGGCCGCGCCGAGGCCGACCCGGAGGACTGGTGGAGCGCCGTTTGCCTGGTGGTCGCGCGGGTCGGCGAGCGCGTGTCGCTCGGGTCGGTCGAGGGGATCGGGGTCACCGGGCAGGCCCCGACGGCGGTCGTCGTCGATGCCGACGGAAAGGCCCTTCGACCTGCCCTGCTGTGGCTCGACGTTCGTGCGACGAGCGAAGCTCGCGCGCTCGACGTCGCCCTTGGTCCTGGACGCGCACAGCGTCTCGGGGGCAACCGCATGCATCCCTACTATCTCGGACCGAAGATCGCGTGGCTACGCGCCCACGAGCCCGAGGTCCTCGATCATGCGGCCGCCGTGCTCCAATCGCACGCGTTCGTCGTGATGCGCATGACCGGATCCGCACGGTGCGATCCGTCCACGGCAATGCTCAGCGCGCCGCTTTTCGATGCAAGCGCGGGTGACTGGTCGCCGGAAGGGGCGCGCGCGGCCGGACTCGACGTCCGGCTGCTGCCGCCGATCGCGAGAGCGCACGACGTCGTCGGCGCGGTCACCCGCGAAGCCGCCCGGGCGCTCGGCCTTCGGGAGGGAACCCCCGTCGTCGCCGGCGGCGGCGACTTCGCTGCCAGCGCGCTCGGGGCAGGTGTCGTCGAGGAGGGACAGGCATGCCTCATGCTCGGAACCGCGGGCAACCTCCTCATGCCGATGCAAGAGGCGAAGTTCGACGACCGTCTCGTCAACAGCCATCACGTCGGTTGCGAACGCTGGCTCGCTCTCGGCGGAACACTCTGCGGCGCGGCAATCGAATGGTTTCGCGGTACGTGCGCGCGCGGTGTCGACCACGAGACGCTGGATCGCGAGGCCGCGACCCTCGATGGGGCCGGCGGCGTCATACTTCTCCCCTACTTTCGCGGCGAAAGGACCCCGATCTGGGACGAGCATGCCCGCGGCGTCTTTTTCGGAATCGACCTGTCGCACGGACGCCCCCATCTTTACCGTGCTCTGCTCGAGGGGATCGCGCTCGGCTTTCGAGAGAGTCTCGCGGTCGCGGAGCAGCGAGGCACGCGCTTCGACGAGGTCGTCGTCGTGGACGGAGCGGGACGAAGCGCGCTGCTGAGGCAAACGCTCGCCGATGCCCTCGGCCTGCCGCTCACCTGGATCCCCGGCGCCGGTGGCACATTGCTGGGCGCGGCCGCCCTCGCCGCCCTGGGCACGGGCATCGTGCCGGACGTGCGGACGATCTGCGCGTGGACACGGAATTCCGAGGCGACGAGCGGCGAGGGCCTTCGCGCGGTGCGACACGCCCCGCGCCCGCGTGAACGCGCCGCGCTCTTGCGCGTCTCCGAGCTGCGGGGCCAGATTTACGCGGCCCTCAAGCAGACGTTTCGCAGCGCCGCCCCCGCGAACGATCGGGCTCCGGAGGTGGCTTCACAAGCCGAGCCAGGGAGCGGGTAACACGGCTTGCGACCCGTGGCGCACCTCGAAGTACAGCATCGCGCCCGCGCCGTTGTCGGCGACGGTGCCGAGCCGATCGCCGGCGCCCACGTCCTGGCCGATTTTCACGTCGATCGCATCGAGGTTCCCGCTGATCGTGTAGTAGTGATCGCCGTGGTCGAGAATGACGATACGGCCGTACGGTCCGTATCGATCGGCAAATGCCACTCGTGCGGCGAAGACGGCCCGCACCACGGATCCCGCGGCGGCGTGGATCTCGAGGCCGGGTCCTATGCCCTGCCGCTGGGCCGGACGCACGTCGGCCCCCCGGGCGACCACCGGAAATAGCAGCCTGCCGCGCGCGGAAGCAAAACCGCCTGCGGGCATCTCGGGCGAGCCCGGACTGCCGACCACGGCGACGTACTCGTCGCCAGCGCCCGTCGACCTCTCGAACGCGCGGTCGAACGCCATCTGACGCCGACGCTCGTCTTCGATCGCCGCGCGCGCCGAATCGATCGACTGACGCTGCGCCGTCAGCGCCGCCCGATCGTGCGCCAGCCGCTGCATCTCGCTCCTCAGCTCATCGGCACGCCGGAGAACGCGGCGCTCCTCTCGAACGGCGGCGATGGCGATGCGTCGGGCTCGCTCGACGTGCATCGCATAGTCCACGAGCGCTCCAAAGCCGCCACCCACCGGGAGCAGTCCGGCCCGCGTCATGCGGTAGTACGCCCTTCCATGTGCCAGCACGCGCGCATGCAGACGACCGACATCGTCTCCGAGACGCGCCAGCTCCGCCTCGTCTCCGCGCCGCTCCCCGTCGAGGTCGGCGATGTGCCGGTCCAGCGCCACGATCGCGAGATTCGGATCCGATGGCAATGCGACCCCCGGCTCGACCGTCCCCGGCGCCACGGGCTCGGCGGAGACCGGGTTCCCGAGCGCACACAGGACGGCGATCGTCAGCGCCGACCAACTCGAGGACGGCTTCACACGGCCACCAGCTTTCGCAGGCTGACCAGCGCGGCGGTCGCCCCAAGGACGGCCCCCAGAGCGACCATGCCGACGACGAGCGGCCACGGCAAGAACGTCGGCTCGAAGCCGACCAGCGCGGCGAGGTCGGCATCGAGACGGCCCCGGACGACGGCGAACAGAACACCGAGGATCGCGACGGCGCCTGCAGCTCCGAGGACGCCCTGGATCGCCCCTTCGAGGACGAACGGCTTCTTGACGAAACCATCGGTTGCGCCGACCAGCTTGAGCACCTCCACCTCGGTCCGACGCCGTTGCAGCACGAGCCGCATGGTGGAACCGACGACCGCAAGTACCGCTGTAAACACGACGAGCGCCAGCAGGCCCGAGGCGGTCACGCCGCCCGCGACCAGACGCGCCAGCCGTTTGGTCCACGACTGGTAGGTCTCGACATCGTCCACGGCAGACAACCGTTTGACCTTTGCCACCATGTCCGAAAGATCCGCTTCGGGCATGTCCTGGGCAACGTCGAGATCGATCGACGCCGGGAACGCCTCGGACGGAAGGCCCACCAGCTCGCTCTTGCCGTCCAGCTCCCGAGCGAATTGCGCTCGGGCTTCACCGCTCGATAGGTACCGCACACCGGTCACCCCCGGCACGTTGGCGAGGGCGGCCCGGAGCGCATCGACGTCGTCCTGACTTGCCGAGTCCCTCAAGAAGACCGATGCCCGACCGGCATTTCTCCACCGCTGCTCGCAGACTCGGAGGTTTGCCACCACCAGCAGGGCCGCACCCAGACACACGAAGGCGACGGCCAGCGAGAAGACGCTGAGCGCGTGCAGGCGCCATTCGCGGAGCATGCCCCGCTTCGCCCTTCGAGTCGTGCTGCCGGACAACATTTCTCCTCCGTGTGCGGCCTTCCGGCGTGCTCAGAGCGGCAGGCGGTTGTCGTACTCGTCTGGTGAAATGCCCTGCGGAACGTCGACCGCCTTGCCTTCGTCGAGAATCAGGACGCGCCGCGGCTGAACCTCCAGTAGCGTGCGATCATGGGTGGCGAAGAGCACCGTCGTGCCGCTTTCGTGGATCTCCTCGAAGAGGCCGAGCACGTCGATGGCCAGCTGCGGATCGAGATTGCCGGTCGGTTCGTCGGCGAGAATGAGCGCTGGCTCCCCCACGATGGCGCGGGCAATGGCGACGCGTTGCTGCTCGCCGCCCGAAAGCACCGAGACGGGATCGTCACCCCGTCCACCGAGACCGACGCGCTCGAGAGCCTCGCCCACGCGAGCCCGAATCAGCCGCTGCGGTAGCCCGAGCACCTCGAGCGTCACGGCGACGTTTTCGAACGCCGTCCATGATGCAACGAGCTTGAAATCCTGGAACACGATTCCCAAATTGCGCCGCAGGAAGGGCACAGCATCCTCACGCAATCGGGCGACGTCCCGACCGAGAAAGAGGATCCTGCCGTCGTCGACCGTGTCGCCGCGATAAAGAAGGCGCAAAAGTGTCGATTTCCCGGAGCCGCTCGGTCCCGTGACAAAGACGAACTCTCCGCGCTCGATGGTCACGCTCATCCCACGCAGAACGGGAGCGCCGTGGCGGTACGACTTGTAGACGTCTTCGAACACCAGGATGGGGCGCTGCGCTGCATCGCGCGAAAAACGCGGGGTTCCGGCGCGCAGCATCGGGCGGAAGCGTTCCGGAAGGTCGCCGCGAGCCATATCTGGGGGTTACCAGCGGCCGCCGTCACCGACAACTTTTCCGCGACGGCGTGCCCGGGGGTGTGCCATCGGGCGCGCCGCGCCGTGATGCGATGTTTCGTGGCCCCGACGATCTACCGCGGTGCGCCCAGCTCCCCGGCCGAGCCCGAGGGCTGGATCCTCACGGGCGGCGGAGCAATCGAGGCGCAGCGGGCGGCCGCCTCTTCGGCGAGTGCGACCGCCGAGGCGCCGTCGGCGCCCGTGGCGATTTCGTGCGAGGCGTGACCATCGAGCGCATCGGCCAGAGCGACCGCTTGAGCGGCGAGCGGCTCCTCCAGGGTCAGAGGGACATCCGTTCGGGTCGAGTCGGACAGTTTCACGCGCACGAGCCGATGTGCGAGCAGGTCGCCTTCGTACCGCCAACGATGCGTCGTCAGCGTGATTCTCCTTTGCTTCACGACGATGGTGCGGTCGACGTACAGGTGAGCGAGGGCTCCCGACCCGGTCGTGAGCAAGACGTGCGCGACGTCCTCGCTGCCGGTATCCCCGGGCCGTGCTCCGGCGGCCGCGCGCAAAGCCACGGAGCCTCCGAGATACGCCGCCAGGTCGAGGTCGTGAACCCCCAGGTTCAGCAGCACCCCGTGGCGGCTGGGCCTCGAAGGGCCCACCCGCCGCAGATCGATCGCGAGAACGTGTTTCCTCGGAACGAGCCGCGCAAGAGCGCGGACCACGGGGTTGAATCGCTCCGAATGGCCGACGAACAGCCGACCTCCGGACTTGGACGCGGCGACGGCCGCGCAGGCTTCTGCCGTGGTCGCGCACAGGGGTTTCTCGACGAGAACGTGCTTGCCTGCCGCCAGGGCGGACGAGACGACGCAACCATGAGTCTCGATTGGAGTGGCGATCACGATCACGTCGGAACGAGCAATGGCTTCGTCCTCGCTGCGGAGCGCCACGATGTACTTCGCCGGTTCGACGTCGCCGCGGACGTCGAACCCCCCGACCAGATCGAACCGATCGGACAGGCCGTGCAGGACGCGGGCATGCCGGCAGCCCATGGATCCGAGGCCGACTACCGTCACTTTGTGTCGTCTGGTCGTCGCTCTACCCACGCGGCCGCAAACCTCGGACTCGGCGCCTCGAACATGCCATGTCGGCGATGGCCGCGGCGAGGACAAAACGCGGGCGGCGCGCGCGTGCCTCCACTTCGCGTCCGCGCGCGGCGCGCATGCGGCCCGGCCGGCGCGGTCGGCGGCCGATGGCGAAAGCTCGGCCGGCGCGTCAGCGGCCGATGCCGAACGAGAAGGGAAAGGTCGCCTGGGATGCGCCGTCGCTCGAGGGAAAGTGCCACGTTCTCACTTGCCGCAGAACGCAACCCTCGACGCGCGCGTTGTGGATTGTCGACCCGGCCAGTCCTGCGCTCGTGACGGCTCCGGCCGGATCGATCGTCCAGGAGGCGGTCACCCCTCCTCTCAGGCTGGGGTCCTTCTGCGCCTCGATTTCGTAGCATGCTTGCAGGGCGCCCCGGTGCGCCAACACCACGCGACGAATCTGTTCGGGACTGAGGCCGCCATGCGCCGCGACCGCAGCGCTGCCCTGCACCCCGTGCTCGCCGGGGCCTCCGCCGCCACCCCCGCCCGCTCCACCGGTGCCGCTGCCCCCGCTGCCGCCGCCTCCGGGGCCATGTCCCCCACCGCTCCCGAACCCACCGCCGATGCCGGCTCCCCACCCTGTGCGCAGCACGCCGGACCCGAACATCACGCCGGCCCCCGATCCACCGCCACCTGATCCCACGCCGTGAAGCCCGGTGCCGGGCCCGCTGCCAAGCACGATGTTGGCCGAGTTGAGACCGCCCAGGGCGTCGGCGACCGTCTGGATTTCGCTGAGCGTTTTTTTGATCTCGGTGCCCGTGTCGGCCAATGCTTCGCTCAGTCCACCGTAGTTCGTCGTCGGCTTGATCTCGCCGGGCAGCTCGTTGTGCTCTTCCTTTCCATTGAGCCCGGCGGTCCCTTCCTTGCCCTGGATCTTCTGCCCGCCTCCCTGCTTTTTCACGTCCTTTGCGCCCCGGTCCGTGGGCCCCTTGGGCGCTGAAGAACCTTTGTCCTTGGCCGCGCTGACCGGTTCCATTTCCGGAAGCACGCGCTTCAGACCAAATCGCTCCGCGTAGTCATCGGGGCTGACGAGCTCCGGCGGGAGTCGGTAGTCCGGGGGAGTCCAGTTCACGATGAGAAGCCCAATGATCCCCAGGTGCAGGACGAGGCTGGAGAAGAGCGAGAGCCCCGACAGCGGGTCGCCGAGAGAGAGCAGCCGCGCGAGCATCACGAGAGGGACCATGAACGGCGAGCGTCGCTTCGTCAGGGCGGGGGCGGGGGCCGTGTACTGGAAAAATACCGAGAAGAGCCCGTATTGAATGAGACCATGGTCCCCGGGCAAGACGGGTACCGGGGCCTGGGCACGACTCAGGCCGGCGACGCTCTCCTCGCGACCCCGCAGCAAGACGACGCCGCTGACGGCCCCGCGAGCATCGAGCTCCCACCCGCCCGCGACCGCGCGCAGGGGCCTGGCGGAGGCATCCACTCCATCGGGAATCGCCGACAGGGCCCCCACCGTTTCACCCAGAAGGCAATCCTCGCCGCGCTCGAGGAGCTTGACTCCGATGATCGTCGTTCCCCAAGCTGCGGCGACGCGAAGGATCGGCGCAGAGACCGCCTGGTTCATGTCAGAAGCTCGGTTCCTTTCGTGTTTCGGACATCTCACGCATGAACGTGCGATGACCGAGATCGCCGGCAGCGAACTCGGCTCGCACGCGCCGCAAGAAGTAAACGAGCTGGGGGCTCTTGAGCCGTCCTTCGATATCGAGCTCGCTGAACTTGAAGACGTGCGTGCCGCCGTCGAGCACCTTCGATTCGAGGACGCCCGCATCGAGCGCAGGCAACGACGTGGTCGGCGATGCCGAGGGCGACGGCGACGAGGATGCACCGCCATCGGCCGACGGGCCCGCAGCCTTCGGTGCGGCAGGGCGCGCCGAGGCACGGACCGGACGCGAGGCGGGCGGAGAAGTCTTTTTCGTTTCGGCGACCGCAGCTTCGCCGGCGATTGCCACGATCGCGGGGATGCCGAGCGCGAGCAGAAGAGCGGGGCCGCGAGGACGTGACTTGACCCTGGGTGTTTCGGCCTCCGGCGGCGTCAGCGGCGGCGCGACACGGAGGGGCCCCATCGCAAGACAGTGTACCGCTGCTCGGCGGCCATGCTGACTTCTTATTTCTGCCGCACCCCGCCGCTTGACCCCGCGCCCCCTGCCGCACCCGCATCCACTCCTGGCGAGGAGGACGCACCTCCCCCCGCCGCCACCTGACCCGCCGTCGACAGGGCGGCGCTCGTCGCCATGGCGTACTTCTCGGCGCGCGCTCGCAGGGGATGGTCGCTCGGGGCGTCGGCCAAGAACCTCTTGAACAGCGGCGAGGCGTCCGCCGGCTTGTTCAGAAAGTCTGCGTACAGGACGCCCAGGTTGAACAGCGCATCCGTGTCGTGGGCGTCGGCGCGCAACACTTTTTCGAGAACGTCGCGCGCTTGCGCGAATCGCTGGGGGTGCTTGGCATCGCCCTGACCACGCAGGGCGGCAGCCAAGCCGACCTGCGCCTCGGCATCGTCCGGCGACACGCTCAGGATTTCGCGGTATTGCTCCTCGGCCTTCTCGTACGCGCCCGCGCGAAGGAGCACGGCTCCCATGTTGAGCCGCGAGGTCGTGTCACGCGGATCGGCCTGCGCGGCCTTGCGGAACTCGGCAAAGGCCGCGGCGTCGTCGCCATTCGCGAGATCGAGCAGCCCGGTTGCGCGGTGGGCCACCGCGCTGTTGGGACTCGCGTCGACGGCTTGTTTCGCGAGAAGCATCGCAGTCTCTTTCTCGCTCTTGGCGAGGTACGAGAGCGCCAGCTCCGCCAGCGCGGTCGAATCGGCCGGCTTCCGAACCAGGACCTCCCTCGCCTCACGGATGGCTTGCTCGAGCTGGCCGCTTTCGCGCAGTGCCGCGACGTAGAGTGTGCGCGCGGTGATGCCCGCAGGGTGATCGCGTACGAAGTCGGCGAGCCCCTCGGCCGCGAGCTTGTGCTGGCCCCGACGCCGGCGGACCTCGGCCAGTGCCACGGCGACGTCCTGCGCGTCGGGTGCCGCCTTCGCGGCCGACGCAAGCTGCTCCTCGGCTCCTGACAGGTCCCCGATGCTTGCGAGGACGACCCCCAGGTCGTACCGCGCTTCCCATAGATCCGAATCGCGCTGCACCGCTTCTCTCAACAGATCGATCGCCTGCTGTCGCTGACCTTCGTTCGCCGAACGGACCCCCTTGATCATCATGTCGACGGCGGCCGGATTGGACGGCGCCTCCGCGTGGCGGGCCGGAGCCTCCGCGTGCGCCGCGCTCGCCGGGGCGAAACCGCAACCCGGGAGCGAGAGCGCGCAGAACCCGCCGAAGACGACCACGGATACGAGCCCGGGCACGCGCGCATACCGGACGCCCACGGAGCCGATGGGTGCGAGGCGTACGATCATGACCCGCTCTTTGCTCCGTCTTGCGACGAGCCGCGGGCGGGACCGGCCGTGGGCGTCGAGCCGCCACGTGCCGGCGGGGTCGAAGCGGCACGCGCGGGCGCCTCCATCAGCGCGGGCATCGGCAGTGGACCCTGCGAGCGAACTTCGAATCCGGTCTCGCCGAAGGGCGGATACAGCTCGCTGTTCAAGCGGCCGAGCGCCTCGCGCATCCTGGCCGTCCACTGATTGTAGATGCCGAGCTCGATCGCGCGCTTCCAGCCGTTTTCGTAGGCGTCGAGGCTTCGCTCTTCCATGGGAACGGCGAATTCCTCGATCTGCGATTGAAAGTCGGCCTTCTGGTCCTCCGTCTTCACGTCTGGGGGCGGAGGTGAATCGCGCAACGCCTTCGCGAACTCCTCGTACATGTGACCGATCTGATAAAGCGCGGCGGTCGTCCACTCGGCGACCCCGAGCGACACACATTCGAGAAACCCCTTCGCGGCGTCCTTGAGCAGGTCGGCTTTCTGTCGCAGTCGTGCCTTCAACTGCTTGACATCCCCCTGGATCCGAATTTGCTCGAAGCGCGCCAGCACGCGTTCGCCTTGCATGTACCGCGCGTGGGCGACCGCGTACTTGCTGTCGGCCCCCAGGTCACGCGCGTGCTGCTTGCCCAGCGACACCGCCTGATCCAGCGCCGCCGCCGAGGCGCGCTCGTCTCCCAGCTTCAGCTCGATCTGAGCCAGGAGGACCAGACCTTGCACCCGGCGATCGATGTTCTTCGCGCGGGCGAGGTACCGCTGGTACAGATCGGCCGCGTCCTTCGCGTGCCCCGTGTTCTGCTGCGCACGCCCCATCTGCAAGACCACTTCGTCGGCCTCCGCCGTCCCGCCGTACGCGGCGAGGAACCGATTGCCGTCCGCCACCGCGCGCGCGTGATCTCCCGTCGCCTCACGGAGAATCACCGCGTTGTACGAGGCGTCCTTCTCGTGTTCGAACTTCGCGTAGTTCGGATGGTCGCGATCACCCAGGCCCGCCATGCGCTCGGCGATGTCCGCGGCTTCTCCGAACAAGCCCATCGCTTGCAGCGTGCTGGCCGCGATCCATGCGCCCACCGGCGATTCGGGGCGGGCGGCGTACTGGGGCCCCATCGCGAGCTGAGCCGCTTCCTCGAGAGTCTTGACGTCGCCGGCTAGCTTGGCTTCTTGCTCCGCGTTCACGCATGCCTGCGCTGCACGGGGATCGCTCGGGAACTCCTTCGCGGCTCGAAGGTAGGCGCCCGCGGCGGCGGCGTGGTCCCCTGCCGCGGCTTTCTGCTCCCCCTGCTTGAAAACCGCGACGACGATGAGCGCGTCGAGGCGCTCTTGCTGCTTCGTCGCGCTGAAGCCGGGGAGCGCCTTCAGTCGTCGAGCCCACGTCTCGATGTTGTCGTAGTTCTTCGCTCGCGAGAACGACTCGAGGATGCTCTCGCCGGCGTCTCGCGACGGCTCGCTGCTCGGAAATTTCTCGATGAGCATTCCCCAGATCTTGACCGCGGCGTCGTATTTCGCGTTGTCGAAGAAATACCGTCCTTGGCGGTAAAACATGGCCGGGAGCTCGGCGTCTTTCGGATAGAATTGCGCGTAGAGGTCGAGCGCCTCGGCGTAAAGGTCCGCAGGGTCCGGACCGCTCTTGCCTGCGCCCGGCGGAGCCTTCGAATCCATCGCACGCGAGAGGGAGACCAGCGCGTTGTAGAGCGCGTCGTGACGCATGGCGGCCGTGGAAGCGCCCGACTGAGCTGCCGGGATCGACCGCGCGGCCGCCAGGTAGTGGATGGCCGCGTCCACGTTTTTTCCCAGCCTGAAGAAGTCTATTTCCGCCAGCTCGAAATGAATCTCGTACGCGTTCGCGTCCCCCTCGAACTTCGACAGATAGACCTCGTACAGGCCGGCGGCACCCTCGAATTCGGCCCGCGACTTGTCTTTCTGCGCCTTCGCGTGGAGCGACGTCGCGTCGACGCGGAGTGCCTTTCCGATCGCAACGGTCGTCGCATCGACATCGGCCGCGTCGGCTTGAGCCCGAGACCAGGCCGTTGCGCGAGTGTATTGCGCAAGGGCCCGCTCGAAGGTGGTCCTGAGGCGCGGCCAGTCCTCGAGCGCCTCGTATCCAGCCGCAATCTGCAGCACCCATCGGCCCGCGTCCGCGCCGGTCGGCTCGAGCTTCAGGAGAAGCTCGTACGCCTCGATGCCGCGCTCGTAGTGAGCCTGATCGTAAAACTGCTCGGCGAGCGCCCGAACGATCTTGCCGCTGAATCGCTCTCCGCCGATCTTCGACAGAAAATTGTACAGATCCTGGGCCGTATTCTTCTCGTCCTCAGTGAAGACCTCGACGACGTATTTGAGCGCTTCCCCTTGAAGCTCATCGAGCTGCTTGCGTTCCGCCGCGCTGACCCCCTTGTGGCCCGTCCCGACTGCGGTGTCGGTCGTTTCGAAGACGCCGACGAAGCGACGGGCCGCTTCTTCGTTGTTGCCGAGGCGCCAGTAACACCAGGCGCTCTTGAACAGCGCAAGCCCGTAGAGCGATGGGTCGATCTGCGTCTTGTAGGCCAGGACCTTTTCGTACTCGGCCAGAGCTCCCGAGTAATCGAACTTCTCGCTGAAAATCGCCTCGGCTTTGGCCATATGCGCGTCGGGCACGAAGCGACTCTGAGGATATTCGGCGAGGATGCGCTCGAAGCGCTCGCGCGCCTCCCCTTCCTTGCCTTGCTCGAACGCGAGAAAGCCGTCGACGTACAGCACCAGATCGAAGTCCTCGAACCAAGGGTAGTCGCGCAGGACCCGCCCGAAGAGGTCCCGCGCCACTCGATAGTCGAGCTCGGGAGTAGGTCCGCGTTGATCGACCGGCTTGCTTTCCCACGCCTCGAAGCGAGCGACGAAGGCTTCCCGCTCGTTCTCCCACTGGAGCTCGCCGAGACGCACGAGCGCCTCCGGCATCTCGCGAGCGCTGCCGGGAGCTTCGCGCACGAACCGCGTGAGAAGCTCGATGGCCTCGAGGCGCAGGTCCTTTTCCTTCGCAACGTCGGCGGAGACACGCGCATCGAGGCGCGCCTTCAGCCGAGCTCGGAGCGCGTCGGACAACTTCGGCCCGTAGGGGGCGGCCGGTTCACCGGGGCGTGCCCGGGCCGACACACGCAGATCCGGCGGGCGCTCGGAAGCGCTTGCGACCATGCGCTCGGCAGCCGGCTGGATTCCACCCGCAGCCGAGGCGCCCGAGGTCGGGTCTGGAGCGCTGGCCCCTGCCGGTGCGGACCCCGAAGGACGGCCTTGCGCGGCTCTCTTGCTTTCAGCCGCGTGCGCCAAATGAGCAAAGCCGCAAACGAAAATGCAAACTCGTGCGTGTGCGAAGAAGCGCGAAAGACCCAAGAGGCTGGCTCCGTTTGCGCTTGGCATGAGCATGCCCTGCCCATCGTATCGGGATGAGCGCACCCTGGCGATGTGGGTTCCCGACGGGCCGCCGACTACCAGCGTCGCGCGACGGACAATTGTGGGCCCAATCGCGGCAAGCGGCGACAAAAAGCCCGCCGCAGAGTGTGCGGCCTGGGGCCAATGCGGGCCAATGCGCGGACGGAGGTCCTCGACTGGGGGTGGGGGGGCAAGCGGCGGCGATCCGGCGTCGAACGCGTTCGGGCAGGCCGAAGAGCCGCGCTGGGTCGCGTCCCCTTAGCGTCTTCGCGGGCCCTTGTCCTTTGTCGGTTTTGCGCCGTAGCACATAACGGCGGTTCGGATCGTCCGGCCGGTGAATGAGAACCGGCGCGTCGGCTGACTTGCACTCGTAGAGGAGAAAACGCGGAATGCGTACGCGCGATGTGGGCAAATTCGGTTTCCTGTTCGTGCTCTTCGCCGGCGTGGCGCCGGTGGTCGTCTCTTGTGGCGCTCCGGGCAGCACCTTTTCCGACGCCGGCACGCCCGGATCGATCAGTACGATCTCCCGCGATGCCAGCCTGACCGGCCAGGGAAGCACGTGCACTCCGAAAACCTGCGAGAGCGCCGGCTACACCTGCGGATGGAACGGCGACGGGTGCGGAGGCGTCATCCTCTGCGGCACCGGAGCCGACGGCGGAGCGACCACACTTGCCACGTCCGTCGACGCGGGTGTCCCCGCCGACGCAGGGAGCTGCCCGGCGCCAGAGTTTTGCGGGGGCGGCGGGTACAGCCGGTGCGGGACGACCCCCAACGGAGGGGCGGACGCAGCCTTGGCGGACGGCGCCGTGCCGTCGCCTTGTGTCCCCGCGACGTGCGAGAGCCTGGGCTACGACTGCGGATGGGCCGCGGACGGCTGCGGCGGTCTCGTTCTGTGCGGCTCGGGGGCGGACGGCGGAGCGACCACGCTTGCCACCTCCCTCGATGCGGGCGTCGACGCGAGCGCGGGGAGCTGCACGCCTCCCCAGTTTTGCGGCGGTGGCGGTCCGAACGTGTGCGGCGGCAACACGGGGACGGGCGCCGACGGGGCGACGATCGTTCCCCCGTGCACTCCCGAGACCTGTACCTCGCAGGGCTTCAATTGCGGACTCGCAACCGATGGATGCGGCAATCCTCTGCCGGCTTCCTGTGGGTCCTGTACGGCGCCGGAGTACTGCGGGGGCGGGGGGCCGAACGTGTGTGGCGGCTCGACCGGATACGCCTCGGACGGGGGTAGCCTCACGCCGTGCGTGCCCGAGACGTGCTCCCAGCTGGGGTTCAATTGCGGCCCGCAGGGCGACGGATGCGGCAATCTGATTCCGTCGTGCGGCACCTGCGCCCTGCCCGCATTCTGCGGCGGCGGCGGAGCGGGAGTCTGCGGCGGCAGCGTGTACACGGCGCCCGATGGGGGGACAGTCAATCTATGCACGCCGACGCATTCGTGCGCTTCCGTCGGGTTCTCGTGCGGGACGGTCGACGATGGCTGCGGCAACGTGCTGCCGTGCGGAACGTGCACGCTGCCGGACACGTGCGGCGGCGGGGGCGTCCCGGGACAGTGCGGACGCACCTGTGCGGGGGACGCCGGTCTCTGTCAGGCCCAGCAGGTCTGCGACAGCGGCACGCCCACGACGATCACCGGAACCGTTCTCGCCGGGATCTCCGCGTTCCTGAATCCGAACGCGCCCACGAAGGTGCCGTTCCCCCCCGACCCGGTGCCGAACGTCCTCGTGTACATTCCGAACTCGCCCGTCGCGGCGTTCACGCCCGGCGCCGCCTGCCGGCAATGCGGAGCTGACGTGAGCGGAACTCCCCTCGTGTCGACGTACACCAACTTCGACGGGACGTTCACGCTTGCAGGGATTCCGACCCCGTCGACGTCGACGATTCCGCTCGTCATCCAGCTCGGGCGCTGGCGGCGCCAGTTCACGATCACGACACCCACGGCCTGCACGACGAGCGCGGTCGCCCCGGTCGGCGGGACCGTGGGCGTGCTCAACCTGCCGAACAATCACACGCAGGGAGACATTCCGCTGACAGCGGTGTCGACCGGCAACGTCGACGCGCTCGAGTGCGTGCTCCTCAAGATGGGGGTTGACCAGGCCGAGTTCACGTCCAACACGCCTCCCGGGGGAGCGACGGCCGGACGCATCCACATCTATGCCGGTGGCCCCGGCAACAACGGCGGCGACCCGGGAGCGACCGTTGCCGGAGCGAATCCGGAAACGAGCCTGATGGGCGCGACCGGGACGTACATGAACTACGACCAGATCCTCTTCCCGTGCTGGGGCGCGCCGGCGGCCAAGACCGCGACGGAGCTCGCCAATCTCATCACGTACGCCAACGACGGGGGTCACTTCTTCGCGACCCACTACAGCTACTCGTGGCTGCACAACAACGGGGAATTCAACCAGGTCGCGAACTGGGACCTCGGAACGGGCGAGGACGAGGACAATCCGGGGACGGTGACCTGGAACCTGAACGTCAGCACCGCGGTGCCGGAGGTTTCGCCGCCCTTCTACTCTGGGATCTTCTACCAGTGGCTCAACTACCTGTGCCTCCTGTCGGACGAACCGGGAACGTGCACGGTACCGAACACGACGGCATTCGCCGCGTCAGCCACCAATCCGCCGCAGGTGGCCATCTCGAATCCGCGTTTCGACGTCGACAGCGTCGCGAACGGATCGATCGACTGGATCGACGGCACGGACCAGACCCAGTTCGAAGGTACGCTGAAGGATGGAGGGCCCGACCCCAACCCGGCCTACGGCAAATCGCTCGTCGAGCACTTCACGTTCAACACGCCCGTCGGGGCGACGTCGCAATGCGGCCACGCGATCTACAGCGACTTCCACGTATCCAACGTCAGCAACGCGAACGGCACGCAGTTTCCGAAGGAGTGTGCGGCGAACGAGTTCAGCGCTCAGGAGAAGGTTCTCGAGTACATGCTCTTCGACCTGGCGTCGTGCGTCACACCCCCCACGACGAACTGCACTCCGGTCAGCTGCACGCAGCAAGGCCTGCAATGCGGCGTGACCAGCGACGGGTGCGGTGACACGCTCAACTGCGGCTCGTGCCCCACGGGCGAAACCTGCGGCGGCGGAGGAACGCCGGGAGTCTGCGGCGCGCCGGACGGCGGTGCCTGCGTGCCGGAAACGTGCGCGAAGCTCGGGTACAACTGCGGCCCTGCCGGAGACGGCTGCGGCAATCTCATCGCCGGCGGCTGCGGCAGCTGCCCGTCCGGACAGACTTGCGGCGGAGGCGGGACGTCGGGAGTGTGCGGCGCGCCGGACGGCGGATCGTGCGTACCGCAGACCTGCGCATCTCAGAACATCAACTGCGGCCCTGCCGGAGACGGCTGCGGCAATCTCATCGCCGGCGGCTGCGGCAGCTGCCCCGAGGGACAAACGTGTGGAGCGGCGGGACCCGGCCAGTGCGGCATTCCCGATGGCGGCGAGGAATGCGTGCCCGAAACGTGCGCGTCTCAGGGGATCTCCTGCGGCCCTGCGGGTGACGGCTGCGGCAACGTCATCGCGAGCTGCGGAAGCTGCCCCTCCGGACAGACCTGCGGCGGTGGGGGGCAGCCGGGACAGTGCGGATCGGCGTGCGTCCCCCTCACGTGTGCCGAGCTCGGCTACAACTGCGGCCCAGCGGGCAACGGTTGCGGGGGCGAGCTGCAGTGCGGAACGTGCCAGAGCCCAGCGACGTGCGGTGGCGGCGGCCAGCCGAGCGTCTGCGGCACGGCCGGACCCCGGTAGACCTGCCTGCCACCGGCCTGTCCCGTGAGGCGGAGAGGGGAGCGACGCCACAAGAGCGGCTGCGCGCTCCCCCCCCAGGACCGGGCCGTGCCCGATTCGGCCCGCGTTCCCTACCGGACTTCACCGCCGACGAACTCGTCGGGCCAATCGTCCCCCTCGAAAGGCCAGTACTCCTCGCTGTCCTCGAGATAGCGGGCGGCGTCGAGCGAATCGACCGCGTCGCGCGGCAGGTACCCCAGGCGAATCGCCTCCACCTCGACCTCGAGGGCGCGTTTGCGTCCAAGCACGCTTTCGATACGCCCGAGCCGAGCACGGCGCAGCAAGCGGGAGAGGCGCAGATCGAGTCGACGCAGTGCGTCTTTGGCGAGCGCCCGCTCGGCGTCCTCGAGAGCATCTCGCGCCGTGGAGATGCGTTTTTCGAGATCAGAGACTTCCAGGCTGTCGGCGCGGAACAGGTCGGGCAAATCGGCGCTCCTCGGCACGGCGGCGGCGGCGCTGGAGGGTCCGGCGGCGCCGGGCGCGCTCGGCAGTTGCAAGCGGACGGCTGCCAGTTGTTGCCGAAGGCGGTCCACTTCGTCCGGCTTCGCGTGTGCGCTCTCCAGATTCGCAATTTGCTGCTCGATCCCATCGGCCGCGTTCCGCACCTCTTGCGAAGCCTCCCGACGGTCCGAGGTTACCGCGGATGCAGGCCGCAGACCTCCGTTGGTCGCCAGCGCACGCTGCATGTCGCCCAGTGCTCCCATGGCGACCACCAGGCCCGAAGCCTCGCGCTCGAGCACCGCCCGGTTGCGGACGACCCGGTCGTATTCTGTATCGACGCGCACGAGCGCCGCAATCGTCCGGACCACCTCGGGGGAGGCGCCCCCGATCTCCGCGCCGCCGGCGTCGGCACCGGATCGCACGGCGGACAGGAGTCGCTGCATCGCCCCATCGCTTTGCGCGATGCGCCGCGCCGCGTCTCGAACCGGCTCGTAGCGTGCCAGAAACTCGATCAGCTCCCGGTCCGCATCGGCGAACCGGCACCGAGCCAGGTCGACCCACGCTCCGAGCACCCAGGCCTCGTCTTCGTAGCGATGGTGGACGCCGAGGGCTGCGAGCTCGTCGAGAAGCTCGCGGGCGCCCTCGTAGTCCTTCTTTTCGTACCGGGTCGTGGCCGCCTCGTAGAGCGCCTCGGCAAGGCGGTCCGAGTCCTGAGGAACGAGGTAGTAGTAGTAGCGAGCGTCGTCGTTTCTCCCCTGCTCGTGGGCGATTCGGCCCAGCCCGAGGCGCGCGAGATCACGAATGGCGAAGAACTTCTCGTCGGCAAGCACGGGGGTGGTGGCCGCGCTGCGCTTCGGATCCGCGACCTTGCACAGCAAGTCCTCCCCTCGCTTCAGGTTGCCCTTCTCCACGTGGATCAGGGCGGACAGGTACGTCGCTTGGGCCCAGAAGCGGCATCGCTGCGACACCCCGGCGTACGCTACGAGCGCCGCATCGGGGTTTCGCGCCGCCTCTGCCGCGCGCCCCGTCACGTAGGCGAGCTCACCGCGGACCTCTTCCGGCGCGCTCGGCGGAATGCCGCCGAGATCACGCACAGCCTCACCGTATTGCTGAGTCTCGACGGCCACGTCGACGATGCGGCGCACGGCGCGCCGCGCCCAGACTTGCGCCGATCCATAGCCGTTCCAGGCGGTCCTGGCCTCGACGAGACGACGCAAGTAGTCGCGGGCGGGTTGAGCGATGCCGGCTCCCGCGAGCGCGTCACCGAGACGGAAAACAGCCGCTCGCCCTTCTTCCGAGTCCATGAACGGCTCGAAGCTCGGGTGCTCGACCATTTCCACGAGGCGTGCAACGGCTTCGTCCAGGCGTCCTGCTGCCATCAGCCCCTCGGCCTCGGCAACTCTCGTCCCGACGTCTTCACGCCGGATCTCCTGCCGGCCCAGCCGCCGGGTCAGAAGAGCGGCATGGTAAGCTCGAAGCACGGTCGCGAAGAGGTCGGCCGCGGCGGAGGCCGACGGCGAAGAAGGTGTGCCGGCTTGCGCGACCGGAGCGGACGAGCTCGGCGCAGAGGTCGAAGGCGCCGACTCGACCGAATGGCCCGGGGTCGGGGGCGAAGTCGTGGATTGAGCCCAAGACGGGGACGCGGCGAGCGGCAGGAGCAGGAGCGGCCAAGTTCGCGCGCGCATCGGCCATCACCTCGGGACGGAGTCCGCCTTGACGTGAGCGCGGATCCGAAGGTCGTAGCGACCGTCGCCATCGGCCGGAAAATCACGCGCCACGTTGGAATCG
>DASPUY010000160.1:0-17367 GCA_035622655.1 Polyangiaceae bacterium
CGCGAACTCACCACTTCGACTTCGGCCGCGAAGATCTCCCGCGATAGGCCGCGGCCCATCTTCTTCACGTACCCGACGTCGACTCTCGCACCTTGGCCGGCTCGTTGCTCGAAGGCGGCGCGCAGAATCCGCTTCGCTCGCACCCAACCTGCCTCGCCGCCTGAAACGCTCGGAGGCTTCGCGGAACTCATGTTCATCGAGGCCGTACGGAAAGCCAGCCTCGGTGAAGCCCGCGGCCCAAATCCGCTGGCCCCCGCACTCCACCCACTCGTCGCCCTCTGGCATCGGCTCGTCTTCGTGCGATAGCCGGCTCCTCTTCTTCACGCGACCACCGCGCTTACTGCAGCCGTCGCTTTTACACTCCGTTCGGCGCCGCGATGGGCTCGCCGTCCGTCGGCGCCGCGTCTCGAAGGGCGAGTCCCGAGAGCAACCCGGCGAGCCCCTTCGCGAGGGCCTCGATCTGCGGCTCGGAAGGCAAGGCGAGCGACAGGCGCGCGCGGCCATCCTCGCCTGCCTGCAGCCTCGCGTCGAAGAGTGCGCTGAGGCGGCTCGGTCCTTCGCGCGGCGCCGCTCCGAGCTGCGCCACGAACGCCAAGGCCGCGCGCACCAGCGCTCGGCTCGCATCGGCGAGCGACGCGTCGCGGGCGGCATCATCGACTCGCGCCTGCGCAACGCGGTCCTCGGGGGCGTCGGGCTTCGCGCCGAGCAAGATCTCGAGCCGCCGCTTCAGATCCTCCGCGCCAGTGCGCACGTCGATCTCCTTGACCCTCGAATCGGTATCGAGCGCGGCAAGCGCGAGGTCGCGTTTGGCCGAGAGTGCTGCGAGTAGGTTCTCCTCGAGAGTCTCTTCGGTTACGAGCAAAAGGACCGTGACGTTGCGCGACTGGCCCATTCGGTGCGCCCGCCCGATCCGCTGTTCGAGGACGGCGGGGTTCCACGGCAAGTCCACGTTGATGATCGTGTTGGCCGCCTGGAGGTTGAGTCCGGTGCTGCCCGCGTTCGTCGAGAGGAAGAAGCGCACTTTCGGGTCGGACTGAAAGCGCGCGACGATTTCGGCGCGCTGCTTCTGCGGTACGCTTCCATCGAGGCGCACGAAACCGAGCCTGCGCCTCGAGAGCAGGGGCTCGATGAGATCGAGCATCGTGGTCCACTCCGAGAAGAGGAGCACTTTGCGATCGAACTCGCGGGCGATCCCCTCGAAAAGCTCGTCGAGCCGTTCGAGCTTCGTGGACCATCCAGGCGCCACCTTGTCGACCAGGAACGTCCCGTTTGCGGCCATGCGGCACATGAGAAGCGCCATCCGCAGCCGCAAAAGATCCATCTCGCTCATGAATGGCTTGCGCAGGATCTGCACGACGACCTTCATGTGCGCGTCGTGCAAGTCCTTCTGCTGCGCCGTCGGCGCAATGCGGATGATCTCGGTCGTGCGTGCGGGCAGCTCGAGCCGCACCGATTCGCGCGTCCGGCGCAGAAGGATGGGGCGTAGGCGCTCGCGGAGATCATCCAGGTTTTTGTAGCCGACGATCTTGCCGTCTTCGTCGTGCTTGCGGTGGCGATGAAAGAAACGAAACTGGGGACCGAGGGCGTGCGGGTCCACGAACTCGACGACGGAGTGCAGGTCGTCGATTCGGTTTTCCAGCGGCGTGCCCGAGAGGACCAGCGCGAATCGCGAGGCCAGCCCCTTGACGACGCGGCTCGTCTTCGCCTCCCAGTTCTTGATGCGCTGGCCTTCATCGAGGATGACCAGATCCCAGCGGACGCGCTCGATGTGGAGAATGTCTTTGAGGACCTGCTCGTAATTGCAGACCGTGAAGAAGGTGTCGGCCGCGTAGGCTCGGGCTCGGTCTTTCGCCGGACCGAGCACCAGCGCGACACTTCGCCGGGAGAAGCGACGGATCTCGCTCCGCCACTGCGACTTGAGCGACGCGGGACAGATGATGAGCACCTTCGAGACACTCGCCTCGCGGGCGAGAAGCTCCGCCACGCCGACTCCTTGGATCGTCTTGCCGAGCCCCATGTCGTCCGCAAGGACGGCGCGTCCCGCGCCGACTGCGAACGCGATGCCGTCGAGCTGGTAAGGCAAAAGAGGTGTCGAAAGGAGCGCGGTGCGCAGCGGGTGTCGGTCCGGCGCCTTTCGGATCTCGGCGGCGACGGCGGCGAGCCGCTCGCGCTCGAGCGCCCGAGCGACGAAGGCTTCCGCGTCGGGGGTGACGAAGAAAGGTTGGCCCAGTGCCTCCAGTCTTCGGAGCGCCTCGAGCAGCCCGCGTGGGCCGATCTCTGCGCCGAGGAGCGGCGCCACGACGGTCTGCACGTCGGCTTCGACCTTCGCCGGCATCGCGAGCGCAAGCGCCGGCGGCCCGTCGTACCTGAGGTGGACCGTGACCCGGTGGCGTCGATAGGGCCGGCGAAGCGCGTTCGCGGGATACTTCTTCTTCGCCCAGGCAAGGACCTTCATGACGTGTTTGCAGGTCCCGAGGGTGTTGGTCTTGAAATCCGGGCAGCTGCAGTACGAGATGCCGCGCTCCTCGCCGCGAAGTGCGACGCGATACGTCTTGCCGCTCGAGAGGTTGGTCACAGTGTAGTCGGTCCAGGGGCGGCTCTCGTCTCGCGAACGGATGTTCATTCGCTCGGCGTCCGCGCGCTCGCGACGCTCGGCGAGCGCGGCTTCGACGACGGCCGCATCGTCGTTGGCCGCCACGAGGGACGACTCCGGGGGCGGCGCCGCGAGACCCAGGCCACTCTTGTTTTCGAGGATCTGCGCCAGAAGCCCGCCGATGTGCAGGCACGCGCCGGCGCACGACGTGCAAACGGCTCGCAGCCGCGAAGGCAACGAGGGGTCGAGCTCGAGCCGTGCTGTCGTTCGACGGGCCGGGTCGCTCCTTTCCCAGACGATCACCGCCTCGCGATCGCCGACACGCAGGTCGTCGGCCGACTCCAGTTCGAGCGCTCCGCCCTCGAGGATCAGGCGTTTTCCGCGGGGCCCAAGGAGCTTGCAGGCCGCTTCGAAAGTCAGATGGCTCATCCGATCGCGCATCGTGAGCGCGTGCGACGGCTTGGTACCCATGAGCGCTGGCTACTCAAAGAAAGGGGAGAGGGGAAGAGCAAGCCCAGGAGGCCCGGCTTCAGGAACGGCTGCCCGAAGTGAGCTTGGAGCCCTTTAGACGCGTTTAGACGTTCGCCGACCGCGCGAAACTCGGCTGGCGGACGGCGGGGATGCCAAGGCGCTGATGCACGCGGGGGCCGAGCAGTTCACGCGCAAGCAGTACGAGGCGGCGCGTGAGTCCTTTGCGCAGGCGTATGCGCTGGATCCCGCGGCGGTGGCGCTGCTGGATCTCGCTATGGCAGAGCTAGAGACGAATCGGCCGGTGGAAGCCGCAGCGCACTTCCGCGCGTACTTGGCCAGGCCCGACGCGGAGGAGGACAAGCGGGGGGCGGTCCAGGCGAAGTGCCTTCCGCGCGCGGAGGCGCAGCTCGGGCGGGTGCTCCGCGTCTTTCGAATGCTCTTCCTCAGGCTCGATGGAGTGCGGTGGAGACCTCGGGCGGTCGGACCGCCGCGACGGGCATTGGCACAAGCTGGCACCGTCTCGAACCCAAGAAGCTCGCCGGGGAACGCGGCGAACCGGTGGCAGGCCCTCTGCATAACCGGCATGACTTCGAGAAAGAGGCTCGAACGTGATCCACCCTTGAGTGCTCCTCGTGGTCCTGGGCCTCCTCGTGATCGCCGCAAGCGTGCGGCCTCCCAACCCTGTGGCGCGCGCCACACCCAAGGCTCTCGCATGCATCTCCACTCGTTTCATTTCCAACTCACTGGTCTCGCGCCGACCGCCGTGGTCGCGGCGCTCGCTTTCTCCGCGACCCTGGGTGCTGCAGACTCCGCCGAGGCGCGCTCCTGCGCGTCGGACGCGAGCTGCCCCCTCGGCTTTCAGTGTTCCGGCGGGGACGGGGGACCAAGCGGCCTATGCGTCTCCGGGTCCTGCGAGAGCAACTCCGATTGCGCGAGCGGGTTCGACTGCGCGACTGACGTCCGATGCGTGCCAGGTCCCGACGCAGCGCTCGTCGGCGGCAGCGCCTGCGTCCCGCAGTGGCAAGCCCCATGCGTCGCCGATTCCGACTGTGGTCAAGGCTTTCAGTGCGTGATCGGCAGTCAGGCGTGCGACTGCTCAGGCAGTGACGCCGGCATCCCTGCGGATGCCGAAGTCGTCAGCGAGCCCTGTTCCGAGGCGCAGCCGCCGGCGCCACCTTGTGCAAACGACGCAGGCTGCCCCTCGCTGGCCGCGCTCTGCGACGCGGCTACGAGCTGCCTCTGCTGGGGCATTACGCGCGTGTGCCAGCAGAATTCGACATCCGCGTGCAGCACCTCGATCGACTGCCCGTCGGGGTGGAGCTGCGCATGTGGTTCGAGTGGCGGCGCCGCCAGCTCGCTCGACGCCAGCAGCGAGCCTCCGTGCGACGGCGGTCAGTGCCAACCCCCGAATGTCGACCTTGCGCTCAATGCCGGGCTTGTGAGCGGCGGGACGTTGGTCTGCGGTGGGCTGGTGCCCGGCGCCGGCGGCGCAAACGGACCGGGTGGATCGGTCTCGTCGGCTTCAGGGGCCGCAGGCGCGACTGCCACCGCCCCGACCACGACGGCGGCCGCTTCGACGCCAAGCTCGGGGTCGGCCGCGCAGGGCTGTAGTCTGGCCGCAGGTCCGCCGCGCAACGGCTCTTTCTTCGCGCTCACGGGCTTTGCAGCCGCGTCCCTCACGCTCTGCCAACGCAGGCGCGCCGCGAACGCGAGCGCCCGCGCCCTCGGCGACGCGCGCGGGCGCCACCGAAGCGCGTGAGTGTTTGGTGCCAAGCCACGGGGCGTCCCGTTTGGGATCGCCACGGGTCGGCAGCGCGCGCCTATCCGGCAGAGACGCGACCGCTCAAAAGATCTCCAAGGTGGTTTTGACAGTGTCGAGACTGGCTCCGTAGACCGCGTATTCGTCGAGGCCCGCGGCCCAGAAGTAAAACGTGAGTCCGGTGCCAAGGCCCCCGTCGGCCTCGATCGGAGTGGCCGTTGCTAGCTGGCAGTACATCCCTGCTTCGCACACATGATTCGGGTCCGTGGTGCTTCAATATGGCGTGCACGTTCCGAAGGGACACCACGTATGCCCGCGCGAGGGGTCCAGGCGATGCGTTTGCCGCGGCCTTTCACATCGAGAAGCCGCACGCGCTCATCATCGCCGCCACGTCGGCGTTCTGCATGGAGATCGACGTCGGGAGCGCTGCCGTATCAAAGGGCGGCACGGGGGGCGCACCCGGGCATCCGGGGGATGTGGCAAGCGTCTGAACGACCACGCCATCCTTGGTGCAGATGCATGCGGGAGACTCCGTGGAGTTGCACGAGACTTCTTCCCCGTCTCCATTGGCCGTCCTCGCGGCCACACCGCATGAAGTTCCTCCATCGGCGAAAAACTGCTCTCCTCCGAAGACGACCTCGGCTTGGATCGGCGCGATCGACCCTGCCTGCGAGAAACACTCGGTCGCTCCCGCGTCGGTGACGCGGTAGCAAAGGTCCGGGATCCCCAATCTTGCCTGCCAGCCCGACGGACACGGGCCGCATGTCGGGATCCCGGCGCACTGACACGGTGGCGAGCCAGCGACCTCGTTGGGGCAACTGCATATGCCGTAGATGGGGCAGGTATCGAAATCACAGCATAGGGCGCAGCCGGGATTCAGATCATCGGCGCAATTGGGGGTGTCGCCAGACGGCAGAAGAAGCCCTACGGAACACGGCAGCGCACAGCTTGCCGACGTTGTCGTCCCGGCAGTGGCTTCGGCACCCGCGTCCGCGTCGAGGCAGGTCCCATCACCGTCCAAAGGACAGCACGTGCGCGGATCGGGATACGTGAGCGCCACGCTTGAGTTGCACGGGGTGAACGGCGCCGTCAGCGACTCGGTGCAGACGGTGGCCTGGCCGACGGCCGACTGGCAACACACGTTGGGGTGAGCGTACTCGGGGGCGCATGCGGGCACCGACCCCGCGAGGACCGCGACCGAAACGACCGTACCTTGCGCCGCGTTGGCGCCTCCGTCGCTGGCTGGCGAGCAGCTTCCCGATGCGAGCGAAACGATCAGGAGAATGCTCCGGCGCCAGCGCGCTGCTGCGAATCGACAAGGACGTGGAATGACGGTCGCAGCCCTCGCGGGGGCCGGCGCCCGATTCAGAGCGAGCATGCTCATGCTCATGCATTCGACGGACCATGCCGCCACGCGGTCGAGGACCGGAATGCGCCGGATGCGTGAGCCACCCAGTGCCGGTAATGACCGTGATGTCGCGGTCAGCCGTGGTCGTCTAACGCTCCAGGTCCGGTTCGCGATCCTGGCGACCGCGTTCGAGCTCACCGAGCGTCACCCTCTTTCCACGCCTCGCTCGCAGCTCTGGCGTCATCGCCACGAAGTGTTCATCGAAGCGAGGCGAGTAGGGTGGGCCGCCACGATCAAAAGATCTCCAACGCGGTTTTGACGCTGTCCAGGCTCGCGCCGTACACCTCGTACTCGTCGAGCCCCGCGGCCCCCTGCAGGCCGGACCAAGGGTCGGACGCGCTGCCCGGCGGGCCGCCGGCGCCGCCGTGGCCGGGGTCATTGACGATGAAGGTCGAGCTCTGGACCATGGGAGGCGCCGATCCCTGAAAGACGACGCCGGCGGAGAGGCGGAGAGGCCGCCGGTGCCGCCTGCGCCTCCCGAGCCTCCGGCGCCATTTCCACCGCTTCCGCCCCCGTGCCCCCGCCGCTGCCTCCCCCGCCGCCGAGGCCGCCGACCTCACCGTCTTGGCCCGTGCCTCCCTCTCCGCCCGTGCCGCCCCCGCCGGTAATCACCGTGCAGCCCGTGAGAGAGATGGAGCTCTCGATCGCGAGCGCAGCGACGCTGGCTCCCCCGCCCGCGCCGCCGCCACCCCCGGTCCCGCCGCAGCCGCCTGCGCCGCCTCCGCCGGCCGGGGAGGCGCGACCCTGCGAGTCGAGACCGTTGCCTCCACCGCCTCCCTGCCCGGGGCCTCCGGTGCCTCCGCCACCCCCCGTGGTCGGCTCCCAGGTGGCCGAGCTCGGGGTGGACGTGAGCGCTCCGAGGGTCGTGGCCATGGTGCCCGCGGGCCTCGGCTCCCCGGTCGCGCCGGGATCGCCCGAGGGGCCCATCTCGAGGGTGGTGCCGCCGGCGAGCCCGTCCTCGGGCGGCGCGCCCGCATCGGTCACCGGCGGCGGCAAAGGAACGGCGGTCCCATTGGTCGGCGCCGGGGGTCCAAGGCTGTTCTCTTGATCGCCCCCGTTTCCGCCGGCGGATGAATCCTGGTTCGCGCAGGTTTGATTGCCGCCCACGCCCGGCTCTTCGAGCCCGGCGCCATTGAGGGAGGGAGACGTGCCGGCGGGCGCCTGCGGCGCTGCGTAGTTCGGGGTGGCTTCGCCAGCGGCTCCGGGCGTGCCGTCAACGCCTCGACCCGCGGTGAGGGTGTCGCCGACGAACTGGACGGTCGATCCGATGACCACGGCCGTGACGCTGGAGTTGCCGTTGCCCGCGTTGTCGGAGCCGCTCGGCGTCGGTGCGACGAATTGAACATTTTCGAGGGTAACGCTGGTGACGCCATCGACCGAGAGAACCCAGTTGTTCGTCGGGTCGTATGCGGGGTGTACTGGCCGCCGCAGATGTAAATGCGGCCGGCGTTGTTCTGGGTATGCAGAGCGTGACCCACGGTCGCAAAGGGACGGGCCGGCGATCCGTCGCCGCTCGCATCGCTGCCGGTGGTCGAGACGAAGAGGCCATTGCCCGAGGTGAGGCACGCGGCGAGCGTCGGGTCGGCGGCCGGATCGCAAACGGCCGCCATGGCCTCGGGCGCAGCGTCGGCGGCGTCCGCCAATGCGTCGGCCATGTCGCCGGCGGCGTCGGGTGCGGCCGCAACGTGCGGCGTAAACGTGGTGCACGCCGAGGCGGCAAGGGCGAGCAGCGGAAGCGTGATGGGGGCGACGCACGTGCGCGCTGCGGGGATCATGGGATGCGCAATCATGGGACAAGACGCTCCTGGCAGAGAGAGAAGGCACCGAGCGGCAACGCTCGGGGAGTCATCGCTTCGAGCCCGCCCGTCGTTGCGTGGACTGTGGTCTTTTTTTTGGATGATGTCGTGCGCAGTGCTGGCACGGCCCTCGCGAAAGGTGGCCTCAGAGCACGATCGTCGACGGTGCAGAGTGCCGCGAGCTTGGAATCGACGATGGATCGGGCTTAGCCGGGAGAGGGAAAGAGGAGAGGGCCGTCTTGGAAGAAACATCGGCCGTAGAGCGAAGACGCTTGCGTTGCAGGGTGTGGGACGCGCCCCCGCCGTCACTCGGAGCCTCGAAGCGGGTGCGAGTACGCCGGCTTGCGACCGTTTGCCGCAACCGGCATCGTGCTATCGCTGACGCCGAACTTGGTGCTGCGATCGATCCGGGTTCGAAGTGGCGCCAAGGCGGCGGGCCGCCGATTCCGGGCGACTCTGCGGCCGGTCCAAGGAGCGATGGCACTGCCGGTGCTCACGCTTTTCGCCGTGGTTCTGTGGGTGTCCGCGGCTTTTGCTCAATCCGCACCCACTGCATCAAGCGTGACCCTGCGAAGCGGCACGGTCGCCGCGGGTGCGGTCGAGAGCTTGACGCTCGTGCCGGTCGTTCCAGAAGGGGAGCCGGACGCCGTCCTTGGCGTCCGGTGGGAGGGCGCACAGCCGCTATTCGACGCCGCTCCTGCGTTGGCGATGGGTTCGCGGGCCGTCGCGTGGAGCCCCGACGGCAAGATTCTCGCCTCCGCCGGCTACGACAACGCATGGATCCATCTGTGGGACCTGCCCACGGGCCACGAGCTGCGACGCGTCGATTCGGAAGGCGTCCTTTCGCTAGCCTGGAGCCCCGACGGAAAAACGCTCGCTTCGGGAGGGATGGACCAGTCGGTTCGGCTCTGGGACCCAGCTAACGGCCGCGAACTCCGACGCCTCGACCAGCTCTCGGAAGGCTCGGACATGGTTTTGGTGGCGTGGAGCCCCGACGGAAAGACGCTCGCAGCGACAGCGGCGGCTGGCGAGTTTATTCACCTCTGGGACCTGGCGAATGATCGCGAAGTGGGGCGCCTGGATCGACGCTGGAACCAGGTCCGGTGGCTGGCCTGGAGCCCGAACGGGAAGATGCTGGCTTCAGGAAGTTCCCGTTCGGATGAATCGATTCGTATCTGGGATGTGGCAAGCGCTCGTGAAACGCGGCATATCGAGGGTCAATCGACCTGGTCGGTGGCATGGAGCCCGGACGGAGAGACCCTCGCCACTGGAAACGACGACCACTCAGTTCGGCTCTGGGATGTGACCAGCGGCCGCGAGGTGCAGCGCTTCGACGCGCACACGGGCTGGTTCTCTTCGCTCGCGTGGAGCCCCGATGGAAAGACGCTGGCTTGCGGAAGCGACGGCCATTTTTCGATTCGACTCTGGGATGTGGCGAGCGGGCGCGAGGCACAGCGCCTCGAGGGGCATTCGGAACCAGTGATCGCGCTGGCGTGGAGCCCCGACGGAAAAATGCTCGGCTCCGCAAGCGGGGATGCTTCGGTTCGTTTTTGGGATCCGGGATCGGGTCGTGAGCTACGGCGTCTCTACGGGTACTCCAGCCTAAGCTCGCTCGGGTGGAGCCCCGACGGAAAGACGCTCGCCTCCGGAAGTGTGGCCGGGCTGGTTGGCCTATGGGATGTCGCCAGCGTCCGCGAGCTGCGGCGCCTCGACGCACACTCGGGCTGGATCACCTCGCTGGCGTGGAGTCCCGACGGAAAGACGCTGGCTTCTGCGAGCATGAACAATTTGGTCCGCCTCTGGGACCCGGCAAGCGGTCAGGAGCTCCGGCGCCTCGAAGGCGATCCAGGCAGTGAGGGCACCGATCCAATCTTGCAAGGATCCATGTATGTGGCGTGGAGCCCCGACGGAAAGACGCTCGCTGGCGGAGGCCGGGACGAGTCGATTCGTCTGTGGGACGTGTCGAGCGGACGCGAGCTGCGGCGGCTCGAGCCGCACTTGAGCTGGGTCACCTCGCTGGCGTGGAGTCCCGACGGAAATACCCTGGCTTCCACAGGCAACAAAGTCGTTCTCTGGGACGTGGCAACGGGCCGTGAGTTGCGACGCCTGGAGGGACACTCAGTGGCGTGGAGCCCCGATGGAAAGATGCTGGCTGTGGCTTCGAGTACGGAGCAATCGGTCCGTCTTTGGGACATGGGAGCGGGCCGGGAGTTGCGACGAGTCGAGGGATACTCTGTAGCGTGGAGCCCCGACGGAAAGACACTGGCCTCCAGCAGCGATATCCATTTCTTGCGGCTCTGGGACGCAGAAAGCGGTCGAGAGCTGTCGCGCATCGAGGGCCCCTCGGCCCGGGTGACATGGAGTCCTGATGGGAAGATGCTGGCCTCGGGCGCGGCGGACGGGACGACTCGGATCTGGGAGGTCGACGCACCGGACGCGCCATTGGTCGCGATGCTCTGGGCGGGTCTGGATGGGTGGGTCGCATGGAGGGGGAGAATGCCCGAGGGGCACCGCGTCCTTCGCGGCGAAAACGGCAATCTGATTCGCCGGCCCCGCGAAGACGGGATCCTCGAGCCCGTGGTCCCGGCTCTCGAAGGGATGCCTCGCGTCTCGGCGACCGCGGAGGCGATTCGGCCTTCAGGTCAGGGGCGCATGGGCGAGATCGCGCTCCTCGTTCGGAACGCGCCCGGGGCGGCGCCCGCGATTTGGGTCGAGGCTCAGGCGCCTGAGTCGCCCCCCGACGACTCGGTGGTGATTCGCTTTCCGCCCGTCTCCTTGCGCGTCGAACCCGGCGAGATGGCGCGCCTTTCGCTGGAGTACGTGCGAGCGGTGCGAGACAACCCGGAGCCGGTCTCGCGTCACACGGCTTTCGCAATCCGCTACGCGGGCGACCGGGGAACGCCCATCCGCGTGGACGCCGATCTCCGCTTCCAGTCCGCGAAGATCGATGTGCGTTTCGAACGGCCCGTCCGGTCGGACGAAGGGCTGACGGTGCCGGTCACGGTGTCCAACGACGGCGACGAGACGACCGGCAGGAATCTGAGCATGGATGCACGGTTTCTCCTTCCGGACGGATCGGCCGTCGATTCGAACTTTTCCCTGCAGGTCGCCGAAGGGCTCCCCCCCAACGCGACCAAGAGGTTCTCGCTGACCGTGCCGAAGGAGGTCAAGGCGGCCCACCGGTTCCGTGTCGAACTCATGGCGCGCGAGGGAATGGCTGCCGGACTTGCGGCCGATTCGCCTGTGATTGGCTTTCCGAGCCACTGGACGCGAACCTCCGAGTGGCTCGCGCCGCGCGACGTGTGGATTCTCTATGGCGCGGTCCTCTGGGCGCTCGTGTTGATCGCCGCCGCGACCTACTTGCGCGCGCGCTTTGCCCGCCCTCATTCCCGGCACCCCTAGAAGGATCGCAGACGAACCGAGCGGCCCGCAAGCTCGCTGGATGGAACCGTGCTAGGCCAAATGCCGAGCTCGTAACGAGACCGGTCGACGGGTTTCCGCTCGTCAATCGCCAGCGCTGGCGTCGGCGACGCCGCTCGCGGCGTCCGGCGTGAGGCAAATCCAAGGGCCCCAGCCGCAGTGACCGTTCTGCGCCATGAGCGGCAAGTAAATGCAAGGGCTTATGCTAGACGTTCCGTCGGGGCACGTGGGGGGCGCAGGCTCGGAGAGAATATCGCAATCCGCCTGCGTGCACAGGAGGGCCGCATCCGCGCCCGGACAAATCGTGGGGCCCAGTACGCAAGTCCCGTTCGGCGTAACGTTGTCACATGAGGATCCGCACAGCACCCCGCCGTCGGTTGCCAGCTCGTACGTGACTTGAGACGATCCCTTCTGGCCCTGGCCGCAAGCCACAGAAGCTGCGCCCAGGATGAGTGCCGCCCCGGCCCTCGTGATCGAGGCGACGATCGAAGGTGGAGATACCCGCATCCACCCCGCGGTGATGAGCGGCTCGCGAAGCTCACGTTCGTATTTTTCGAGCGTCATGCCATGCCACCTCGAGTACCGGCCGTGCCGGAAATCGTTGTGAAGGGGTCGAATATCTGCGCTGATAAATCAGGCGAAGCATAGCGCTTAGCTACGCGCCGTAGGCGCATGGCTCCGCGCGCCAAGCGATCAGAAGATCTGCAAGGCGGTTTTGACACTGTCGAGGCTCGCGCCGTAGACCTCGTACTCGTCGAGGCCTGCGGCGCCCGCCAGGCCGGCCCAGGGCTGAGTGGAGCTGCCGGGCGGGCCGCCGACGCCGCCGCGGCCGGGGTCTCGGACGATGAAGGTGCAGCGCTGGATCATGGGAGGGGCGGAACCATGAAAAACGACGCCGGCGGAGAGCCGGCCGGTGCCGCCTGCGCCTCCCGAACCGCCCGCGCCGTTGCCGCCGTTGCCCCCCTGGTTGCCTGCGCCGGGCCCGTACCCGCCACCGAGGCCACCCGGCTGGCCATCTTGCCCCGTGCCTCCCAGTCTGCCGGTGCCGCCGCCGCCTGTGATCACCGTGCAGCCGGTGAGCGTGATCGAGCTATTGATGGCGAGCACGGCGACGCTGGCTCCGCCGCCGGCGCCTCCGCCGCCCCCGCCCCCGCCGCATCCGCCCGCGCCGCCGCCGCCGCCCACGGAAAACTGGGTGCTGGGGTCGAGGCCGGCGCCGCCGCCGCCTCCTTGCCCGGGGCCGCCAGCGGCTCCCGCGCCGCCCGAGTGAGGGCTCCGTGCGCTTCTTCCTACCCCCCTCCGGGCACGCCACCATCGGTGGCAGCGCTGCCCTCCGCGCTTGACGCAACACCTGTCCATGCATCTCCCCGAGCGCGTCCATCAGCCCCCGTTCTCGCGCGCGCCATCGCCGGCGGCCGGCCCGCCGGCGATGCGATCGTGCCGCGATCGTGTCTGGGTACGCCACGTGCGTTGGCGCACGGCTGCTGCTCACGGTCGACGTCCGCAGGCCCTTGCCCTTCGTCTCGTTCCTGTTCTTCTGCCTCACCTGCCGAAGGACGTGCTGCAAGGCGGACGGTGATCGGGATGCCGTGCTCGCCCAGCCACTGTGCGATGCATGGCCAGCCGGAGTGGGGAGTGAAGGGTGCTTGGAAGGCTGCGATGAAGGGTGGCGTGAAGGGCCCTTCTTTCGCGGCATCCTGCACAACAAAGAAGGGGCTTCGGACGGCGGGAGAGTGGAAACCCGGAGCGAAGCGAAGATCGGGTCGCCCCGGGTCGTTGCCTTCCCGGGGCTCCCACGGATCCGGACGTGCAGAATTCCCGCATCCGGCTCTTCGAGGCACGGTATTCGCTATTTGCGACACGGGATGATTCACGGGGACGGCAGCGGATACCGCCGCAGCAACCGTTTCATCGCCGTCGGTGGGAGTCCGCGCTGCGAGCGGTGGCGCAACCAGTGCCACCACGCGCACACAGTGCGGTAGAGAATGTCCCAGACGCGGCGCCGGTTGCCTCTACGGTTGAAGTACTCGTAGTGGCCCCGGAGCTTTTGTCCGAGGACTTTCTGCTGCGTCTCGAGCGGCGCATGACGGTTGGCCTTGCACCACTCGAAGAGGTTCCTGATAGTCCGTCGAAAGCGGTCCGCTGCCGTTCGCGTCTTCACCACCCACTTGCCATGGGGGAGCTTGCCCCAGTGGATGGTGAAGCCAAGGAAATCAAAAGTGCCCGGCTTGTCGGGCCTCTTGCATATCCGCCGTGCAGGACGTCGAAACGGCACCAGCCGCGTCTTGTCCGGATGCAACGTCAGCCCGTAGCGGCCAAATCGCTTCGGCAGCACGGCCATGACGCCACGGGCGTCTTCCTCGGATTCAAACAGCATCACGGCGTCGTCCGCGTAGCGCACAAGGGATGTTCGTCCGCGCGAGCGCGGCCGCACACTCTTGGCAAACCACACGTCCAGCACTGTATGCAGGAAGATGTTGGCCAGAATCGGCGAGATGACGCCGCCCTGAGGCGTTCCGCTCTCCCGGAAGCTCAGCGCGTCGTCCTCCAGCACCGCGGCATTCAGCCACTTGTCGACCAGACGCAGGATGACTCCGTCGCGTACCCTGCTGCGCAGCACCTCGCGTAGCTGCCCATGGTCGATGGTGTCGAAATACTTGCGTATGTCGATTTCCACGACCCAGCCGCCGTTCATCTTCATCGCCTCGCCCTGCAAGGTGTCGAGCGCTTGATGCGCCGAGCGCCCGGGCCGGAAGCCGTACGAGCAATCGAGAAAGTCCTGCTCGTATACGGCCTCGAGCAGCATGGCGACTGCGCGTTGCAATACCTTGTCCTCGAAGGTGGGGATGCCCAACGGCCGCATCTCCCCGTTGCCCTTCGGGATGTATGCACGGCGTACGGGCGGCGCCCGGTACGCGCCGGACTTCGCGCGGTCGAGCAGGCGCTGGATGTTGCCCTCCAGGTCTGCCGCGTACTGCTCCGCGGTCCGTCCGTCGACGCCCGTTGCGCCATCCTTGCGGGTGCGCCGGTATGCCTCGTACAGCCAGTCGAGGTCGATATGATGTGCCAGCGTCGTGAGCGGCGTATCGCGCATGCGCTGCGCCAGGGGTGAATACACACGCAAGAATCTGAAGCTCCGGCATCCCGAAGAGAAACCGGCAATCCGCGAAACTGGCTCCCTTCATGATGTCGAATGGGACGCTGTTCGCGACCAAGGGACAGACGACGGTCGCGACGCACGCGTAGGCATCCTCGAGGTAGCCGAGCGAGCCGTCCCCGGTCAGGTCGACCGTGACGTTCGGGCCTTCGTCGACGAATTACTTCGAGACCGCCGCGTTGCGGCACGGGCGAGGCGCGCGCCAGCACCTGAAGGCGCGCACCCAACGGGTGCACCATGAATCGAAGAACCAGACAGGATTGGCAACGCAAGAAGCGCGAAGCGAGGCAGGCCGCTCGTCGCTCACGCATAGACGCTCACCCTGCGGCGGAGGTGCCGCACGTCGATGGCCGTTGTCCGGGCGCGGGCTCCGGCACGGGCGAACCGTGCCCGCGATGCGGACGACGAGAGGTGAAGGTGCACACGTGCATCTGCCCCGAAGAGTGGCTGCAATGCTGCCTTTGCGGCTACGTCCCGAGCGAAAGCGAGGCCGAAATGCGCAGCCGAAACCATCGTGCACGCAGCCGCCAGCCGATGACCGTCGTTCGAGCGTGCTGACTCGACCCTGTTCGACGACAGACGTACAAACACAAAGAGGCCCCCGCGCCGCGCCAACGGCCGGGGGCATGGCCCGAACCTGACAGAGAGGTCCGAACATGAGCAGCGTATCCCCGAAGCGTGGCGGGCGCCCAGCCACGGGACAGGTGAAGTTCTTCCGCGGCCGCTGGCACGTCCGCTTGACCCTCTCGGACGGCACCCGCAGCCCGTGGATCGATCTCGACCCCAACATCCCTGAAGAAGACAAGGCCGCCGCTCGGGCCTGCGCTCGCCTCGTGAGCAATGAAGCACGAGCTTTGGGAGCGGTTCGCGACCGCGTGCGCGAGACCTGCGACGAATGGTTCAAGCGGTTCCACGCGTACAAGGAGCGGCTCGGACGCGCGACCGTCACCGACATGCGTGGCCGCTACAAGAAGTGGGTTGCGCCCGACATCGGGACCAAGGACCCACGGGTCGTGACGCGAGTGGACGTCGAGCGTGTGGTGCGGCGGCTCGACAAGGCCATCGTCGCGTGGGCAAAAGCGGGCGCGAAACGCGGCACAGGTATCTCGCCGTCGACCGCAAAGAACATCTGGGGCGACGTCGTGCATGCGTTCGACGAGATGGTGTGCAGCAAGGACCCGAGCTTGCGAGTTCTTAGCGTCAACCCGTGCGAACACGTTCGCGGTCCCGACGCGGGGGATGACCGCGAGGGACAGATTCTCTACAGCGACGAGCTCCTTGCACTGCTGCGCGGTATCCCGGTTGATCGCGAGGCCGAGCCCGTGCCGCTGTACCGACGGCAGACGTACGCGATGGCCATCTATACAAAGGCGCGCGCCAGTGAACTCGAAGCCATGACCACGAGCGACGTGGACCTCGCGCACAAGACCATCAACATCACCAAGCAGGCGGACCGCAAGAGCAAGGGACGCGCGGGGACGAAACGCCCGAAGTCTCGTAAGGTGCGGACCATCGACATTGAGCCGAACCTCCTTCCACTGGTGAAGTGGCTGGTCGAGCATCCGCAAGGGAAGGGGGGCCGGTTGCTTCGTATGCCGCCGCCCGAGGACCGCGCAGAGCTTCTCCGTCGCGACCTTGTCGTGGTTGGGATAACGCGCAAGGCGCTGCACGAGTCGGACGAGCTCGAGCGCATGCTCGTCTTTCATGACCTGCGCGACACCGGCCTCACGCATATGGCGGTTAGGGCGGACGCACCGCTCCTCATCCAGTGGAACGGCGGACACGCGGACCTCAACACCACGCAGGGGTACATCGACCGCGGCCGCGTCGAGCGCCAGCGCATCGGAGAGCCCTTGCCGCCCTTGCCGCCCGAGCTCTGGTCAGAGACCGCCGGCGACCTCGCGGAGGTTTCGGATTGGGTTTCGGATGAATCCGAAACTGACGCAGGAACTAGTTCAATTCCTTTGGCTTTTTTGCGACCCCAACGGGAATTGAATTCTAAAAAGCGGTATTCGGTAACATGGCGATGCCGCTCGTCTTTTGTCGCTAGAGTTCGAGAATCCCACGGGGTTTTGAACCGGGCCGGAGTCCGCGTGAGTCCGGCCCGGTCCTCTCGAATCGACCGGGTTCATGGAGAAATTTTGGAGACCGATCGCTCCGCCGACATCACCGAAGCGGCAGGTAGATCACGCGGTCGTTCCAGTCCGCGGCGGTGCTGCACTCCACGGCGAGCTGCAGATCTTCGATGACCTGGCTGGGAGGAAGCCTTTGCGAAACTGCGATGACGCCGGGCATGGCTAAGCCTGCGCGCACGCGCTCGTATCCGCGGGCAACCAGTGTCGTCACGTCGTGCGTCAAAACGACCCGGGCTTCCGACGCGGCGCGCGCAAGCAGGGCCTCGTCGGTCGCACCTCGCATGCCGAGATCCTGCACGCGCACGAGATCGGCTGTCGGGACTCGGCGGAGCAGACCTCGAACGAGATCGTTGTTGAAGTCTTCGTCGGCCAGAAGGCGAATCACGCGGGGCCCGACGTCGACCGCCGAGCCAAGAGGCGAGCCCGCAAGCCCGAGGCCGGGAGCGCCGCTTCGATCTCGCCTCGGAGTCTGTCGGCCGCATTGCGACGGTCAGCGACGTACGCATCGACCTCGGCGCGGTGATCGAGCACGTAGGCGATGACGGCATAGACGCTGGCGAGATCGACCGACGGGTACTGCTGCACTATCTCCTCGGCCGTCGCACCTGCATCGAAAGCGGCCACGATC
>DASPUY010000161.1:0-22486 GCA_035622655.1 Polyangiaceae bacterium
ACGGGCGTCGCGTATCTGCGCGGCCACAAGCGCCTCTCGACGACCGATCGCTACGCGCGTCCCAACCACCGCGCGGCTGAGCGTGCGCTCGCGGTCGCCGGGATAGCCGCCCAATTCCCGCCCCATTCGGAACCCGCATCCAATGACGACGGGAAAAAATCTAACGATTCTGGGGGTGACCGACGGGGATCGAACCCGCGACACCTGGAGCCACAATCCAGTGCTCTACCAGCTGAGCTACGGCCACCGCGCTTCGCTACGAGGGCCGGACCATAGCCGCGCCGCTCCAGCTTTCAAGCCAAGAGCCAGGTTTCGCTCCCTGCGCGAGCACGCGCCCTTCGCGCGAGCCCTTGTGGTACGAACGCCGGTATGCGCGTTCCTTCGAGCGCATCGTTCGACACCCTCTGCATCCACGCGGGCCAGGCGCCCGATCCGGCCAGCGGCGCGGTCATGACGCCGATCGTGCTTTCGACCACGTTCGCCCAGGACGGGCCCGGCGCGCACAAGGGCTACGACTACTCGCGGGCGGGCAATCCGACGCGGAGCGCGCTCGAGGAGTGCCTTGCGGCGCTCGAAGGAGCAAAGCACGGTGTTGCGTTCGGCAGCGGATGCGCAGCCGCGACCGCCGTGCTTCTCACGCTCCGGTCCGGCGATCACGTGCTCGTCAGCGACGACGTGTACGGGGGGACATTTCGCATCTTCGATGGCGTATTTGCTCAGCTCGGCATCGAGGCGACGTTCGTCGACATGGCCGATCCCGACGTCGCTTTGTCGAACATGAGGGCGAACACGCGCCTCGTCTGGGTCGAAACACCCAGTAACCCCCTTCTCAAGGTGATCGACATCGAGCGAATCTCCGAGCGAGCGCGTTCCCGCGGTGTTCCCGTCGCGGTCGACAACACGTTCGCGACCCCGGTCCTCCAGCGACCGCTCGCCCTCGGCGCCACCCTCGTCGTGCATTCGACCACCAAGTATCTGAACGGGCATTCGGACGTGGTTGGCGGCGCGGTCTTGACGAGCGACGACGCGCTCGCCGCTCGCCTTCGATTCGTGCAGAAGGCCGTCGGAGCCGTTCCGAGCCCGTTCGACTGCTACCTCGTTCTTCGAGGGCTCAAGACCCTGGCGGTGCGCATGAAGCGCCACGTGGAGAGTGCGCGGCTCGTCGCGGAGTGGCTGAAGGCGCAGCCGCACACGCTGCGCGTGCGCTACCCCGGGCTTCCCTCGCACGAAGCGTACGGGCTCGCATCGCGGCAGATGACGGGTCCAGGCGGGATGATCAGTTTCGAGATGGCCGCATCGCTGGAGCAGGCGAGCGCCTTTCTCCGGGCGCTACGCGTCTTCACCTGCGCCGAAAGTCTGGGCGGCGTCGAATCGCTGGCCGAACATCCGGCGACCATGACGCACGCGAGCCTGACGCCCGGGGCGCGGCGCGCACTCGGCATCGGCGACGGCTTCATTCGGCTGTCGGTCGGCCTCGAGGACGTCGGCGACCTCGTCGCGGACCTCATGGGCGGCTTCGAGGCTGCCGCGCGCACCTGAAAGCCCGCCGCTGCGATCGTCGCACGTTCGTTCGCTATACCGCACGTTCGTGCGGTATAGTTTTGGTGCTCCCCTTGCGCGGTGCGGCGCATCGCCAGTCCCTCGGAGATTGCCCCGATGACCTTCCGCTTCTTGCGTCTCGTCACTTCCGCGCTCGTCGTCTCGAGCGTGGCGGCTGCGTGTTCCTCCAAAGCGCCCGCAACCGATGCCTACGTCAGCGCCCAGGTCATCGGGGGGCCCAATTGCCTTGTCGAAGACCAGGGCCTTTTCTTGATCGGGTCGGACACCACGGACGGCGGAGGGATCAGCAGCAATCCGACGCGGGTGCAGACGGGCACGAACCAGGGGGGGACGGTGACCATTACCTGCTCGGTAAAGGCGAGCGGCAGCAACTACAACATCGAGCTCAGCGCGCTGCTCGACTCTCAACAGGCTGGAGCGGGCGGCAGCCTCACGATCACGGGAACCGTCGACTCCACGATGGGCGCCCAGTCCGACATCTCGGCCACCTTCGTCGGCGGGGGCAATACCTATGAAGAGAGCGACTGCTCGATCTCCTACCCGGCGAACCCGCCGGGTGGTCCCGTGCAGCCCGGGCGAATCTGGGGCAGCATCAGCTGCCCGAATGCGACGGAGGCCGGCAAGGTGACGAGCAGCGGGCAGGCCGTCAGCTGCCAGCTCTCGGCTCTGTTCGTGTTCGAGAACTGCGCAACCTGAGCTGCGCGAGCCGACTTTTCCGCTTCAGTCGTCGTCTTCTTCTTCACCCGATTCGGCGGCCCCGCCAATCTGCGCAAGGAGCGCCCGAGTTTCGAGCGCAACCTCGAACTCGGGACCCGTGGCGAGGAACGCCTCGAGGTATTTGCGCGCCGAGACATCCTCGCCGCGCGCGTGATACACGAGCCCGAGCGCGTGGAGCGCATCCGGGTCTTCGGGGGCTTGGCTGAGCGCGACCAACCCTTCGCGCAGCGCTCCCCGCGTATCGCCGAGCAGGCGAAGCACGTGGCAGAGAGCCACGCGAGCACCAAGGTGCGCGGGAGCGAGCCTGAGGCAAGCCGTGTACGCATCGCGCGACGCCTCGAGCTCTCCCACTTCGAAGAACGCGACCCCGAGGAAATAGTAGGCATACGGGTTTTTCGGGTCGGACTCGAGCACGGTGCGGAGCTCGGTCAGAGCCTCGCGGAAGCGCTCCTCGTGCAGCAACTCCGCCGCTTCCTCCACCGCCGTCCACTTCCGGCCGTCTGCGCCCGGATCCACGTTCTTGTCACTGCTCATCGTGCCTCGATCCGGCCCTCGACGGCGGGCTGGCGACCCGCTCGCGGGCTCCTCGTGTCCGAGAGAACGAAAAATCCAGGCCAGCGGGCATCTCGACTCAGCGGACAACGATCTCTGGAATGCTGGGCGGAGCGCTCGACCACGTCATGCTGGATATCGAAGTTCGCGCCGGCGCACGAGCTCCGCGTAGCGCCGGACGCACTCGGACCTTCGACGGGGGCGCAGAGCTACGACGTCCGGCGGCGACGGGGGCCCCACCTGCCCGGCGGCATTCGGCCATCAGGACGCGCATGGCCGCGGTCCACACCGCAGGTCCGGCCGAACGCTGAGGCCAGGTCGTCGTCACAGGATGGCGATGCCCGAAGGCCTGGGCGGACCGTCCGCCATGCGCGCACAATTCGTGCTTACCCTCGACGCTCGAATGGCGCCGGTCGATCTCGTAGACCTCATCGGAGCCGAGCGATTGGCCTTCTTGCGACAGATGGCGCTCGTCCCTCTCGACTGGACGAACGTCGTGCCGGACGTTCGTCCCGACGACGACGTCGTCGTGCTGGTTCACGGCTTCTGCGCGACCGCCGGAGTATTCCGCCCGCTCCGTGCGCGCCTCGAAAGCGAGACCGGGGCGCGGATCGCCACGTTCACTCACGCCCCCGGCGTCGGAGTCCGTCGGATCGCCGGGCAGCTCCAGCGGCTCGTCGAGCGCATTTCGGCGAGCGCCCGGATCACGGTCGTCGGCCACTCGCTCGGTGGCGTCGTGGCTCGATGGTACGTGCAGGAGATGGGAGGGCACGGGCGCGTCGCTCGCACGATTTCGATGGCCAGCCCCTTTTCGGGGGTGGCCGTGCCGCAGCTGCTTGTCGGGGCGGATCTGCACGAACAAAGTCGGCTGCTCAAGCGTCTGCGGGAAGGCGCCGGATCGTGCGCTGTCCCTCATACCTCCATCGTCGCCGGGCTCGATACGGTGGTTCCCGGCCCGGGCACGGCGTGTCTCGGGACCGGCGACGTCGTGGTCCTGCCGCAATGCGGGCACAACGAGCTTCTGTTCGACGCCCGAGTCGCCGAAATCGTGATCGATCGAGTCCGGCAAGTCCGCGTGCAGCGGCGGCCGATCGCTTCTCCGCACGTTGCGATTTGACGCCTGCGTCGCGCGTGGTAGGGGCTCGCGCGTGCGAAGTCGCTTATTCGGCTGGGGGATCGTCGCGTCGGGCCTGATGTCGGCGGAGACTGCGCGGGCCGACGTCAGCTCGTGGCTGGCGGTCGGAGGCGGCTATTCGCTGGAGCGCGACCACGTGACGGCGAAGAACGACTTTGCGCCGACGCTGACCTACTCGATGGGAGTCGGAAGCTCCCCTCTTGCACCGGTCGTCGTGGGAGGCGTGGTCCGGGGCACGACGTTCCTCGGTCTGGGCAGCGACCTCGGCGTTGCAATCCGTGCTGCGACGGGAGCCTTCGCGCGAGGCGATTGGGGCGTCGCCCTGGAAGCCGGCGCATCGTGGCGGCCGTGGCGCCAGGGGTCTTACGGCGAATGGCCCGTCCAGGGGGTGCTGACGCTCGGATCGCCGTGGGGCTTCCAGGTCGCGCTCGGCACCCAGGTGGCCAGCGTCGATCTCGCACAACCGGCCCTTGGATTCTTTGCCACGCTCGAAATCGACTTGCTCCGCTTGACCGTGATGCGCCAGGGAGCGACCGAGCGCTGGTGGTACAACCCCGCTCCGGCAGGCGGACACGCGAGCCGTTAGCTTCGCGTTCGGTTCGCCGCACCGCCCGAGCCCCCCCGAGCGGAAACGAGGACGGGCGGCCAGCCGGGAGATCATTGCCAAGGCGGCCATGGCAACGATCTCCGCCACGTGGACGTGAGCGAGGCACGCCCTGGGTCAGGGAGCGCTTCCCCCGCTGACGGCCGGCGGCTTGCGCTTTTCGTCGGCTTTGATCGAGTAGCGCACGAATGCCCGCAGCACTTCATTGCGCTCGACGTTGCCCACCGTGGCCTTCAGATCCTCGTAGATGGTCGGATCGACCAGCAACGCGCCGAGCGTTCCCTTGCCTTCGCGTATTCCTCCGACGATCGCGCGAAGGTCGTCGCTCATCGCGTTCACGTTGGACATGACGTGCTGCGACGACGTATCGCCGTAAAGCAGGGAATGGGCGAGCCCATTGCCCTCCCGGATCGCGCGCAGATCGTCGTGAATCTCCGACATCGAGCCGGCGACTTCTTTCGACATCTCGCCGTCGTAGATGAGCGCGTGGGCGATGCCGGGGCCCTGTCGCACGCGATTCGCCGCGTCTTCGACGTCGGCGAGCACCACGTCGAGGTGTGCGGCCGAGCGATCGAAATCGTCGAGGAGCACGTCGATGCGCTCGGCCTCCCGCCGATCGAAAAGGAGGCGGTGCATCGCTCCATCGCCGCGGACGACAGCATCGAGCAGCGCGTGGATGTCGGCCGCCGAGCCCTTGATGTCTTCGGTGAGCCTCGGATCGGCAAGAGACTGCGTCAGCGGCTGCAAGTGTCGGATCGCCTCCTCCGCAGCCGCGGCGACCTTGTTCGCGGCGGAGAACATGTCGGCCGGCTCCTCGGATGCGATGAGCGTTTTCGGATCCAGCGGTGGCGCGTTCGGAGAACCGACGCTCAGTTGAATCATCTTGTCGCCGAGCAACCCCTTGTTGACCACCGTCGCGACCGTGTCCGTTCGAATGCGCGCCGCCTGGGCCTTGACGATCGACATGCGTGCGAAGATGCGCGTATCCCCGAGGTCCTTGTCGTACCCGACGCTCGTCACGGACCCGACGTCGAGCCCACCCATGCGCACCGGAGCGCCGGGCTTGAGCCCCGCGACGTCGGTGAAGGCGGCGCGGTAGTCGACTTTGGCGTCCCAGAGGCGTGTCGTGTTGCCGATGAGAAATATGCCCACCATCGTCAGGACGAGCCCGACGATGACGAACAGCCCAACCTTCAGTTCGCGAGTCATGAGTGCTCCTGGAGAAATCGGCGTCCCGCGTGGGACGACCATCCACTACGACGAAGACAAGAGGGAGGCGACGTCCTCGGCCTCGGGCGCGCGTCCCTCGATGAAGTCCCGGACCGCCGGGTTGCTCGTCAGGCGAAACTCTTCCTTCGTGCCGACGAGCAAAATGCGGCCCTTGCCGATCATCGCGAGGCGGTCCGAAACGCTGAAGGCCGTCCCCATATCGTGCGTCACGACGACGCTCGTCAACTTGAGCGCGCGCTGGATACCTTGGATGAGGTGGTTGATTCGAGCCGTGTTGATGGGGTCCAGGCCCGTCGTCGGCTCGTCGTAGAGGATGACCTCGGGCTGCAGCGCCAGCGTTCGCGCCAGCCCCACGCGCTTCTTCATTCCCCCGGACAAATCGCTCGGGCGCATCGCGCCGATGCCCGGCAGTCCGACGAGCTCGAGCGCCTGGGCGACGCGGCCCTGTATTTCGTCCTCGGTCATCTGGTTCCAGAACTGTTCTCGAAGGCCGTACGCCACGTTCTCTCCGACCGTGAGCGAGTCGAAAAGGGCGGCGCCCTGGAAGAGGTAGGCGATGCGGCGCCGCAGCTCCGTCAGCTGGTCGTCGCTCATTTTCGCGACGTCGTGTCCGTCGAAAAGGATCTCGCCGGCGTCGGGATGGATGAGACCGATGAGCATCTTGAGCATCACGCTCTTGCCGATGCCCGAGGCCCCCATGACGGTCAGCGTTTCGCCGCGACGGATGCCGAGGTTCAGGTCGCTGAAGATGACCTTCGGCCCAAACCTCTTCTGGACTCCCGAAAACCGCACGAGGGGCGCCGCGAGGCTCGATTCGGCGCGTACGGCTTCGGTGGTCTCGCGCACCACGACCGAAGCATAGCGCGCCGGAGTCAGGCCGGCTCGGCGCGGGCGAGGCGCATCTCGATGGTTTGCTCTCCCATCCACGTGTCTCGGCGGAGCGCGCCAACCACACGCGCGTGGCCGCCCAGCCGTCCGACGAGCGGAGCCATGTCAGCCCCGAAGCAGGGCAGCGGTCTCCCGAGAACCTCGAGCCACATGCGAAGGTGCCCGCCGCGAACTTCACGCGCGCCGAGGACCCGGGCCCGCGGAAGGGCGACGAGGGGCGTCGGATTGGCCTGACCGCAAGGCTCGAAACGCTCGAGATCGGCGACGACGCGACCGGGGGCGTCGCCCTCGGCAAGTACGGCGTCGGCATCCGCGTCCGTACCGACGTTCGGCAAGCCGATCGCCGCGCACGCTTCGGCAAACCGATCACGAAGCGCCTCGATCCTGTCGCTTGCGACCTCCAGGCCCGCAGCCGCGTGATGGCCGCCGAATCCGATGAGAACGTCGCGCACTCGTCCCAGCGCCTCGAACACCGAGAAGCCCGCCGGGGCCCGCGCCGAGCCTCGACCGCGTGAACCGTCGAGCGCGACGACGACCGCGGGCTTCGAAAAACGAGACGCGAGCCTGCCCGCGACGATCCCGACGACCCCGGGATGCCATCCCTGCCGAGCGAGGACAATGCAAGGCAACCGTGCGAGACCGGGATCTGCGAGCATCTCGAGAGCTTCCGCGACGACGGCACGCTCGACCTCCTTGCGACGGCTGCAGAAGGTTTCGACGTCGGCGGCGATGCGTCGTGCCTCGACGTCGCTGCTGGCGAGGAGCAACCCGAGCGCCAGGTCGGGCTTGTCGAGCCTGCCGGGTGCATTGATGCGCGGCGCGAATCGAAACGACACGTCCTCCCCGGTGGGAGGTCTTCCCGTACAGCCCGCGATCTCCGCGAGCGCGCGGACCCCGGGCCGGTGACCCCGCGAAAGAAGAGTGAGCCCGGCGCGCACCAGGGCTCGGTTGTCACCGTCGAGAGGGGCGACGTCGCCGATGGTCCCGATGGCGACGAGATCGAGCCACCGGCGCATGTCGAGATTCACACCGAGCTCGGCGCGCACACCGGCGCCGATCGAAAGCGCGAGCCCCACCGACGCGAGTCCTTTGTACGAAAATCCGCACTCGGGTCGGTGTGGGTTGAGAAACGCCAGCGCGGGCAGCGGCGCGTCCGGGACGCGATGGTGATCGATCACCACTGCATCGACGCCGGCGGCCCGAGCTCGCTCCAGTCTTTCGTGATCACTCGATCCACAATCGCATGTGACGAGAAGCGATCCGCCCGTCGCCAGGACACGGGCGAGCGCCGGGCCGGACAGGCCGTAGCCCCCGTCGAAACGGTCGGCAAGCACCGGCACGACCTCCGCACCGAGCGCACGCAAGACGTCCGTCATCAGCGCCGCGGCGGTGACTCCGTCGGCGTCGTAGTCGCCGAATACGCAAACGCGTTCCTTTGCGCGCACCGCGCGTGCGATGCGCTCCACGGCTTCGCTGCGATCGCGCATCGATCCCGGTGGCGTGAGATGGGCGAGCCTGGGGTCGAGGAAACGCTCGCTTTCCGCGGCGCCTCGAAATCCGCGCGACAGCAGCACGCTCGCGGCCGTCGTGGTCACCCCGAGGGTGGAAGCCAGGGCCATGGCTTCGTGGCTCGCTGGCGCGGGCAGCCGGAGCATTGCTTCTGGCTCTCATCAAGTCAGGCCGCGCATTCGCCGTCAACGAATTCGACCTCGCCGGCCGCGAGAAAAGTCGACGGAGCCCTGGCGAAGCGCGGCGATGGGGGTCTTTCTGGGGCCAGCCTGTGGAAAGCGCCGACTTGGTCAGCACCCCGGCGCCCGCGAGATTCCGAATCTCATGCGCGCGATCTCCTGCAGCTCCTCGGCCAGCGCGAGCGTTCGCTGGGCGGCCGCGAGCACCGCGCTCCGCGCAGCTTCGCTCACGACGAGCGTCGACAGCAAGCGCCGTCCGAGCTCGTGATGGTGCCGCTCGTCCGGTTGAATCACTTCGCGATAGAGAATCGCCGTCGCAACGTCGTTGCGGTCTTCGCAGAATCGCACGAACTCTTCGTTTCTGACGATCGCGAGCGCTTCGCGTGTGAACTGCCCCGCCGCGACCCGCTCGACCGTGGTCCCGAGGGAGGTCAGATACGCGAACATCGGGGAGCGCCCCGCGGGATCCAAGAGTCTGGCGTCGACGTCGAGCTCACGCAGCCGCTTCTCGATCAAGCGGTAATGCCTCGCCTCGTCGCCGGCCTGGCGGGCAAAGGCCAGCTTCACGTCGATTTCCGGCGTCGTGCCGATCCACGATGCCGCGCACTCGGTCGCCTCCAGCTCGTTTTTCATCGCGAGCTGCAGGAGCTTGGCGACGGTGACATCGCCCCCCGGCTCGCACGCCGCGGCCGCGCCAATCCGCTCGAGCGCGGCGCGGTTCTGCTCGTCGAGCTCCGCAAGGAACGACTCGATCGGGGTCATGCGGCAAACCGCTGCCCCGGTCACGTGGCGCGCGCGGGGGCGCGCAAGCGCTCCGCGACGTTGGAGCTCTTCCTGGACATTCTCTTGTCGATCAGCTCGGTCAGCGGCGCGGCGACGTAAATGCTGGAGTAGGTTCCGGCCACGATGCCGACGACGAGCGCGAGCATGAAGTCCTTGATGACACCCGTGCCGTAGACGAAGAACGCGAGGATGCTCAGGAGCGTCGCTCCGGACGTCAATACGGTGCGGGAAAGCGTCTCGCTGACGCTCAGGTTGATGATCTGGGCGAACGACTTGCCGCGATGCTTTCCGAGGTTCTCGCGGATTCGATCGTAGACCACGACGGTGTCGTTCATCGAGTAGCCGACGACGGTGAGCACCGCGGCGATGGTCGAAAGCGTGATTTCCTTGCGGAGCACGATGAACACGCCGATGACGACCATCGCGTCGTGGACGCACGCGACGACGACGCCCGGCGCGAACCGCAGGTCGAAGCGGAACGCGAGGTAAAGCATGATGAAGACGATGGCGATGGCGACTGCATTGCGGGCGCTGTCGCGCAGCTGCTTTCCGGCTTTCGGACCCACCCACTCGACGCGGAGGGCAGCGTCGCCGGGCACCGCTTCGGAGCCGAGCTTCTGCCTCAGCCGGTCGACGAGCTGGTCGCCTTTGCTGAGAAGCTGCACCTCCACGCGGTGATCGCGTGGATTGAGCACCTGTGGATTCGTCGCGCTCGCGCGAAGCGACACCCCGGGCACGCTCGAAACCTGCTCCTTGATCTTGCCCAGGTCGGGCTCCGCCTCGTAGCGCGTCGTGATCTTGTCGCCACCGGCGCTGAACTTCACCTCGGTCGCGCGAGCGTCTTCGGGACAGAGGGCGGGATCCGACAGGGGCGCGCGCGGGTCGTCGACCAAGCAAAGAGCGCTGCGCAAAGCGTCCTTCTCCTGGTCGGTGATCGCGCTGACGTCTTGCACCCGGATCAAGAAATGATGCGGCCGGTGCAGGTCGACCACCTGGATGACATCCGGGTTCTTGAAGCCTGCAGCCTCCACCGCGCTGCGCACCTGCGAAGCGCCCAGCGGCTTTCCGAATGCGATCTCGACCTCGGTGCCACCTCGGAAATCGGTGCCGTAGTTGGGCCCGGGAACGAAGCAGAGAACGAACGATCCGATGACCAGGAAGAAACTCAGCGGAATCCAGAACCACCGCTGACCCATGAAGTCGAATACGCGTCCCGGCTTGAAGAACTCCATCGGCTTGACCTCGATTCCGACTTCCGCGGCTAGTTGAATTCCGCGCCCACGCTCAGGCGCTTGACCTTGGCCCCCCGGACCCACCAGTCGAACACCAGCCGCGTGCAGAAGACGCCCGTGAACAAGCTGCACAGAATGCCGACGATCAAGGTGAATGCGAATCCCTTGACGGGACCACTGCCGTACTGGGCGAGGATCAGGCCCGATATGATGACGGTCATGTGCCCGTCGATGATCGAAGGCCAGGCGCGCTGATACCCCGCGTCGACTGCAGACCGGACGCTTTTCCCCGTTCGCAGCTCCTCGCGGATTCGCTCGTTGATGAGGACGTTGGCGTCGACGCTCATGCCGAGTGTCAGGGTCAATCCGGCGATGCCCGGGAGGGTCATCGTCGCGCCGAACGTCGCGAGCACTGCAAGCTGCAGGAACAAGTTGAAGATGACGGCCACGTCGGCCACGATCCCCGACTTTCGATAATAGAGAAACATGAAGAAGAGCACGGTGACCGAGCCGATGAAGCCTCCCTTGAGAGCCTCCCGGATCGAGTCCCGGCCGAGGGACGGACCGATGGTTTGCTCCGAGCTCGGGGTGATGGGCGCGGGGAGAGCGCCCGACTGCAAGACCAGCTGGAGCTGCTTCGCGTCGTGCAGCTGTTTTTCGGGATCGCCGGCCCCCATCGTGATCTGGGCTCGCCCGCCCCCGATCTTCTGTTTGATGACGGGCGCCGAATCGACGACATCGTCCAGAATGATCGCAAACCGTCGATTCACGTTGGCACCGGTCACTTCCTCGAACCGATCGGCGCCCGCAGGAGAGAACGTCAGCTGGACGTAATACTGCCCGAAGTTCTGCTGGTCCTGCCCGATGCTTGCGTCCGTGATGTACTCACCCGTGAGCTCGGCGCGCGCATACATGTAGAGGGTGCGCCATCCGACCTGCTTGAACTGCAGCGGCTCGCTCCCTTCGACCGGCTCGGTGACCGCTTCGAAACCGACGACGTGATCGTCCGGGACGGTCAACGTCTTGGCCCAGTCCTTGAACCGCCCGAGGCATTCGCTCATCGTCTCGTTCGGATACTTCGGCGGCTGACACGACATGCGCGCGTAGGTCGCGTGAACCGATTTGCGGTGACTGGAAGCGTCCAGGCCATCGGGCGCGACCTCGTCGTAGGGGGCGATTCCTTCCCCTTCGGGCAAGTCCTCGGCCTTCAGCGCCGGCGGCCCGAAGGCCTTCGCGCTCCCGGCGTCGTCGAGCATCTTGAACTCGAGACGCGCGGTGCGACGGATCGTGTCCTTGATCTCGCGGAAGCTCTCCTCGTTGCTTCCGGGAACCTCGACGATGATGTCCTCGTCCCGCGTCGTGACGGATGCTTCGCGCAACCCGAGCTCGTCGACCCGACGCGAAACCGTGTCCTTTGCCTGCGCGACGGCGCGATCCCGAATCTGCGATTCGATGTCTGCGCGGATCCTGAACGTGATCTCGTCGTCGGCCGGCCCGGACGACTGTGCGAGCTCGGACAAGAACTTCCTCGCGAAGCGATCGTCGACCTTCGACTTGTCGCTCTTGTCCTTGAATTTGAGCCGAATGACGGCCATCTCGGGCTGTGCAACGTGAACCTTCGCGTCGAGCTTCGCCAGCTCGTCGCGCGTGGTGCGTCCCTCGCCCGAGTGGAAGCCGAATGCCGTGGCGAGCTCCTGGCGCATCTCGTCCGCGAAGTGATCCCGCTTGTCGCGAATCGCTTCGTCGACCTCGACGGTGTACACGAGCCGGAGTCCGCCGCTCAGGTCGAGCCCTGGAGCGATGGCAAACGTCTCGTTGTCCTTGATGTAGCGAGGACAGTGAAGCCGGTCGCCGATCACGCGCACCACCCCGGCGATGGGCTTGAGCCAACCGGAAGCCTCGGAGAGGGCCGCGTCACTCTTCGGCAGCACCTCGTCGACCGTGGGCCAGAGCGCGATGAAGGCTCCGACGAACATCGCGACGACGAAGCCCACCTTGAGACGCCACGCGTCGTCCATCACGGGCAGCAGCACGGCGGCCGCCCAGACGACGACCAGCGCGCAGACCAGCAGTCCCCAGAAGTTGTCGAAGTGCTGGAACAGAGCACCGGAGCCCGCCGCGATCGCGATGACGATCAGCGCATTGCGCCGGGAAGCTCCCTTCATGATCCACGAGAAGAACGCGATGGCGGCGGCCGTGGCTCCGATGATCGGCACCGGGTGGCCACCCATCGCGACGGCGACGGCGACCAGGGCGACCGCAATCGCTGCGCTTACGTAGGCGAGGACGCTTTTCCTGGGCATTTCGAGCTCGAGCCGCCGCTCCGACTATTTCTTGTCGGACGTGGCCTCTTTCAGCGCCTTTGCAGGCGCCTTTTCGGGCTCGGCGAACGGCGACACCGTGTTCGCGACGACTTGGACTGTGACGCCGGCAGCCACCTTCACCTTGGCGACGCGATCGTCCATCTCGACGAGCTCGCCGATGAGCCCCGCGTTCGTCAGGACCCGATCGCCCTTCTTGAGCGAAGCCCGGGCCTGCGCCTCTTTCTTCTGCTTGCGCGACGTCAGCAGAAAGAAAGGGACCATGATGACGAGAAACATCAAAATCGGCATCAGGCCCGCAAAAGGCGACGCGCCGGACGACCCGCCGCCGCCGGCGCTTGGTGGCGACGAGTCTTGGGCCACGCCGGGGACGGGCGCCGCCTTCGGGGGAACGTTCTGGGCGAGCAGCAGATCGTTGGAGAGCAAGAGCGAGGGCACTGTGAGGCTCCAAAAAAACCCGCCCGATTCGCGTTGCCGGAGACGCCGGCCGCGGGCGGCGGGTGTGGGATAATCCCGGGCTGGCGCGCCGTCAACCTGGTGGCACGACTCTCGCGTCGTGTCGTACCCCGTGACTGAAACGGCTCGCTGGACGGATGTGTATGCTGGAATGGGATGGGCTACGTCGTCGCGAAACCGCCTCATGCTGACTTGAAAACTGGTCCCTGGTCGCAACGAGTGGCAGCATGGATCTGTCGAGCTCCTCGTAGCGCGCTTTACGTCGCTGTCCCCAGGGCTGCCGAGATTCGCGCCAACTCCGTTCGCCAACGTCTTCGCTCATGCCCTCGCACTCGCCCGTTCTGACCGTGCTCGTCGCTGCCGTCGTGGGTACGGGCATGGGTCGAGGCGCGGTCGCGCTCGTGGCGCAGCCGCCGACGGGACTGGCGGCACCGCTGCGAGGCGCGGGAGTCCCGCCTGCGGCCGCAACCGCCGCCCAGAACGCAGGAGCCCGCGAGCGGGACGACGGCGAGCCCAACGACACGCACGCGCCTCCGGAGGATGACAACCCCTACGAGGAGCCTGCGCCCGCACGTGCCCCGGTGGTCGGTCACGTTTCGGTCGTGGCGCAAGACGGAATGCTGCGGTTGCCAGGCGCTCGGTTCACCATGGGCTCATCGAGCGTGAAGTCTCCGGCGAACGAGAGGCCTGCACGTCCAGCCACCGTGTCGAGTTTCTGGATCGATCGCACCGAGGTCACCGTGGGGGCGTACCGGGCATGCGTGGATGCACAGACATGCGCCCGCCCGGCGCGGACTAGCCCCAGCTGCACCTACGATGCGGGGGATGCCGACTTGCCAGTCTCCTGTGTGCGCTGGCGCGACGCCGACACGTATTGCCGGTTCGCCGGCAAGCGCCTGCCCACCGAGACGGAGTGGGAGTATGCGGCGAGAGGGACGTTTGCAGTGCCGTTCCCGTGGGGCGGACAGGCATCTTGCGCAAACGCGGTCACGCTCATCAGCGATCAGACGGGTCGAAGCTGCGCCGCCAAACCGGCGCGCGTCGGCTCGCATCCGAGCGGCGCAAGTCCGTTCGGCGTCCAAGACATGAGCGGAAACGTCGAGGAATGGACGGCGGACTGGTATGCCGACTCGGTCGGCCTCGGACCGGCTCCGCGCACGGGAGCTGCGCACGTACTGCGCGGCGGCGGCTGGCTATCGGCGCCGTCGTTCAGCCGGACGACAGCGCGCGACTGGGGTTCCGCGCTCGAGGCCGGGCCCAACATCGGCTTCCGCTGCGCACGAGACGACGACGGTTCTCAGGCCCGCGAAGCGGAAGACCCCTTCGATCGGCCTTGACCCGCCTCACTCGCTTCTGGGTTGCGGGTCTACGGGCATCCTGAGCCTCGTTCTGGGTTGCGGGTCTACGGGCATCCTGAGCCTCGCTCCGCCTCGACTCGCGGTCGCTCGCTCGGCTCCGCTGCAGCGGACAGGCCAAGCCATTCGCGTCGTGGGGAGCGCTGCTCCCCCCCAGCCCCCCAGCGGAAGCGAGAGCGGGGCCGGCCCGCGGGCGCCCGATCGTTGCCATGGCAATGATCCCCAGCAATCCGCCCCGAAGCGAGGCCCTCCCTGGAGCCCCCCGCCAGGCGTCACGATCTCGGAATCGGCATCCGCGACGACTCCCCGGCCGAGCGGGTGCGCGCCGATCACCGGCGAGAGCTCAAAGAGCGTTGGCGGCGAGCTCCGCGAGATCGCTGCGCTCGCCCTTGGCAAGAAGGATGTGCGCGGCAAGCTTCTCGCCCCGGAAGCGCTCGGCCGCGATCGTGAGCCCGTTCGATGCGCTGTCGACGTAGGGGTTGTCGATCTGGCCCGGGTCGCCGGTGAGCACGATCTTGGTTCCGTCGCCGCAGCGCGTGATGATGGTCTTGACCTCGTGGGGAGTCAGGTTCTGAGCCTCGTCGACGACGATGAACTGCTGGGGCAATGACCGGCCGCGAATGTACGTCAGGGGCTCGACCTGGATCTGGCCGCTCTCGAGAAGCTCGGCGTAGGCGCGGGGCCCTTTGCGCGACCCGGTCGAAAATAGAAACTCGAGGTTGTCGAAGATCGGCTGCATCCAAGGATTCAGTTTCTCGTCGACGTCGCCCGGCAGAAAGCCGATGTCACGGCCGAGAGGCATGACGGGCCGCGAAACGAGCATGCGGCTGAACGCGCCATCCTCGAGGGTGCGTTTGAGGCCCGCGGCCAGAGCGAGCAGCGTCTTGCCGGTTCCGGCCTTCCCGACCAGGGTCACGAGGCGAATGGATTCGTCGAGCAGCAGATCGATCGCGAAGGATTGCTCCTTGTTGCGTGGCCGCACTCCCATGACCCCCTCACGGGGCACTCGCAGAGCGACGATCGCGCGCCTGGCCGCGTCGAAGCGCCCGAGGGCCGTATGCGATGGGTTGGAGCCGTCGCGGAGGAGGATGCACGTATTCGGACCGGGCAGCGGCTCGCGTGCCGCCAACCGTCCCTCGCGAAAGAAGGTGTCGACCTCGTCCGCCGTCAGGTCGACCTCGATCATGCCGCTGGTCATTTGATCGACGTCGACACGCTGGTTCTCGTAGGTCTGCGACACCATTCCGAGCGCGTCGGCACGGATGCGCAGGTTCGTATCCATCGTCACGAAGACCGTCGGACGACCACCGTCATGCTCCCGGACATCGAAAGCCGTCTGCAAGATGGCTTGATCCATCGCGTTGTGATCGATCGCGCTCGGAAGCTCGAGTCGTTTGCTGGGCACTGCGACTCGAAGCGTCCCGCCCGAATCGAGCGCGACGCCCTTGGAGAGCGACCCGCCGCGATCCCGGAGGCCATCGAGCAAGCGGGCCGTTGATCGAGCGTTCCTTCCGCGTTCGGACCCTTCGCGCTTGAACTGGTCGACCTCCTCGATCGCGTAGATGGGGATGATGACGTTGTTGTCCTCGAAGCGAAAAATTGCCTGCGGGTCGTGCAAGAGGACGTTGGTGTCGAGTACGTAGTTCTTCTTCATCGGCAGTGTTCGCGCGGGGGGGGGCCCGCACCGACCTGGCGCGGCCGCTTGACCCTCTCCCCGCCGTAACCGCGCCGCGGCTCCAGCGCAAGACGCGCGGTCGATGTATGGTGGCTTAGGCACGGTGTCGGTCCTTCGTTTTCCCCTCAACGGAGCCCGACGCGAGCTCGACGCGAAGGGCAGAGCTCGCAGGACGGCCGCCGTCCTTCCGCCCGGCTCGGAAGGCAGCGAAGAGCCTCGCCCTGCGGAAATTCCCGAAACGTTGGCTCGGATTGACCGGCTCGTCGCTCACGCGGCCGCCGTCATTCAGCCACTGGCCGCGCTGACACCGCTCGACGTGCGGCGGGAGCGTGATCGACTGTCGCGCGAATTGCGCACCCAGGGCCGGATCGCGCCCCGCTGGAGCTACGTTCCCAGGCCGCACGACGAGCTGCGCCGGGCGCTCGACGACGCCGAGAACGCCCTCTCGCACCAGGTAGCGACTCGCAAGGGGGGCGACGACGACCGCTCCGCAGCGCTCGCGTGGATTTACCGCGCAAGAGTGCGTGAGCTCATCACCGAGGCGCAGCTCTGCGGCGCCGCGGGCAGTTCACTCGTCGGCCGCCTCGCGCGGCAGCGCTTCGCTCCCGACGACCCGACCGTGGCTCGCGCTGCCTCCGATCTCTGCTGCGCCTGGCTCGAGCGGCGATCGAGCACGGCCCCGACCGGGCGAGGTTGCGTCATCGCGAGCGACAGCTGCGATCCGCGCTCGCTCATCTCGCGGATGCGGGCTGCCGTCGGTCGTCTTCGGCTGCCGTTCTCGGTGGTCGCTGCGCCTACACTCGCGCCACTGGCCGCCACCGGCGACCACGTCATCTTCGTCGCGACCGGGCGCAGTCTTTCGGACGAGGACGCGGTGCGTACGGTCCTGCACGAGATCGAAGGCCATGCCCGACCCCGGGCCCGCTCGCGGCGAGCGACGTGTGCGCTCTTTCGCGCCGGCACGGCGCGCGGAGCCGACGATCAAGAAGGCCGCGCGCTTCTGATCGAGGAGCGGGCGGGGTTGCTCGGCCTGCGTCGCCGGCGTCACCTCGCTGCCCGCCACCGAGCGGTCGAAGCGATGTTCGACGGTGCGTCGTTCGCCGATGTCGCGCGCATGCTCGTCGATCTCCACGAGCTGGACGAAACCGAGGCCATCGTTGTTGCCGAGCGTGCGTTTCGCGGCGGGGACGGCACCCATCCCGGCCTCGGCCGCGAGCGCGTCTACCTGGAGTCGTTCGTTCGCGTCCAGCAGCACCTGGAAAATCGACCTGACGACGAGGACGTCCTAGCCGCGGGTCAGGTGTCGGTCGACGCCGCCGAGGCGCTACGGCCACTCGCACCGGACGTACTTGGCTCCGACCGGGGAGCTCGAGGGCAGAGCCTCCCCTCGATGTGAATGGCTTGCTAGCCCTGCGACGCTCTCCGTCAGCCTCCGTCCGCGCACGAGGGAGCGGCGCACACCGGGTCGGCCGGATCACTGCAAACGTGCGTCGGAATCGACACCCAGCTTTCGCCGCCGCGGTCGTCGTACACGACAGCGAAGATGAAACCGTCGTGAACGTCGCTTGGTCCGAGCGTCGGCGGCTCGAACTCGGTGTCGGAGCCGCTCACGACGCCGGTGCTCGGATCGTAAAGCAGCCGGGTTTGGGAGTTGAACCCGCCGAACGTGGCATAGTAATCGGCCCAGATTTCTTCGTGCAGCGGATTGCCGTTCGAGTCGACGTTGAGGGGATTGAGCTCCCAGCTGGACTCGGGAACGATGGCGCCAATCGTCACGCGGGGACAGCTCGACGGAATGCACAGTGCCGCGATCGGCGGCGCAACGAACGAGGGGACGGAGCCCTGGACGGCGAGGGTGCAAGGCGGCAGATCGACGCCCGTAATCACGGGATTGGCGTTGGAGTAGTACCCTCCGTCCGGAGCCAGCCGCGAGTAGACGCGGGTGAACCCGAACACGTATTCGTCCGATCCGAGCGCATTGCCCGCGTCGTCGAAGCAACCGATCGGAGCTTGCTGCGGATTGGGCCCCGCCGGGACGACTTGCACCTGCCCCGCGCACGCGACGTTGAAGAGATACGCCAGGCCGTAGGGACTCGTCCCGGCGACGGGCGGGTGGCTCGTGACGACGTCGAGGGGCATCGTGAATTCCGACGTCGCCGTGACAGGCAGCGCGACGCCCGCAGCCGAATCGGCCGCTGCGTCCTGCGAGCCAACCGGCGCCGCCGAATCGGCTGCTGCGTCCTGCGAGCCGACCGGCGCCGCCGAATCGGCTCCCGCGTCTTGCAGGCCACCGGGCGACACCGCAGAAGCCGTCGATCGGAACCGTGAAAAGCACCCGTAATACGCATCGTCCGGTGGATTGATGCAAGGGATGACCACCGAGCCCGAACCGGGCAGCCAGGTGAGGTTCATCGGTGCCCCCTGGCGCTGATCGGCGGGTCGCCCGTCGTACGCGAGCACGGTGACATGCACCTGGTCGCCCGGTCTGGCGTAGGGCTCGTCGGCGCTGGACGCCAAAATGCGCACGCTCTGGACGAGAGACTGGGCCGAGAAGCCACTCGGCGAGCACGACGACGACCACCAGGCGACGGCAGCGACCACCGCCCGCAACACCGCGCTGGCTTCGCGCGGCTTCACGCTCATAGTTCCACCCGCACGCCAATACTCGGCAAAATAGGAAGATCGCCGACGTACGTGCTCAGCGTCGAATTGTAGTTGTAGCCAATCCCATCGACGTTTGCGTTGTTGTACACGTTGAGCACGTCGAGGTACGCGCCGACGGTGCCCCAGCGAAACTTCCACGTCTTGTCGACGCGAAGGTCGAGCGAGTGAAAGAGGGGAAGCCGCGAGGAGAACTGCGGGTAGGCGTCGAGCGGCGAGTAGCTGCCCACGGTCTCGTCGTAAAACCCGTATTGCTGCGGCGTGTACATGTAGCCGCTCGTCAGGCGGAATCGGGCCCCGAATTCCCAGCCCCGCCCGAGCTTGTAGCTGCCGAGTACGGTCAACACGTGCGTCTCGTCGAACTCGGAGAGCATCAGGGGCATCCCCGGAGCATCCCGGAGCAGGCTGCGCGAAAGAGTGTAGGCCAGCCAGCCGAAGAAGTGCGCGTCTGGCTTGTAGCGAAGAAGCACCTCGGCGCCGTAGATGACGCCCGTCCCCGTATTTCCCAGCCCCTGCACGACGAGGTGATCGAGGTCTTTGAAGAAGCCTTCGACCGACACGTCGATGTTGCGGGTGATCTCCCGCTCGACTCCGACATCGTAGTGATACGCGCGATTGCTGACGAGCCCGGGGGTGCCGAAGACGGCGTTCGTTTCCTGCGGTTGAGGCGGCTCCGTGAACAGGCCGACGCCGCCCTTGATCGTGGTCCGCGGCGACGTCGTGACGTCCTGTCGAACGACGATGCGCGGGTCGAAGTCCCAGGCCCCTGTCGCCTGCGTATAATCCAGGCGCAGCCCGGGTACGATGCGGACGCCGCGCCAGGGAGTCGCCTCCCATTCGACGTAGGCCGCCGGCTCGTAGAGCGTGCCGTCGCTCTGCGTCTGCAACAGCTGTTGGCTCGCGAGCGGGCCGGGCGGAGGTACTCCCGGCCGGGGGAGCGGCGGAAGCTGCGCGGAGAGCTCGTAGGGCGCGTAGTAGACGTCGAGCCCGACGTTCATCGTCAGTTGCTTGTCGAGCTTCTGCGCGATCTCCGCGCGCCCGGTGATGGGCCAGTCCGTGAGATTGAAGAAGATGTTGCCCGCGCTGAAGCTCGCGTAATCCTCGCCCACGGCTGCGACGACACGGAGCTCGGTCTGGTCGGCGATGCGATTCGTGTAGAGGCCTTGCGCCCGCCAAAAGCCCATGTGCGTGCTCAGTTGGCCTGCAAGGACGGTCGGAGCCCCGGTGGCTGCCGTGCCTCCGAGCAGGATGGCAAGCTTGTCGTCCGACCCGAAGAACGCGAAGCGTATCTTCGAGCGGGTCCCCAGATCCCGCTCCAGGATGGCCTGGTAGTCGTAATAGACCGGGGCGACGCTCACGCTCGACTTGAGGGCCGTGAGGACCGGCCCGAGCCACAGATCGATGTACGACCTCCGAGCGGCCACCGTGAACTTCCATCCGGTGTCGAAAATGGGGCCCTGCACGAGAACGCGCGAGTCGATGAGGTTGACCTCGGCGAGCGCGTGCAGCCTGTCGGACTTGGGATCGATGAGACCGACGTTGACGATCCCGCCCATCGCGCGGCCGTATTGGGCGCTGAAATTCCCCGGATAGAAGTCGATGTGGTCGATCGCTTCGGTCGGAATGACGGCGAAGAGACCCCCGAAGTGGTACACGATCGGGATAGGCGTTCCGTCCACGAAGTACGCCGAGTCTTGCGGGGCCGAGCCGCGCACGATGAGCAGGCCGGAGAGCGCCGGAGGTCGGGCCACTCCGGGAAGGTTCTCGAGCGCGTGAAGAGCGTCGCCGCTGGTCCCCGGGATGCGATTGAGCTCGCTCTGGTCGAGCGTGAACGACGTCACCTCTCGCGGGGGGCGCACACCGCGAACCTCGACCTCTTCGACTTCCGAGACCCCGCCGTCGGCGCCGGTCACGAGCTGGACTGCAGGAGCCAGACCCGACAACCGGTCGACGATGTTCTCGTGCTGGCCGGGCTTGAGCGTCTCGTCGGACTCGTGGGCCGCCATGCCCGACGCCGAGACGGTCACATGCACGGTTCCGATCCCGAGGTTGTCGATGCGCCAGTTGCCTTCGTCATCGGTGACGGTCGACCGCTGACCACCCGCGGCATCGCGCACGGTGACCTGAGCGCCGGCGATGGGGCGATCGCTGGCAAGCGTACGCACGGCGCCCGAGAGCACGGCAGGGGGCGGCACGAACTTGTACGTGAAGCGAATGCGCGATGCGATCGGGATGCCCTTGCGCGTGGCCGGCTCGAACTTGAGCCCGTACGCGGCCGATAGGGCGGCCTCGTCAAAACCGTGACCGGTGGGGTTTTCGACCGCGGCCTTGGTGACCGCTCCGGTCGCGTCGATGCTCAGGATCAGCGACACGGCGACCGTCTCGTCGAACCCTTCGTCCAGTGCCTGTTTCGGGTAGAGCGCTCCCCGATCGTTCAGCGGCACCGGGAGCGAGATCGAGGGCTCCGACGGCGCCGCGGCACCAGTCGACGCCGCACCAGACGCCGCACCAGTCGACGCCGCACCAGTCCCGGCGTCCCCAGTCCCGATCCCGACGTCGCGGGCCCCGGCGTCGGATGCGACGGAATCAGAGGTCCCGGAAGAGGCCGCGGCGCTCGCATCGACGGGCGGCGTCGTGGAGACCGGCGGTGAGACCTGGGCCCATAGCTGCGCCGGGATGACCCCAATCGCGATCGCGACAAGGAGGGAAAGAGAAGTGAAAAGGCGCGGTGCCCGCATCGCGCTGCATGCCGCTTAGCTGAACAGCGCTGGAGCCGCCAATCGGCGGGGAACAAGCCGCGTCGCTTGCCCGCGCCGATGCGCCTCGCCCCCTGGATGGCCAGAGCGGGGTCGGCCGTCGTGATATACGCGCACGCGCACGCGATGCTGCGCCCACACAGGCTCGACTCGTCTGCGACGACCGCGTCGTCGTCGACCCTGCAGGCCGCCGGCGCCAGCGGTGGGGGAGACACGGGGCTCGTGATCGGCATCTCGGGCGGCTGGCTGTCGACCTGGGCCAAGCCCCCGGACCCGCCGGCCGAAGTGGCGTTCGTCCTCTCGATCGCCCTCGTGGTCGCGTCGCTCCTACGCCACGGGCCGCGCTTCGTCGCCTCGTCCCTCGACGCCTTCTCTCTCGCCGAACCGAGCCGCCGCCGCCGCTTTCTGGCCTCGATCTCGCTCGTCAGCGCATTTCTATCGCTCGGCTACATCGCTTTCTATCTCCGAGGCGGTCCGCGCGGTCCGGATGCGCCCACCTACCTGCTGCAAGGCCGCGCTCTCGCGCACGGCCGCCTTGCATGGCTTGCGGGCGAGCCGATGGCGAGCTTTCACGCCGTCAATCTCCTGACTCGGCTCCCCGGCTCGCTGGCGGGTATCTTCCCTCCCGGGTTTCCCCTCGTCTTGGCCGCGGGCTTTCTCGTCGGGGCGCCGATGGTCGTGGGACCGATGCTCGCGGCAGCCCTCGCGGTCGCAACCTGGTGGCTCACGCTGGAGCTGGGGGCGAGCTGCGGCGAAGCGCCGCGCCGGGTCGAAGCGTGCGGCCGTACAGCGGCCGGACTCTCCGTGGTTTGCGCCGCGCTGCGGTACCACACGGCGGATGCTTCTCCTCATGGAGCCGCGGCGGTCGCCGTC
>DASPUY010000162.1:0-14730 GCA_035622655.1 Polyangiaceae bacterium
GGCCCGCATCCTCGATGCACGAGAGGCGGCTCCGGGCGACGAGAGCCGTGAGCTTCGATGCCTGCTGCCCGACGGTCGCGTTCTCGTGGCCCTCTTCGATGACCCGCCCGAGGATCGAGAGCCGAAACAGCGGCGCCTCGAGATGCTGGCGAGCACGTTCGGCGACGTCGTCGATGGCTCGGCATCGCCGCGACCCTCACGGCCGTCGGCGGCGCGATCGCTGTGCGACGAGCTCAAGGCGCTCTGCGCGCGCGCCGGCGCCGTGAATGCGCTGGTCATCGACGCAAACTCTCCGGTCGTCTGGGGCGCCGCGCGCACTCGAGGGCTCGGCGACGAATGGCCCGTGGTCGGCGGTGAGGTCGAGGAGAAAGACGAAGCCGGCGGGATCGATCGGATCGGGCAGGTGGACGTCGCGTCGCGCGCTGCTCTCGAGACGGTGCGCGGCCTGGCGGACCCGGCGACCCTGCGCAAGGGCAAGCGTCTGCGTCACGTCGAGCGCGAGGGCAAGGGGCCGCTCATCGTCCACTCGTTCGCCGGAATCTATTTGCTCGTTCTCGCCTACGCCGCCCCTTTCGACGAGCTTCGCGCAGAACGTGCAATCGCCGAATCGCTTCCGCGCATCGAGCAGCTCGTGCTTGCGCTGCCGCCGCTCGACCCCTCACCCAGCGCAGGCGCCGCGGTTCTGAAGATGCGCCGTCGCCGCCCGCACTGAGCGATGCCGGCGCTCCTCGAGCTCCGCAACGTGACCGTCATGCGCGGCGAGCAGGTCGCGCTGCGCCGCGTGGACATGAGAATCGAACGAGGGGAACGCGTGTGCATCCTGGGCCCGAACGGCTGCGGCAAGTCGACCCTGATCAAGACGATCGCGCGAGAGTGCTATCCTCTGGCCGACGACGGCTCGTCGATGACGATCCTCGGAAACGAACGCTGGGACGTTGCGGAGTTGCGCAAGCGACTCGGCATCGTGACGCCGGATGTGGTCTCGGCGTGCTCGACCGATGCGACGGCGCTCGAGGTCGCGCTTTCGGGCTTCTTCAGCAGCACACGCCTCTTTCCGCACCACGGGGTCGTGCCCGAGCTCGTCGCTCGAGCCCACGAGGCCCTCTCGCGGCTCGGCATCTCGCATCTGGCCGGGCGGCGGGTCGCGACGCTGTCGTCGGGCGAGGCCAAGCGCGCACTCATCGCGCGCGCGCTCGTGCACCGCCCCGAAACCCTGCTGCTCGACGAGCCGGGCTCGGCGCTCGACGTGGGCGCGCAAGCACAGCTCTGGGAAACGATGCGGAGCCTCGCGCGCTCCGGCCTCGGGATCCTGCTCGTGACGCATCACGTCTCCGAGATCATTCCGGAGATCGACCGCGTGATTCTTTTGCAGGAAGGGCGCGTCGTCGCGGATGGCCCGACCGAGGAAATGCTGACGACCGAGAGCCTGGAGTTGCTGTTCCGGGTTCGAGCGCATCTGGTGCGCCGCGAGGGACGGTTCAACCTGATCTTCTGATCAACCTGACCTTCTGAAGCAGCCGTCCGAATCCCGTCCGAATCCTGTTCGATCGCGCCGAAGGGCCCGAAGCCGCTTCACGCGGTCGCAATCGTTCAGAAACCCAGACGGAAGTGCACGGCCTTGGGACGAGTGAGTCCGTCGAAACCGTGAGCGCTCAAGCTCACCCCGCGGCCCGAATCTTTCCATCCGCTCCAAGGCAACGCCGGATCGAGGTAATCGCACCGGTTCATGAAGACGGTGCCGCACTGCAGGGCCCTCGCGAAGCGCGAGGCGCGTTCGCGATCGGTCGTCCAGACGCTGGCGGTGAGCCCCAGGCGCGAATCGTTCATCTTCTCGAGCGCCTCTTCGTCGGAGTCGACGGCCATGACGGGCAAGACGGGGCCGAACGACTCTCCCTGGAAAAGCTTCATCGAATGGTCGCCGTCGGCGACCAAGGTCGCCTCGAAGAAACGGCCTCGCCCCTCGACGCGTGTCTTGTGACCGCCGGCGATGACGCGCGCCCCCCGCGACGTCGCATCGGCGATCAGTCCCTCGAGCTCGGCCACGTGGTGCGGCTGCGCGATGGGCCCGAGCGTCGTCGACTCGCTCCTCGGGTCGCCCATGACGTAGCTGCGCACGAGACCTTCGGCCATTTCGACGAAGCGCCCGTACACGGACCTGTGAACGTAGACGCGCTCGACCGCGCAGCAGCTCTGACCGGCGTTGTACATCGCGCCGTCGACGACGTTCTCCACGGTCCTGGCGAGATCGCAATCCGGCGCCACGTAGGCGGGATCGTTGCCGCCGAGCTCCAGACAGGGATGGAGAAATCGCCTGGCTGCAGCCTCGACGATGCGGTGGCCTCCGAAGACGCTCCCCGTGAATACGACGTGATCCACGCGCGTGTCGGCGACCATCCGTTCGCTCGTCGCGTGGTCGCAATGCATGGATTGCACGAGGTCCGCTGGCGCACCGGCTTCGGCGAATGCACGCGAGAAGTGCTCGCCGCAGAGCGGGGATCGCGGGCTGTGTTTCACGATGACCGCGTTGCCGGCGAGGACGGCGGGGACGACACAGTTGATCGCCGTGAGAAGGGGGTAGTTCCACGCCGGCAGATCCAGCACCACTCCGAGCGGCTCGCGCACGATTCGCCGCTCGAAATGAGCAACCGACGGAAGAGCTTCGTCGGCGAGGGCGCTCTCTGCCATGGACATCATCGACCGCGCTCGCGCCGCCATCGTCTTCACTTCGCCGCGCGCCTGCGCGATCGGTTTGCCCATCATGCGCGTGATGTCCGACGCGATCGCGTCGGCTCGTTGCTCCATGCATCGCATCGCGCGTTCGCAGAGACCGACGCGCTCGGCGACGGCGCTCGAGCGCCACGTCCTCGCCGTCCGAGCGGCGCGGTCGAGCGGCCCGTCGAGCTCGCCGTCGGCGAGGAGCGCAACGCTGCAGGCAACTTCCCCCGTGAATGGATCGTCGACGACGAGGGCGCGAGCGGTCTCGTGGGTCATCGAGAAGCGACTATAGCGAGGTCCGTGGGCGCCGTGGCTACGCTACGACCCGTTGGCGTCCGTCGGCGGTCGAGCCCCGAGCGCACGAACGGCGGGGGCGCGCGACTGGGCGTCGAGCTGCGTTGGTTCCACGCCGACCTCGAGGCTGCATTCCCCGAACACGACCTGCGTCTTTCCCTCCGGAGGGGCAAGCTTCACCTCCAGCGACTTCGCCCGGATCACGGTGTTGTCGCGCACCGCGCCCGAGAGTTGAACGACGTTGGCGTCGAATTCGCCGGAGAGCTCTCCTTGAGACCGGATTTCGCCCACCTTGACGCGCCCGTGGACGGCACCGCTCGCGGCGACGAAGAGCGCGGGAGCGGTCACGTCTCCTTCGATGCGCCCTTTGACCTCGACCGCACATTTGGAGACCAGGGACCCCTTGAGGTGCGTTCCTTCTTCGATCGTCGTCTTTCGCTCGTGCACGCCGGCCGTGGGACTGGTCATGGCTGCCCTCCGCTTCTCATGGAACGCGGCGACTCCGCGCCGGTCGTCCGGGCTGTCTCCGCCCTTTGAATCTTGATTCTCAGAAAGCAGCCCGGCTCGAATGCGAATCGCGTCGCCTCCGGGGGCTGCCGTATCGCGGCGACCAGCGAGCCACCCGAGCTGACGACGAGCTGTGTCGCGCCCGAGATTCCAGGGCTCTCGTGCTCGATGAACTTGCCATGGATCGCGATTGTCCCGGGTCCCACGATCTGGCAACCGGATAGGACGCCGCCTTTGCCCACGCAAAGCTCGGTGGCGGCCCCGAGCGCAATCGTGCAGTGCTCGAAGAGGCTGTCGATCTCGATCGCCGCCCCCGGCTCGAATTCGAGATGGGCATTGCGCAATACGTCGCCGCGGCCGAAGTAACGCTTGTTCGAGGGGCCCGCGGGTGCCGATCGACCCGCGAACAGCGCCAGCGCGTCGGCGCCGCTGACCCGCAGCGGCACCGCGTCATCGGCAGCGTCGTCGACCCACTCGGCCACGATTCCGTCCGACGGGTTACCGGTGCCCACCAGCCCGTGAACACGAGCCCCCGTGAGGGTCGTGCCCTCGAGTCGCGCTCCTTTGAGAACGGCGCGGCGCAAGTCGGCCCCCGACAGGTCCGCGCGCGTCACGATCGCTCCTTCGAGCAGCGCGTCGCGAAGCTGAGCGCGAGCAAGGCTCGCCTCGTCGAGGTTCGCGCCCCTGAGATCGGCGTTGCCCAGGTCGGCGTCGTCGAGGTCGGCGGTCGTCAGGTCCGCATCGGCCAGCAACGCGTGTCCCAGTTGTGCGGCGACGAGACGCGCTCCGCCGAGCTGGGCGGATTCGAGCAGCGCGTGCGTCAACCGCGCGCCCGAAAGGTCGGCGCCCTGCAAGTTGGCGCCTTCGAGATTCGCTCGATTCAGGTTGGCGCCCGCAAGGCGCGCACCCTGCAGGTTGGCGCCTTCCAGATCGGCGCTTTCGAGGTTGGCTTCGCGAAGGTCTGCGCCGACGAGAAACGCCTCGCGCAAGCTCGCATTCTTGAAGAGGGTTCTGGCGAGACGCGCGCCCTCGAGGTTGGCTCCGTCGAGATCGCATCGGCGGAAGCTTGCCCCCTCGAGGACGGCCTGCGACAGGACCAAGCCTCGCAGGTCCGAGCTGTCGATCTTCTCGCCGGTCGTGAGCTTCTCGAGGACGACTTCGGCGGTCAATTCGGGCATGGCTTGCTCCACGTCGGACTCCGCTGGCGACATCGTCACGGCGTGCTTCGTTGCCGGACGTCGTCGGCCATCAACACCCCGGCTGCGCGCCGTACTTGTCGCGCGCCTCATCCAAGAATACGTCGAGCTCTTCGATCTTTTTCTCGAACGGCAGCCGTTCGATGTGCGTCAGCCACTCTACCTCGCCGAGGCGCGCGAGCTCCACTCGGATGTCGAGCATGGTGCGCGCTCGCGCACATCGTAGGCGCTTTTTCGCACTCGCAGCCTCGCGCGACCAGGATTGCGACGCGCTTTCGTAGTCGTCGTGCTCGCGTCGCAACCGCGAAGCCAGATCGGCGATCCGTTGCCGTTCTCGCGCGCGTGTCGGATCGGGTGCTGCCGAGCGGACCTGCGCACGGTACTCGCGGAACCGATCGACGATCTGCTGCGCCAGCTCGCGGTCGATCCCCGTCGTGGATGCAATGTCCGCGGCCGTCGCGAGGAACATGGCCTCGAGGGCCCAGAGGCCCGCGCCCACGAGCTTGTCGAAGGTGATCTTCCTCACCCCCGCAACCTGCAGAAGCAGAGATTGCAAGATCACCGTTTCGCGCTCTCTCCGATCGCGATCGAGCGCAAATGCCTGCGGCAACGTCCGGCCGAGCTCCTCGTACGAGGCAAGCAGCGTCTGGCGCTCTTCGCCTCCGATCGAAGGCGAACCGGACCGCTGGACGCGGGACAACGCGTCACCGAAGCGATCGAGCGAGGCGCACAGTTCGAGCAGGCCGAGCTTGGCCGCGGCGCGGCGCAACGACCGTAGCGCCGGCTCGCAGAGCGGCAGCCAGTCGACGCTCGCATCGCCTGACCTCAGATCGAGCATGAAGTCGCGGACCGGGCGGACGTGGTTTGCCGCGAGCTGTGTGAACAGCGACCGGACCTCGGCAAGATCCGTCGGCAGCATTTCTCCGTCGACCGACGTCCCCTGGGGCTGCTCGAGCGCAGCCAGGCGGGCGTCGATCTCTTCGACCCCGAGCAGCCGTTCGGACTTTTCGGCGGCGGACGGCGCAGACCCTCGCAGGCGCTCGGAGCTGCCGGCAACGGGTGGCGCAGAAGCCGCCGTCGACAGCGGGGCCGATGCGGTCGAAAGCGGGGACTGCGACGCGGGGAGCGCAGCTCGAGCGTGTAACGCCTGGCCGCCGGACGAATGCCCGTCAGGCGGCACGGGGGCGACCGAAGGCAACGCACCGACCGGCGCAGGCCAGGTCGGCGAAGATGACCCTCGGTCCACGGCCCGGGGCTCGACACGATCCGTCCGCGGCGCCGCGCGCTCGCTCACCGCAATGGCTGGACCCGCGCGATCGTCGCTGCCGTACATCGGCGCGCGGCCGTCGTTTGGGGTTCGTGTCATCGGCGGGGCCTTCCTTGCGGCGGTCGACGCGACCCCCGCTTCCACGAAGTTTGCCTCGTCCTGCGGCCGCCGGGGAGCGGCGCAGGCTGAAATGCTCGATGCCGAACGCCGAGGATAAATCATTCCACGCTCGGCGGTCGACGAGCACCCGCCAACGAGTCGCCGTACGGGGTACGGCAGAGCAATCAGTCCGCGCTCTCGCTGCGCTCGAGCGTGCGGGATGGGACCGCGCAGTTCTCAGGGGCCCGCCGTGAGCGCGTCCTCGACGACGGTGCCGACCGCGTTGGGGTCGAATTGCGTGTCGTAGATGAGGTCCGGGAACGTGCATTCTTGGCTCAGGGGGACGTCGGGATCGAACGCCCAGGCCGTCCAGGACATCTTGTGGGACGGAGCGGGATTCGACTGCTGCCCCATGAACTGGATCAGCGACGTGTCGAAGCTCGGATCGCAGTCCGTCGCGCTTCCGGCGCTGCTCATCGGTTGGCCCGAGGCGATGTCTCCGAACTCCGTGGCGATGACCGGATACGTCTGCGTCAAGAAGCCGAATGCGCTCTCCCACGCCGAATCCCCGCTATTCTTATTCGAATAAGGGTGCGTGTTGTAGATGACATTGAGGGGCTGACCGGACATGGGCGTGATGGCGTAACTCGGGACTTGGGACAGATCGAACGCCCAGTTCTGTCCTCCCACGATGATCAGGTTGTTCGCGCCGGTGCTGCGGACGGTGTTGTAGAGGGTCTGCATGCCGACGACGGTGAAGCCCGTGCCCGACGCGCCCCCGTTGAGCCATACGCCCCAGTCGCTCGCGCTCGGGGTCGTGCTGCCGACGTGCGGTTCGTTGTAAAGCTCGAAGATGACGTTCGCGACGTTTTTGTACTTGGTCGCCACCTGCTGCCAGAACGTGTTCGAGTTCGAGTCGGCCATGACCTGTGCGCAGTTGCCATTGGATGTCAGGCAAGTGTTTCCGACCGAAAAATTACCCGTGTCGGACCAGTGCAAATCGAGAATGATGTCCATTCCGTACGCCAGCGCCCCCTGCACCTGCTGGTCGACGGTCGATTCGTAGGACGGGTTGTAGGCGGGGTTGCTCGAGCTGTTAATCCAGCAGTCCTGGTTCAACGGAAGACGCACGACGTTGGCCCCCCAGGAGGCCATGACGCTGTACTCGTAAGGGGCGTTGATGTTTCCGGTACAGGAGGACTCCAGCGAAGGGCGATCCAGGCCGCGGAAGAAGTGCTCGTTGCCATTTTTATCCAGGATCTCGTTTCCGCTGGTCGTGTAAGGGCCCAGATTGCCACCCGACGACGGGGCGGCCGAGGCCGACGACGACGCAGACGCCGAGCTGTGCGTGCTGGACCCACTTGTGGTCCCACTGCTCGCGGTGCTGGCATGCGTGCTTCCACCGTCCGATTGCGTTTGGAGCGGATCGGAGGACGAGCTCGACGCGAAGCACCCGGTCAAGAGCCATACGCCCGAAGCGACGGCCAGAAAGCAGCGATGGATAAGCCTATAACAATTCATGGTGGATTCATTTCTCCCGGGCCAACGCGCATCCGGACGGTCGGGGGCCCTAGGAGTATCCCCGCTGCACGGGCAAGCAATTGGACTGCGGCGTCGTGTTTGTAGCGTGGCACGCTCCCTCCGGCTCAGCAAAAGAAAGGCTTCCGACCGACTCACGCCGCACGCCGCACGCCGCACGCCGCACGCCGCACAGGGAGGGGACGGGGAAACCTGCTCCCGCTCGACGTCGCCACGCGCTGCGCTCGGAAAACGCTGCCCCTCCCGTGGCTACCCTTTGCAGGGCTTTGGAGGGGTGAGGCGGCCTTGAAGCACAATTGGTGAGCCGCTCGAGCGAGGATGTGTATACTACTGCGCCCGTCGGGGCGGACGAACGAAAAAATGGGGCTTCCAGGGCTCTCGCAGCCCTCTGGCACTGGCAGGCTCCCTTCGCTCGCCTTCCTCGCTGCAGATGCTCGGGATCATCTTTTTCCCATCGAGAACGGATCGAGGTGCGGTCGTGAAAAACTGGAAATTGCGCTTGGGAGTTTCGCTCGTGGCGACAACGGCTATCGGCCTCGGCTGGGCCTGCAGCGATACGAACAACGGCACGCTTAGCGGCACAGGGTCTTCATCCACGGGGACCGGTTCCGGGGGAACGCAGAGCAACAGTCCCGGAAGCAGCAGCTCGAGCTCGGGATCCGGGGGCGGGGGCGCCGTGGCGAACCTCGAAATTGCCGGGCTCATCGACGACATGAGCAATATCCAGAGCGACGGCCCGGGCACACTCGGCTCCTGGTACTCCTATTCCGATCGAAGCATCGCCAACTCCGAGCCGCCGGAGATCATTTCGAGCGCGCCGGGGAGCATCAATCCCGTCGAGGGCGCGTCGTTCCCCCCGGGCAACACGCTGACCGACGGTGGGAGCGCCCCCATGTTGACCCTTGGCGACGGATCGACGTTGGCAACCCGCGAGTGCTCCGGCGGGGGAGAGAAGACGTGGGGCGCGGGCTTCGGTCTGGATCTCATCGACAACCCGCCCGACGGCGGCAACGCGATCCCATTCAACATGTGTGCCGGCGAGGCCGGGATTTTCGATGACTCGCCGGATGCGGGCGCGGTCGGCATTCCGGCGCCGTTCGACGCCTCGGCGTATACGGGGTTTGCCTTCTGGGGCGTGTCGCTCACCGGCAGTAACTACACGGTCCAGGTCCACGTCGATGACGACCAGACCTCGCCCTGGGGCGGACAGTGCGGCGTTTGCGTACCCGCCGGCGTGAGCTGCTCGACCCCGCACGAGGCCGGAACGACCGAGGGGTGCCAGTGCTCGGACAACTTCTACGAGGACGTGACGTTCACGCCCACGTGGAAGCAATTCGTCATTCGCTGGACGGACGCGGGGTTCACGGCCAATCACTACTCGGGTGAAGGCGCGCTGACCTTCCACCCGAAATCGATGTACAATATCCACTTCCAGTTCACGACGAGCTCGGGAACTCCGACCAAAAACTTCGACGTCGCCGTTGCGCTCCTGCAGTGGGTCGGGAACTGACAGGCGTCGTCTGAGCATTGCCTCGACTCGGCCGAGCCTTGCGGGCAGTTTCGCCGCGGGCTCGGCCGTTCGCGTTTTGTCGGGTGTCGATCGCGCGCGATCGTTCACGGGCGGCCTGAGTCCAGCCCGGACTACTCGCAGCCCGTCGCCTGCTGGAACTGCACTCCGATCGACGTGCTGCTCGGCCAGGTCGCGATGGCCGGCAGCGTGACCGTCACGCTGTCGCCCTCGACGTTCGTCAGCGTGACCGTGGCGCCGCTCGCGTTCGTCGGGAGCTGCCAGTACCCGTAAACGGTCAGCGTCGCGGCCTGCCCATTGACGCTCACCGATGTGATTGGATACGCGGTGTTCTGGAAATAGACCTGGCCCGCGCTGTTGAGCGACGCTTGGATGTCGCCGCTCACCGGGCAAGCCACGAACTGCCAGCTCAGCCCGCCGGGATCCCCGCCACCGCTCTGGTTGTAGCCGAGGGCGCCGAAGGCGCTCGTGCTCAGGTCGAGATGGCCCGCAGCAGCGCAAGGGCCGTTACTGGCGATCGGACATTCGTCGATGATCGTCGCGACGATGGTCTTCCCATTCGCTTGCAGCTCGATGCAGGCCCCGCACGCCCCGACCGTGTTGAAAGTGCCCGCATAGTCGGTCGCATCGCTGCCGGGGGAGGCCGCGCCGGGAATTGCCGCAAAATACGTGATGCTCGCGGGCGACATGCTCGCCGCGTTCGGCACGTCGTCGACGGAGCTGAAGTTCCCCGTGGCCGTCGGCTCTGTGCCGGCGTAGCCACACGCCGTCTTGTACGTGCTGCCGACGAAGCACCCGGAGCACTGGCCGAAGTAATATTCCGTGGCGGATCCCGATGTCGATCCCGACGTCGTGCCGCCGCCGGGCTCCGGAATGCTCGCGTAGGTGCACGCCGGCGGTGGGCCCGAGCTCGTCGGCAGCGTGCTGCTGCTGCTCGCGGCCGTGCCGGTGCTGCTCGACGAGCCCGTCGTGGTCTTGCTGCTGGACGATCCGCCTCCCGTCCCGCCGCCTCCGCTCGAGCTCGTCTGGCTCGACCCGCCGCTGCTGCCGTTCGAGGGGGTCGAGCCTCCGGTGCCACCGCTGGTGGACCCGCCGGGGGAGCTCCCTGTGCCCCCCGTGGAGCCTCCATTGCCGGTAGACCCGCCAGTGCCTCCCTGGTTGGCCGTGCCGCCGTTGCCTCCCGTCGAGCCGGAGGTCTGCTCCGGCGAAGGAACGGGCGAGCCGGAGGTGCCTCCATCGGCGTCGTCGGAGAAGTCTTTGAATCCGAGGATGTCTGCGCAGCCCGCCGCTGTCAGCGCCGCACCGACCAACGTCCAAAGCGACACCCTGGAAAGCCGATCCATCTAAAACCTCCCGACCAAGGAGACACCCGTTCCTAGACTCGCCGGTCCGACACCGACCGCCGGCGCCTGGGCGTCGTGCTCGCGGGGCGCCGTGAAGAAAAGAACCGCTCCGCCAGCGAGCGCGGCGCCTCCTATCACGAAGGACGCCGTGGAAACCGTGGCCCACGTGGAAGCCGAATTGCGCAGCGATAGCCCATTTGCGTTCGTGCAGGTCGTATCGCCGCCGCAGGCCGCGATTGCGTCGTTGTACGTCGACTTCGCGTGCAGCCCCGCGTACGCTCCCAGCGCCGCTGCGGCGACCCCGACGCCGGCGATCGCGATGCCGGCGATGCGCTGCGGCGTCCCGTGGGATGGGCCTTTCGAAGCGTCCTCTGCGGGCGCACTTTCCTTGTCGTTCGAGCCGCTGGCCGCGACCGGCTCGGGCGTCTCCGATTCGAGGCGGGGAACGTCGACTTCGAGGTTTTGCCCGCTCTCCGCCAGCTCGATGTGTTTCTTCCAGGTTTTCTTACCCGCTTCGCTCGCCTCGATGTCGTGGCCCCCGCCGTCGTACGGCACGGCCGTACCGAGACTGCTCTCGTGGACGGTCTCGCCGTCGCACTTGATCTCGACGGCCGAGGGGTCCGAAACCTTGATGGTCAGCCGTGACAGCTTTGGCTCGAGCCCATCGGCCAAGTGCTTCGCCGTCTGGGCAATCTTCTTCTTGGTGCCGGACGACGCACTATCCGCCGCCGTCCGGTACGTCGCCCACGCCGTCGCAAGCTTGCCCGCCTTCTGGTAGCAGCTCGCCAGCGTCATCGCCGTCACGGGAGAGGGCGCTTGCGACTGACTTTCGGCGATCTTCGGGCAGGCGTCGTTGAAATTCCCCTCGGCTATCAGGCGCCGGCCTTCGGCCAGCAGCCCCGCCGCCGTCGAAGGGTTGGCGTTCTTCGCAGGCTTCGAGCCCGCGGCCTGAGCAGCGGCGGGCAGAGCAAGGCTCGCCAGCAGGCCGGCAACCAGAGTGGAGTGGAGCGGACGCATGAAGACCTCAATCAAGTGCAGCACCGCCCCCAATCGCTGCGCACGTCAATGCCACGATGTAGCACGTCATCGCAACAGCGGCCATTTCGCGAGCCCCTGATCGCCCTGATTTCGCCCGCGGTTCGAAACTCTCCCCGAGGCTCGATATCGGCAAAAGTGAAATGTTGTGACGAATGTGCACTCGCCGGGAGAGCGACGCGACGCCGAGTGCACCGCGCGGCGACACCCGTAACGGTTGACGCGCGCGCCGTCCATGTGCAAGCAACTGGCCTCGGACGCCGCGGAAATGTGGGGTCCTGACGCAATCACCATGCATCGAGGGGAAACACCATGATTCGCCGTAGACCTTTTGTGTTCCTGGCGAGCTCGCCGCTACCGTACCTTTTCGCGCTCGCGTGCGGCGGCGCGTCGCAGTCGACCCAAGCGCCGGCCGCGGCACCGACAAGCAGCGCGGCCACCGCGCCGGAACAAGGCGCGCCCGCGACGGCGGCCGCTGCTTCGCCTCTCCCCCCGCCCACCGCGGCCGCAGACGCCAAGCCCGAGGTCAAAGTCACCCCGCCCAATGCCGAAGGCAACCCCTTCGCAGGCGCCCACTTCTACGTGGATCCTGCCTATGTCGCGAAGGTCGAGTCGTCGGTCAAGCAGGATGCTGCCGACGCGGCGCTCCTCAAGAAGGTGGAAGCATTTCCGACCGCGATCTGGCTCGATTCGATCAAGGCAGCCGGCACGGTCGGCAAGACACTGGACGATGCGGCGGCGCAGCAGAAAAAGGAAAAGACGCCGTTCGTGGCGGTGTTTGCAATCTATGACCTGCCCGAGCGCGACTGCTCCGCGACCGCCTCCAACGGAGAGCTGATCGCAGCCAAGGGCGGCGAGAAGAAATACCAGAAGGAATTCATCGACAAGATTGCTTCCGCCTTCAAGGCCCATCCGCAGCAGCGCATCGTCGCCATCGTCGAGCCGGACTCGCTTCCGAATCTCGCGACGAACCTCGACAAGGCCAAGTGCGCAGCCGCGCAGGACGTGTACAAGCACTCGATCGCGTACGCCATCAAGACGCTCGCGATGCCGAATGTCACCATCTACCTCGACGCCGCCCATGCCGGCTGGCTTGGCTGGAGCGGCAATCGGGAAAAGATCAGCAAGCTGTTCTCCGAGGTGCTTGCGGAGGCCGGCGGCCCCGACAAGATCCGCGGCTTCGCGACGAACGTGTCGAACTACGACGCGCTCAAGGACGGCGACCTGGCGAAGCTCGAACCGTCCGACCCGGCCAAGGGCGAGCTCGACTACGTGCAGCTTCTCGACCAGACGCTGACCGAAGCGGGAATCGTTGCCAAGGCGTTCATCGTCGATACGAGCCGCAACGGCAAGTCGGGAATCAAGACCAAGTCGGGCAGCTGGTGCAACATCAAAGGCGCGGGCCTGGGTGAGCGCCCCACGGCGAACCCCACGCCGCTCGTGGACGCATACTACTGGGTCAAACCTCCCGGCGATTCGGACGGGGGAGGTGATCCCAAGAAGCCGGGGTTCGACAGCCAGTGCGGCCCCGATGCCGTCGACGCGACGCCGGGCGCGCCCCATGCGGGCGCATGGTTCAACGCCTACTTCGTCGATCTGGCCAAGAACGCGAACCCGCCGCTTTGATCTGTTGTGGGGGGGAGCGCGGCCGCTCCACCCCCACACCCCCCCAGCCGTAACAATCGGGCAATCGGGCGTACCGGCGAGGGCGCAGCGCGGCCGCTCCACCCCCACACCCCCCCCAGCCGAAACAATCGGGCAATCGGGCGCTGGCGTTCGGGATGACCTGGAAGAACGCTGCGCACGGCGTCGTTCTCACTTGAACGTGCACGGCCCCGCGAACGCGGCTCGCGCGACCTCACCACCACATCGTGGCTTTGATTCCGAAGACCTGCTCGTCGTTCGGATACGCCGGGGTGACCGGAAAGACGGTCGTGTTGATGTTCTTCGTTCCGATGAGAGCGAGGTACTGCTGCGGCAGAACGTCGGCACCGTCGAAGTAGCGCGAGTACTGCGCCGTGATTTCTTCGTGCGTCACGAACTTCGTCCGGAAAATGAGCTTTGGCGAGACGACGCCGAACGATTCGTGGACATCGCCCGAGTCCGGCTGCACGTAATCTCCACGGACGCCGAAGCCGAGCCAAGGCAGCACGTTGGCGATTAGGTCGCCGCCGTACTTCAGCTTCTTGGTTCCATCCACCAGATGGCCGTTGAAGGGATTGACGTTCGTGGCATCAGCGCCGGAGACGGCCGTATACATCGTGAAGAGAGCGATCTTCACATCCGGTCCGTCCCCCCAGAACGCAGCGTGGGGATTCTGGAGCTTGCGCCACAGGTAGCCGAAGCTGAACGTGTACATTGCCTCGAACGTGTCGAGGTTGACATTGTCGTCGCCGCCATTCAGTCCCCCGCCGTAGAGGAAGTTCTCGTACAGGCCGTTACCCGCATTGTGACCACCACCACCCTCGGAGTGGATCACCTCGATCGCAGGCCCCACGGCCACGACGTTCTTCCCCTGAACGTGGGAGTAGGCGACGTAGAGCTCGCCGAATACGCCTCCGGTCAAACGAGCCTCCGCGCCGTACACGGCGATCGATCCGTCGGGGTTCGTGTTCATCGGGGCAGTCAGCGTGGACTCCTCGCGATCGTCTTGTTCCCAAGCGATGAGATAGTGTGCGTTGATGTCCAGCCACTTCTTGTACGAAATGCCGGCATGAACGTGGTCGAGCAGGGTGTAGCCGGGAGCGCCGCCGAGAGGAGCATTGGCGATATTGGCGACGTTGCTTACCGTCGCTTGTGCCGACAGCGCACCGTCGATGGGGACTCCCGCGGGCACCATCTCGAGATGGGCGCCGAACCCGTGCCGCACGTGGAGCGTGAGATCGCCGACGTCATAGTCGAAACCGAGTGACTCACCGATCACGTGGGTGCGGCCGAACATGTACGTGTCGTACGCGCCCGCGTCGTACTTGCCGGCCTGGCCGAACTTCTCCCAGAAGGCGCCCACCTTCCAGTTCATTCGCAAACCGTCGACCGGCAGATCCGGCGTGACGGTGACCCATGCCTGCCCGATCCCGAACTGTGCGGGATCCGGCTGATTGCCAAGGAGCGTGACGTCGGTGAAGTCGTAGCCCTGCACGCCGACCGTGCCGACGACATGGTTATTTCCATAGCTGAAGAACATTTCCGTCCAGGCCTGTTCCCATT
>DASPUY010000163.1:0-12253 GCA_035622655.1 Polyangiaceae bacterium
TCGCTCGAGGGGTGTGGCGACCGACGACGCCATGATCTCTGCGCTCGCACCGGGCAACTGCGCGGTGACGGATATGGTCGGGAAATCGATCTCCGGCAGCGGCGCGACCGGCAGCTCGAAGAACGCCAGAGCGCCGGCCAGCGCCAGGGCGACGGTCAGGAGCGTCGTGGCCACGCGGCGGTCGATGAACGGCGCGGAGATGTTCATGCCGGCGTCCGCTGCTCGTCCGTCCCGGGCTCTCCAGAGCCGGCGGGCTCGCGGCGCTTGCGTCCGAAGCGCGTCGCGAGATTGTCGAAGAAAACGTAAATGACGGGGGTCGTGTACAGCGTGAGGGCCTGACTGAGCAGCAAGCCTCCCACCATCGAGATGCCGAGCGGTCGGCGAAGCTCGGATCCGAAGCCCCTCCCAAGAGCCAGTGGAAGCCCCGCGAGGAGCGCGGCCATCGTGGTCATCAAGATGGGCCGGAAGCGAAGCAGGCTCGCTTCATAGATGGCGTCGATCGCGCTCTTCCCCCCTTTGCGTTCGGCTTCGAGCGCGAAGTCGACCATCATGATTCCGTTCTTCTTCACGATGCCGATGAGAAGCACGATTCCGATGATCGCGACCACACTGAGATCCTCGCGGAACACGATGAGCGCCAGCAGGGCGCCGACTCCGGCCGACGGAAGGGTCGACAGGATCGTGATGGGGTGAATGAAGCTCTCGTAGAGCACCCCCAGGACGATGTAGACCGTCACGAGCGCCGCGAGGATCAGGAGAGGCTCGCTGGCGAGCGACTTGGTGAAGGCGGCGGCCGTGCCTTGGAATCCTGCCTGGACGCTCGCGGGCATATGAAGCTCACGCTGGGCCCCGTCCACGGCCGAGATCGCGCCGCCGAGCGACGTGTCGGCCGCCAGGTTGAACGACAGCGTGACGGCCGGAAATTGGCCTTGATGCGTGATGACGAGGGGCTGCGTCGCCTTCTCGAAGTGCGCGAACGCGCTCAGTGGCACGGCGTTGCTCGTGACCGAGCTGGTGGTCCCAACGGCCGAGACGATCGCCGCGGAGGACGATGAAGTGCTGACCGGAGACAGCGCGCTTGGAAGCGCCGCGAGAGTGGCTGCCGAGGGTGTGTACAGCGGAGACGAGGTCAGCGCGTTCGAACCTGCGGACGGCGACCCCGAAGACGCGAATGAAGCCGCTGCAGGCGTTCCCTGGGCGCCGACCGACGCGTTGGCCTGGATGTAGAGCTGATCGAGGTTTTGCGGATCACGCTGAAACTCCGGGGCGGCCTCGAGCACGACATGATACTGGTTGACCTGCGTGTACATCGTATTGATCTGCCTCTGGCCAAAAGCGTCGTAGAGCGTGTTATCGACCGTGGCCGGGGCAATGCCGAGACGCGACGCCGTCACCCGGTCGATCGACAGCAAGGCTGCGAGCCCTCCGAGCTGTTGATCCGTGGCAAGACCCTCGATCTGCGGTAGCTGCTCCAGCCGGTGGACGAGACGTTCGGCCCAGAAGTCGAGCTCGTCGCTGTCCGCGTCCTCCAGCGTGTACTCGTAGAGCGTGCGGCTCACGCGATCGCTGACCGTGATGTCCTGCACGGGCGCCATGAAGAGCTGGATGCCTTCGATGGGGCGGATTCGACCCTCGAGCCGCCGAATCAGATCCTGGGCGCTGATGTTGCGGTCGGCGAGCGGCTTCAGGTTGATGGACAGCCGACCACTGTTCAAGGTGACGTTGGTGCCGTCCGCGCCGATGAACGACGACAGGCTTGCCACTGCGGGATCCGCGAGCACCGCTCTTGCGACCGCGCGCTGCTTTTCCGCCATCGCCTTGGTGCTGATCGTCGGTGATGCTTGAGTGATGCCTTGGATGACCCCGGTGTCCTGAACAGGGAACAGACCCTTGGGCACGACGACGTACAGGAGTAGCGTCATGACGATCGTTGCCGCCACGACGAGCAGCGTGATGGTGCGATGCCGCAACACGACCCGGAGCGTGCGCCCGTAGAAATCGATCATTTCCTCGAAGACGCGCTCGGATGCGTTGTAAAGGCGCCCTTTGTGCGTGCTCGACTCGGGGCGCAGGATGCGACTGCACATCATCGGGGTCAATGTGAGCGAGACCACGGCGGAGATGACGATGGTGACCGAGAGAGTCACGGCGAATTCTCGGAACAGACGCCCGACGACGTCACCCATGAACAGCAGCGGAATGAGCACGGCGATGAGCGACACGGTCAGCGACACGATCGTGAAACCGATCTGGGCGGCTCCGTCGAGCGCGGCCTTCATCGGCGGCTCACCCGCTTCCACGTAGCGGGCGATGTTCTCGATCATGACGATGGCGTCGTCTACGACGAAGCCGGTCGCGATGGTCAGTGCCATCATCGACAGGTTGTCGAGGCTGTAGCCGAGCGCGAACATGGCGCCGAACGTCCCTATCAGGGACAGGGGCACGGCCACGCTTGGGATGAGCGTCGCGTACACGCTGCGCAAAAAAAGGAAGATCACGAAGACGACGAGCGCGATGGTGAGAAAGAGCTCGAACTCGACGTCCCCCACGGATGCTTTGATGGCCGTCGTGAGGTCGGTCAGCGTGGTGACGCGGAGGCCGGCGGGTAAAGTATCTTCGAGCTGGGGCAGCAGCTTCTTGATCCGGTTGACGACGCTGATCGTGTTGGCCCCCGGCTGGCGCTGGACGTTGAGGATGACTCCCGGAGTGTCGTTCATCCAGGCCGAGAGGTTCGTGTTCTCGACGCCGTCGACGATCCGCGCCACGTCGGTGAGCATGACCGGTGCCCCGTTGCGATAGGCGACGACGACCTTCTTGTAGTCGTCGCTGCTCACGAGCTGATCGTTGGCGTCGATCTGATAGGCCTGACGGGGACCGTCGAAGTTGCCCTTGGCGGCATTGACGCTGGTGCTGGCCAAGGCCGTCCGGAGGTCCTCGAGGTCGATGCCATACGACGAGAGCGCCCTTGGGTTGGCCTGGATGCGTACGGCCGGCTTCTGGCCGCCGCTGATGCTGACGCGGCCCACTCCGCTCAGCTGGGCGATCTTGGGGGCCAATCTCGTATCGACCAGATCCTCGACCTTGGGCAGCGGCAAGGTCGCCGAGGTGATGCCCAGCGTGAGCACCGGCGCGTCCGCCGGATTGACCTTGCTGTAGATCGGCGGCGCCGGCAGAACGGAAGGAAGGAGGCTCTGCGACGCATTGATGCCCGACTGCACCTCCTCTTCGGCAACGTCCAACCCCATCGAGAGGTTGAACTGCAAGACGATGACCGAAGTCCCTCCGGAGCTCGTCGACGTCATTTGGCTCAGCCCCTGAAGCTCGCCGAGTTGCCGCTCCAGGGGAGCCGTGACGGTCGTCGCCATCACCTCCGGGCTGGCACCCGGGTAGTAGGTGAAAACCTGAATGGTCGGGTAGTCGACCTCCGGCAGCGCGGAGACCGGAAGCTGGGTGAACGCGACGATGCCCACCAGCAGAATCGCGGCCATCAGTAGCGCAGTGGCGACGGGGCGTAGGATGAAGGGACGCGAGGGGCTCATGGCGCCGCGCTCCCGGACCCCGGGGGTGCTGGCTCGGTAGAGGTTCTCGTCGAGGGAGCGGACGCGGGTGCGGTCGACAGGACGATTCGGGCCCCTTCGTGCAGGCGATCGAATCCGCTGTCGGCGACCACCTGCCCCGGATCGACGCCTTCCACCTCGGTGATGCCGTCGTCCGTGACTCTCGCCTTGACCTTTCGCACGTGCGCGACATCGTCCTGAATCACGTAGACGAACGACTCGGCGCCGTTCTGTTGAACTGCCGATGCCGGTAGGAGCGTGACCCCCCGACGCGTCTCGATCAGGACGCGCACAGTGACGAACTGGTTGGGAAAAAGTGTGTCGTCCTTGTTGTCGAAGATCGCGCGCGCCTTGACGGTCCCCGTCGTCGTATCGATGACGTTGTCGATGGCAAGGAGCTTTCCCTTGGCAATCTTGCGCTGCGCGGCGCGGTCGTAGGCTTCGACGTCGAGGTTTGGACTTTTGCGGATCGATCCGAGGTGATCCTCCGAGACGGTGAAAACGACGGTGATGGGCTCAATCTGCGTCACGACGGCGAGCACCACGCTCGCCGTCGACTGGACGAGGTTCCCCGGATCGACGAGGCGCAGGCCGACCCGGCCGGTGATGGGCGAGGTGATGTGACAGAAGTCGACCTGCACCTGATCGTATTGCACGGTGCCGCGGTCGTTCTTCACGGTGCCGATGTTTTGCAGTACGACTTTCTCCTGGTCGTCGAGTGTTTGCTTGGCAATCGCATCCCGCGCCCATGCGTCGCGGTAGCGTTGAAGGTCCATCCGAGATTGGGCGAGCACGTTTTCGTCTCGCTCCAGCGCGCCTTGCGCCTGCAGGAGGGTCGCCCGATAGGGTCGGGCATCGATGTCGACGAGCGGGTCACCCGTTTCGACCCGCTGGCCCTCGCGGTAATGGACAGCCACGACGAGGCCCGTCACCTGACTGGCGATCTGTGCCGTATACACCGGCGTTACCGTTCCGATCGCGTCGAGGTGGACGGCGATGTCGCCTTCTCGAACCGTTGCGGTCGTCAGCGCGACCCGGGGCGCCGGCGGCGCGATCTTGTGCGTTCCCCTCCACGCACGAACGAGCGCCACGAAAGCGCCGACGACCGCGACCGTGAGCAATGAACCGACCATGATCCAGAACGGTCGCGACCGTCCGCCGCCGTGTGCCGGCAGCTGACGCTCAGGACCGATGATCGCGGGCTGTTCGGTGTACGCGGTCAATCAGACTGTCCTCTGGGCTTCGTGTGCGCAAAGCGTGATCTTCGCGACCCGAACAGCAAGCGCTGCTCGACCGTCGAGGCTCACGGGTCGTCGGAATCGCGAGTCGGCTTCCAGCGACCGCGTCGAGGCCGCCGAGGCCGCACAGTGGCAGCGGCTCTTCCCTTGCGCGTTTCACGCCCAAGCATCGGCTTCCCCGCCGGGATCGGCAGCCGGCACTTCCTTTGCGTCGCTCGTCACTATGAGTCGTAGCGTTACGAAGAGAAGCCTGGTGAGGGCGGGCGCCGCACTTGGGATGACTGCGACTATGGTCGCGTGCGCTTCTGCCACGCCGTCCCCAGGCGTCGCCAGCGTGCAGCAGAGCTGCTACCACCCAGGGACGACCTGTTACTCAAAGCACGATTGCTGCATCCAGGCTTGCGTCGACAACATCTGCGCGCTGCCCATGCCTCGGTAGCCGTCGGGCGACCCGACCTCGCGCGCTCTCAGCGCACGGATACGGTCACTCCGTCTGCCGCGAAGGGGTTGGTGGCGATGGCCCGGGCGCCGCGCGCAACCCGTTGGGCGTCGCCGCCGATCAAGAAATCGATCGCGGCCAAGAGGTAGTGATCGCGGATCGCCTTGCGCGTTTCGACCGGCAGGGACACGTAGGTCTCGGTCGAAACCCAGGCGTCCGGGCGTGTTGCATTCCCCTGGGCCGCCATCGCCGTGTAAACACCGCCGTCGTCGAAAGAGAGCACGAACGGATCGTCGACGAGATCGTAGTGATCCATGGGCTCGATTTTCACCAACTCGGCGAAGCCCGTCGAATGGGAAAAGGTGTCTTCGACGATGGGGCTGGGATCGTCCGCCGTCGGGGTCGGGTAGACACCGATCTCGGCAGCAAGCTCGGTCGTCGCCTTGCGACGCGTGTCCTCGCCGCCGATGATGTCGAGGACCGGCTTGGTCACGTGATCGAGGACGGTCCGTCGGCCCCCGGTGGCCTCGGCCAACGCCGCGTTGATGGGCTGCGCCTGTGCATCGCGCACGTAGAAACGCGTGGGCGTCCCACCCACGATCGCCACGGTCCCCCTAATCTCGGGGATGATCTCGGCCCCGACCACGCCGTGCATCGCTCCCCGCGAATACCCGACGATGGCCACGCTGTCCGGTCCAATGGCGACATGATCCGCCAGCTCACGCTTCGCCCAGCCGAGGGCGGCGCGGTAATCGCCCACGCGATCGAGGGTCAACGCGACCTCGACAGGGTTGATCGTGCCCGTCGCCGGGTCCGGGCTGCCGACAAGGAAGAATGGATTGTACGTTTCCCCGAGGTACTCGCCGGTCACGGCGTCCCAACGCGAGTTCGAGGCAAGGGACGCAGGAACGACACCCGGCGCTTCGAGCTTGCGCCCGCAGTAGGCGCCCAGCGGGGCGAGCGGGTCGTTGCCGGTATGCTCGGGCGAGAGCACGATATAACCGTGGCGGGCCAGGTTCTCGGCCGCGGAATCATTCGTGAAGCGCTGCTGGAGCGTGCCGTGAGAGTAGAGAACGACGGGGTAGTGGCCGTCGGCGAATGGAGCGTCTCGGAAGCTGCCCCGGGCGACGGCAAACTGCGCTTGCGCAATGGGCGTGTTCGCGTCCACGATCGCTTGCGAGAACCCACTTGTGACGAGCAAATCCGTCTCGGTGCGGAGAAGCAAACCGGGGTCGCCGGCGAAGTAGTCGCCGAAGATGGCGCGCCTCGCGCCCGGGTTGCGCCCGAAGCCCGGCGCCACGGGGTACCATGCCTCGACGATGATGACGCGTTGCCCGTCGAGGATGCCACCGGCGCTGTCCCACGGCCGGGAGGGATCGACGATGCAGAAGCTCGCCGATCCGGCCTCGAACGGCCCCCTGTCGAGCGCGGAATCGCCCGTGACAGGCCCTGTCCCTCCCGTATTTTCCGCGGGATCGGCGTTCGCGAGAGAGCCCGATGCGGATACCACCAAGCTGCAGAGAAGCCCTGTGACAGCGAGTCGTCCGAGCGCGCGCATGGATTCCCCTCTTTGCGATGACTTGGGCGCCGACGCTAGGCGGTTGCCTGAGAAGGGTCAATTACCTTCAATTGCATTGGCGACCCTCGAGGCCGGGCGGGGTGATTTTTGTGGAGGATCGGCAACACATTCGCAACGAGGCGCGTTGCCCTTCACGGCGGCCCATGGCGCGCCGGCTTGCCCCCGGGGTCGGGATCCGCGAGCGCAGAAGCCTTGGCACCAGGCGCCGGCGCGTTCTTCACGTACCTGTCGAACCAGCGCAGCATCTCGTAAACGAGCTGCTCGTTCGACTCCAGGGCCGCGTACCAGTGCGGCTCGTGCGGCAGTCTCACGAGGCGCGTCGTTCCGCCGTTGCCGCGGATGGCCTCGTAAAGCTTGGTCGCCTGCAGCGGAGTCGTCCCCGGGTTCGCGTCCTCGTCGCCGTGCACGATGAGGAGCGGTGCCCTCATCCTGTTGGCCGAAAAGAAAGGCGACACCTTGAGGTAGACGTCCGGCGCCTCCCACACCGAGCGGCGCTCGTTCTGAAAGCCGAACGGAGTCAGGGTCTTGTTGTACGCGCCGCTCGTCGCCACCGCGGCGCGGAAAAGATCCGAATGCGCAACGAGGTTCGCCGCCATCATCGCACCATGGCTGTGGCCCGTGACGCCGATGCGATCCGGATCGACGACGCCCAGCGCGACGGCCTTGTCGACGGCCGCCTTCGCGTCTGCAAGGAGCTGTGCGAGGTACGTGTCGTAGGCCTTCTTCGGGTCCCCCACGATGGGGAACGCGGCCTGGTCGATGAGCGCGTATCCCGCCAAAAGAAGCAGGCGGTAGTTCCGCAGCCGAGTGAACGTCTGATCCGACCCTGTGACCTGGCCCGCCTTCGACGCGTCAGCGTAGTCCAGCGGGTACGCGTAAAGGATCGCCGGAACACGCGTGCCCTCCTTGTAACCCGGTGGTGTGTAGAGCGTGAACGATAGGTCCACGCCATCCTCGCGTTTGTACTTCACCAGGCGCTTCTTGATCGCCCGCACCTGGGGTGTTGGGTCGGGCATATGCGTGAGGGCTTTCAGCGTCGACGCGTACGCCGCCTCTCCCGCTCGCACGCCCATCGACGCGGCTCCGAGCGAGCGTACGAAGACATTCGGCGGATCGCTCGGCGATTGATGCCACGTAAGGAACGTGCGCGTGTCGGGCCCGGTGAAGGCGACGAATCGCTCCAGCGCGGTCTTGTCACTGCGGAAGTAGCGCTCGGTCGTCCCCGTTTTCGTGTCCACCCGGTCGAGGAACGGTCGGTCGCCCTCGGGCGATGACCCGTCGCCCGACGCGTAGATGGTGTCACCCTCCTGCTGAACGACCCACGCGCCGTTCGGAAGCTCGCGCAAGACGGGATACCCGGGGTGCTTGTAATGCTCGTCGGTCGAGTGGGTCCAGAGCGGGCGCGGCTTGGGATGCGTATCGTCCACGTTCACCACGAAGGTGCGCGTCCAGTGACGGTTTTCATCGTAGTCAGCGAGCAGGGCGAAGCCGGGTTGCTCGCCCCACTGGAAGCCCGCAAAGCGCTGCTCGGTCCTGGTGACCTCGACGGGCGGCGCGAGGAAGGGCGCTTTTTGCAACATCACCTTGTCGCGCGCCGGAACCTTGACGTTCCAATCGCCCCCGTCCAGCGCCTCGGCCCAGGTGAGAGTCGCGGGCTCGCTTTGCCGCCATCCGAAATCGCGCGGTCCGACAGGGACGCCGTGGATGGGCACCCGCTCTGCGAGCGGTAGGGAAGCCACATGGGCCGAGAGGGCGCCCCGACGATCCCACACGTCGATCTCACGCGGGAAACGCTCGGCCGTGACGATGTAGGAGTATGGTCGGTGGATCGTCGCCACCAGAATGTGCTCACCGTCGGGCGCGGCATCGACGTCGTCGTAGGCTCCAGGCCCGCCGACCGGCGTCACCCTGCCGGTCGCGGCGTCGACGAACGCGAGCTGCGAGGCCGCATAGTAATCGAAGAGCTCTTCGTCGTGCTTGTCCTTGAGCGTGTCGCGTACCTCGTAGGTGCTGCTCTCGCCCTTCTTGCCGTCCGATTCCTGGATGCTCGGGCCGATGGGGATTGCGGGCGCAGGCGGCGGCTGGCCGAGGCTGTCGGGAACGAGCTTCACGAGCAACGTTTTCTGGTCGGCCATCCACTGCAAAGTGCTTCCGAGCATGGGGTTGAGCCGGACATCGGCCACTTTGTGGACATCACCGCTGGCGCCGTCTCCCAGCCACAGTTCGACGGAGTCCCGGGCGATGTTCTGGAACGCGAAGCGCTTGCCGTCGGCGGTCCACGTCGGCCCCTGTGCGCACGCGCCCGCCGGCAGCACGACGTGCAGTTGCGCCTCGGAGGCCACGCGGACGAGGACGTAGTCACTGGCGCACGGGGTGACCCCATAGCCCCCTGGTGTATCGTGCTTGCTGTGGTTGCGCGTTTCGACGCGCACGCCCGCGAGGGGCAAAAACGGACTCGCGACGCGCGCCATGAGCGGGTAGTTCTCCCAGGTCGCGAGGATCACGGCGTCATGCGTCGGGCTGACGTGCACCGAGGGCGGCGACGGCGCGAGCATGACGTCGAGGATGTCCTTCGGGGGCTTGTCGTAACCCGCGGCTGCCTCCGAGACGGCGGGCGAAGCCGAGGGGACGGGCGCTTGGAGCCCCGCGGCGGCCGGGGATGCCGTGGAGCTGGGAGGCACGGACCCAAGAAGCGGCGTGACGGGCGGAGGCGTGACGGCCGGAGGCGTGACGGCCGGAGGCGTGACGGGTGGAGGCGCCGACGCGGCGCAGGCCACGAGGGTCGGGAAAGACAGCAGGCAGGCACGACAGGCACCGGTCATCGCCAGGGCGGTCCCTTTTCAGTCGGCTTCTCCGATGTCGACACGGGGAGCAACGTTACGCCGGTTCGGCAATACAGCGTATACGCCGACACGACCCACAGGGCGGCCAGGAGCGCCGCAGCGATTGGTATTCTGTGCCGGCGCGCGCGCGACCACTCGAAGGCGATTCCCAAGAACGCAATCATGGGAAGCATTCCGAATTGCATGTACGTGCTCTTGACCACGGCGATGTCGTCGAACGGGTAGCGGAGAGCCGCGTACAGCTGGAAGAGCACGGTCGCGAAAGGAAGAACGGCGAGGCAGAAGAGCCCCCAGCGGCGATCGCGAAACGTGCGTGCGACGCAGAGGACGCCGGCGACGGTCGCCACGGGGAAAAGAATCGTTCCTGCAGCCGCCGCCCAGCGGCCCACCGATACGAGACGAGGCGTCAGCGCATGGCTGTGGACCGAGCCGGCGGGGCCCGAACGAAGAGGGCCCGGCGTCCCGGGGTCCAGACCGGAGAACGCGGCGTTGTAATAATCGAGGAACGTCGACGCCATCGCGATCGTGAGAAAGCGGGGATGCCCCGAGGGGTCGCCCCCTTTGAAGTACGGAAACTCGTAGATCCCCGTATCCCAGCCGACGAAGAACCCCAGCGTTCGCCGGTCGAGCAGTGGCACGCCCTTCAGCCGGGCCATCGCGGAAGCGCGCTCCGTCGTATCGAAGCTCGTGATGAACGGCTTGTGGAAGTTGACGACGTTCCGCGCGTAGTACCAGCCGGCGATGGCCAGGCAGACCCCCAGCGTGGCCGACCAGGGAAGCACGCGCGCCAGGCGTTCTTTGCGGTCGGACGCCGGCGTGAACACGGCGTCGCAGGCAACGGCGATCGCGATGGCCACGAACACGACGAGCCCTGTGACCTTCGTGAGAAGGGCGAGCCCGAGCCACAGCCCGACGAGTGCGGCCCGCTTCCAGCGCGCTCCGTGAGGCGCGTCGAACACGCGGGGGATAGCGAGCAGCGCAGCAGCGACGAACGTGGCGTGGATCGGCTCGGGGAAAAGACACCCGTCCATGTACACCGAGGCCGGCAAGACGGCCGCGAGGACGAGCGCCGGCAGGCGCACCCAACGACGGTTCGGCAGCAGCCACTCCAGCCCGCACCAGAAGAGAGCGAGGCGGATCGTGCCGAAGAGGATCGGGAACGCGACGATCTGGGCGCGCGTCAACCCGCAGTGCGTGAGCAACGCGGCGACTGTGTAGAAGAGCGGCGGATGTTGCGCTTGCAGGAGCTGATCTTGAGGTGGAAGCGTCGCATGCTTCGCCATCCACTCGACGACCTCCCAGTGCGTGGCGGCGTCGATGCCCCAGTGGGTATCGAATCGGTACGCCATGGTAATGCGCACGAACACTCCAAAGGCGAAGATGGCTGCCTCCGGAGCGCGAGCGCGCAGCCAACGACCTGCCGCGGCGAGCGGCCACCGTGCCGGGATCGTGACAATCGAGGACGCGGCGGACTGCACCGCGGCGGAGACTAGCGCCACGGTCGCGACGGTTTCAACACGCCCATTGCTCAACCAGGAAATTCCGTCGTACTCGCTTCTCGCCCGCGCACGGCTCGGAAAAGGTCGTCACGGCCGAACGGTTTCGACAGAAAGGCGGCGCCGCTGCGGGTCAACAGTTGCGACGCGCCGGCGTCAGGGGCATAGCCCGACATGACGACGACGCGGACCCGGGGACGACTGCGTCGGCAATCTTCGATGAGGTCCGTGCCGCGCTCGTCGCCCAGCACGACGTCGGCGAGCATCGCGTCGAGCGCAATGTCCGCATCGCCGAGGATCCGTCGTGCCTCCGCGAGCGTCGATGCCACGTGAACCTCGTAGCCCTCGGACCGCAGCATGCGCGCGGTTGTCTCGCGAACGCTCGACTCGTCGTCCACCACGAGCACTCGGTGCACCGGCCGGGTGACGGGCGGAGCGATCTCGGGCGCATCAGCGCCCGCCGCAGCCGGCAGCAATACGCGAAAGACCGTACCTTTGCCGACTTCGCTTTCGACGCCGATCCAGCCCCCGGCCTGCGTGACGATACCGAAACAGGTCGCCAGGCCGAGCCCCGTCCCGCGCGCGCCTTTGGTGGAGAAGAACGGCTCGAACACGTGAGGCAGGACGTCCGGCGGTATACCGGCTCCGTTGTCCCGCACCTGCAGCTCGACGTACTCGCCGGCGGCGACATCGCCGACCTCCCGGTCCTCGACCCGGCGCCGTTTCAGTACGAATCGCAACCGCCCCCCGCCGGGCATCGCGTCGCGTGCATTGATGGCCATGTTGAGCGCGAGCTGCTCGAAGTGCGCCTGGGGCATCAGCACTTCCGGCAGATTGCCGCCGAGCTCGTATTCGAGCGTGATGCCGCGCCCTGCCATGCGGGCGAGCAGCTCGCGCTGGGTGGTGAGGACCTCGCCGACGTCGAGGCGAATCGGTATGACGATCTGCTTGCGACTGAACATCAAAAGTTGCCGGGCCAGCGCGGCGGCCGTCTGCGTCGCTTGAAGAACGCTGTCGAGATCTGCCCTCGCGGCGTGCTCGGGAGGCAGCTCGCGGCGAGCCAGCTCCGTTGCGCCTCCGATCACCATCAACAGGTTGTTG
>DASPUY010000164.1:0-4106 GCA_035622655.1 Polyangiaceae bacterium
ATCTTCTTGGCGAGAAAGACCTCGGCCATGCCCCCGGTGCCGAGGCGCCGCACGACGTCGAACTGCGCGATTTCTTGAGGCGGAGGGGCCGACGGTGTCGTTTTCGACATCTTGCCGTAACGGAGCTTCAGTGTATATCGACGGCCGCTCGAGTGCGCGCGGGGTCCGCGATCGTTGTGTGAGGCGCGCGCGAGGCTCGCGTGAGCCAAATCCTCGGGCTAACCTGCGAGCCGCCCGCTGCTCACCATGAGCGATTCGCATGCGATCCGCCCTGAGCCCGCTGCCAGCGGCACGCTCGCCCGCACGCCGCTGATCCATCTCCTTCTCTACGCGCTCGACAAGGCGCTTTTCGGTACCATCGAATTTGCCGCGCCCGGCGGGCTCACCGCGGGGGTATTCTTCGCAGCGGGGCGGCCCGTGAAGGCGCGAACGGGCGAGCCGGTCGCCTATCTGGGGCGGAGTTTGCTGGAGCTCGGCTTTTTGAGCGAAGACCAGCTCACGCGGTCGCTGAGCGATCTCGCCGCGGCGAAGAAGCGTGGGGTTGCGCTCCATGGCCAGTTGCTGCTGTCCGCGGGCCTCATCGACGAGACACAGCTGGAAGCGGGCTTGCGCGAGCAGATGCTGCGCAAGCTTCGTTACGTGGCGGGGTTTCCAGGAGAGACGACGTACGCCTACTTCGATGGGTTCGATTCGATGCGCGAATGGGGGCGCGACGACGACCGTGGCTTCGATCCCCTGACGATGATCTGGAGCCTGCTGCGCGAGCATCCCCCGCAGGGCGCCATCGAATCGGCGCTCGCGCGCGTGTCGGCTGCGCCGCTTCGACTTGCCCGCGGCAGTGACGTGGGCCGGCTCGGTCTCGGACGCGACGAAAAGACGGCGATCGACCTCTTGCGAGCTCGCCCGATGCGCATCGACGAGCTCGCGGCGGCGGGCGGGCTGGGTCACACGGAGACCCGCCTTCTCTCGTACCTGCTCCTCGTCACCAAACAGGTCGACGTTCTTCGGCCGTCCGCGTCATCCATCGCCCCAAAATCGTCCATCGTTCCAAGTTCGTCCATCGCCCCGAGTCCGGCCATCGCGCCAAGCCCGTCGAGCGCTCCGAGAGCCTCCGATGCGGGATCGCCGTCCTCGAGGCCGGCTTCCTCGTCGGGAGCCCTGCCGTCGCGCGCGTCGGCGCCGTCCATCCCGCCTTCGGGCGGGCCTCGGGGGGCCACGTCGTTGCCGCCCGCATCGCCGCGCACGTCCATACGGCCCGGGTCGCAGCCGCCTGGCTCAGCACGCGCGTCGGTACGGCCCGGGTCACAGCCACCGGCAGGCAAGACGGGCAAGGGCGCGATTTCTGGATTGCCGCCCGGCGCCCTGGCCCCACCGCCCGGCCTGGCGCCTGGTCTGGTCGCACGCTGGAAGGAGATCGCAGGTCGAGCGTCGACGATCGATCGGGCCGATTACTTCTCGATGCTCGAGCTCGCCCGTGATGCGACCCGGGACGAGGTCGAGACGGCGTTTTTGGAGCTGGCGAAGACATGGCACCCCGACCGTCTACCGCCCGAGCTCTGGCCCCTCCGCGACCCGTGCTCCCGGGTGTTCGCCCGGATGAGCGAAGCACGCGCGACTCTGACCGACGACGAACAGCGTGAGGGTTACATGCGGCTGCTCGCGGACGGAAGCGGCTCGCCGGAGATGCAGGAGACCGTCGCGAAAGTCGTCGAGGCCGCGACGAATTTTCAGAAAGCCGAGGTGTGCTTCAAACGCAACGACTACGCCCAGGCCGAGCTCTTGTGCCGCAAGGCCGTCGAAGCCGACGCGACGCAACCGGACTACTTGGCCCTGCTCGCCTGGCTCGTTGCGCTCAAGCCCGAGAATCAGTCGCCCGAGAAGACGCGGGACGCGATCCAGATGCTCGACCGCGCGGTCGCGCTCAGCTCGAAGTGCGAGAAGGCGTATTTTTGGCGCGGCATGCTCAACAAGCGAGTCGGCAGGGCCGATGCCGCGTACCGCGACTTCAAACGTGTCGTCGAAATGAACCCCCGGAACATTGACGCGGCGCGTGAGGTCCGGCTTCATCGCATGCGCGGCGGAAGGCGCAGCGACCCCCCCGCCGGCACGGCTCGAGCAAACAGCGAGACGCCGAGGCCGGCGGATGACGGTAAGACCGGTCTCTTCGGGCGCCTGTTCAAGAAATAGCTAGGCGGGCTCGCGGGCGACCAGGTAACCGAATTCTTGCCGGAAGCGTTCCGGCGTCAGGTTCGCGGCCGCTGCAAGTTTGGCCAGTTCCTGCGGGCTGTCCAGGTCCCCCTGCTTGAGTCGCAGCATGTACGCGTACGCGATCCTGTACCGATCGCTGTCGACGTCGACCATTCGCACGCGCATTCGCCCCGTCTGGGGGTCCATGATGCTGTCGAACGGAACGGGCGCGAAGCGACCCTGCTGGATCGACACGAGGACGTTGGTTCCGCCCTCGATGATGTGCTGGGCGGCGCAGTAGCCGAGGTCGCGCGTGTATTCCAGGTCGAACGGAACGGGATCGGCGCAGCGGACCTCGTAGCCGATGTTCTTGGCCACGATGGTCGATTTGACGTTCAGCTCGGAGAGTCGCTCGCGCACGCGCGATTTGAGAACGTCACCGAAGCTGACCTCTTCGAGCCGGACGTGGCCATGCTCGTCGCGCTCCGCCGTTTCCACTTCGGCCATGTCCTCCGGCGGAACGAACTCGGCCAATCCCTCCGCCAGCACAACGACGCCGTCCTCGCGTCCGTAGGCAAGGCGCTTGATTATCGAGCCGGCCACCAGATCGGTGATCGTCTTCAGGCGAATGCTGCGCGTGCGGAACTCTTCCGGAATGAGGGTCAGCGTGGCGCCCGCGGCTTTTCCGATGCCGAGCGCGAGGTGACCGGCCTTACGACCCATCGCGACTACGAAGTACCAGCGCCCCGTCGTCTTCGCGTCGACCATCAAGTTGTGCACGATCTCCACACCGAGAGCGCGGGCCGTCTGGTAGCCGAACGTCCAGACGTCGTGGGGCAAGTCGAGATCGTTGTCGATCGTCTTGGGCACGTGCACCACTCGCAAGCGCCCCGCCGACGCTTGCGAGAGCTTGTATGCGCTGTACGCCGTGTCGTCTCCGCCGATGGTGATGAGCATCCCGACGTCGAGACGCTCGAGCGCGTCGAGAACGTTGCGCATCGCTTCGGGTTTCTTCGTGGGGTTGGCCCGTGAGATGCCCAGCATCGACCCGCCGCGAAAGTGAATGCGGCTCGTGTCGCTGATGGTGAGTGGAGTGACTCGCGACGTGTCCCCGTTCATGAGCCACTTGAACCCGTCCGAGATCCCGAGCACTTCCACGTTCGACAGGCACGCCCGGATCGTGGCGGCTCCGATGACGCTGTTGATGCCGGGCGCGGGGCCCCCGGCTACGGCGATGGCTAGCTTGCTACGGTGGCTCACGGGAAACGATTCTTTCATGATCAGGCTCGGCGGCGCGAGCGGTAGCACGTCTGAGGTCGATGCGCGCCCCCCTCGAGCCCGCACCGTGTAGGTACAAAGGCCCGTTTGCGGTAGAACCGACTCACATGAGCACGGTCCACGGGCTGCTCGCCACCAAATCCCTCGACCAGTTGCGGGAGCACGCCGAACGCGATCACGGCCTGAAGCGGTCGCTGACCAGCCTCGATCTCGTCCTCCTCGGCATCGGAGCGATCATCGGAACGGGCATCTTCGTTCTGACCGGACGAGCCGCCGCCGCCAACGCCGGTCCGGCGGTGGCTCTATCGTTCGTCACGGCCGGGATCGCGTCCGGGTTCGCAGGGCTCTGCTACGCCGAGATGGCGTCGATGATCCCCGTCGCGGGCAGCGCCTACACGTATTCGTATGCGACGATGGGCGAGCTGGTCGCCTGGATCATCGGGTGGGATCTCATTCTCGAATACCTCGTGTCGGCGGCCGCGGTGAGTGTCGGATGGTCCGGTTACGTCGTCGCGTTCTTGCACGACGCGTTCGGCGTCGACCTGCCGCGCGAATGGGTCAACGCGCCGACGGTCTGGGACGGGGAGCACTTTCGCGCGACGGGCGCGACGCTGAACCTGCCTGCGGTCTTCATCGTCGTT
>DASPUY010000165.1:0-3607 GCA_035622655.1 Polyangiaceae bacterium
CGATGGATTCGCCGAGCTCAAGGGGGCCGTCGTCGAAGCGCGCGCGGATGTCCAGCCTGGCGCCCGGCCCCCGGGGCGCCCGGCCGCCAAGCGTCCCGACAGCCGTCACGATCCCCGTGAACATTCACCGACGATGTAGCGGCGCGCCGGGGGTTCGTCCACCGAAGATGAGCTGTCCCACAAGCGGTTCCCGAGCGCCCGAGCTCGCGTGCGGATTGCGTATGGGGCTTCGGCGTCCGACACTCAATGGGTGGCTTCTTGGTGTGTCTTTCTTGCGCTTGTGCTGGTCGCCGCCGGATGCGGGCCGAGCTTCCAGGTGGTCTACGAATCCGACGTGCACTTCGAGCACTGCTATGCGCTCGATCAGAGCGAGGCTCCGATCGGCTCGAAGCGCGACTGCTGGAAGGCGTGGTTGCATGCCTACACGTTCGGGGAGCCTCGAGACCGTGTGGATTACGCGTCGTCGAGGTTTTCGGCGCTGTCCCCGGACGAGCCACCGTCCAGCCGGATGGTTGCGAGCTCCGCGGCGCGCGCCCCCACCCCCGCCGTCGACGCTCCAGTGCCGACCAACGCGTTTGCTCCGCCTCCCAACATCGCGAACGCGGTGGCCACTGTGGATTCGGGTGCCGGCCCCCCCGTCGCCAGCCTGCCTCGTACCCCGGGCGTGGATTGTGTCGATGCTTGCGCGAGTACGTGGACGGCGTGCCGTACCGGATGCAAGGCCGCGGGCTGCGCGCCATGCGACCAGGCCTATCGAACCTGCGTGCCTGCGTGCTTCGCGGACAAGAAGTCCGCGACTCAGTGACTTTTTCCCGCGACGCCGGATTGCAAGTTTCGATAGCTGAGGAGCGCGTCGCGGATGATCCGATTCGCCTCCAGAGGGCCGGCGAAGTCCTGGACCTCGACGCGCTTGTTCTCGAGCGTCTTGTAATCGAGAAAGAACCGCTCGAGCTCGCGAAGAATGTGCGGGGCGAGCTGCCCGATGTCCGTGTAGTCGCGAATGGCGGGGTCATCGACGTGGACCGCGATGATCTTGTCGTCCTCGCCCTTCTCGTCGTGCATCTGCATCCGACCGATCGCGCGTGCCTGCATGATGCACATCGGAACAACGGGTTTTTGCCCGAGCACGAGCACGTCGAGGGGGTCCCCGTCGTCGCAATACATGCGCGGGACGAACCCGTAGTTGGCCGGGTAATGGACGGCGCTGAACAGCACCCGGTCGACCTTGAGCAGCCGTCGATTCCGGATCCGAGCCGCTCGGGAGAGGCCGGTCAGGAGAGCGGCCGCTCAGGAGAGAAGCTGGGCCGCCTCGATAGCATGGTACGTCAGGATGGCGTCAGCCCCCGCCCGCCGGATCGAAGTGAGCACCTCCATCATGGCGCGGGGATAATCCACCATCCCCGCGGCCGCGGCCGCCTTGAGCATCGAGTACTCGCCGGAGACGTTGTAGGCGAGCACCGGAAGCCGGCTCTCCTGGCGGACGGCGCGGATGACGTCCAGGTAAGCAAGGGCCGGCTTGACCATCAGCATGTCGGCACCCTCGTCCTCGTCGAGCTGCGCTTCGCGCAGCGCTTCACGGGCGTTGCCCGGGTCCATCTGGTAGCTTGCCCGGTCGCCGAACTTGGGCGCGCAGTCGGCGGCTTCACGGAAGGGGCCGTAAAAGGCGCTCGCGTACTTGACGGCGTAGCTGAGAACGGCGACCCCCTGCATCGAGCTCTCGTCGAGCGCTCTGCGGATCCGGCCCACGCGCCCGTCCATCATGTCGCTCGGGGCCACGACGTCCGCGCCGGCCTGGGCGTGCACCAGCGCCATGGCGGCCAGGATTTCGATCGTCGCATCGTTGTCGACCTCGAGCTCTCCGTCGCGGCGCCGCCGCAGCACCCCGCAGTGCCCATGATCGGTGTACTCGTCGACGCACACGTCGGTCATGACCACCAGCTCGGGCACAGCGTCCTTCATGGCGGCAGCGGCCCTCGGGACGGGACCCTGGGGATCGAGACCGCTCGACCCGCGGTCGTCTTTGGTCTTGGGAAGCCCGAAAAGAATGACGGCTCCGATCCCGTGGCGCGCCGCTTCGCGGGCGGCGTCGGCGGCCGCGGACACCGGCAGCTGGGAAACGCCGGGCATCGTCCGTACGGGTCGCGGCTCGTCGATGGCCGCATTGAAAAAAAGCGGCCAGACGAAGTGGCGGGGAGAAAGCGCGGTTTCGCGGACGAGCGATCGCATCGCGGCGGTCGCGCGCAGCCGGCGGGGTCGGGCGATCGGAAACCGCATGAACCGATCCTTCAATTAGCACGCGTTCTTCCCTTGTAGGACCGGCGGGCGCGCGTCATCGTGAGCGCATGCGTTCGGACGGCATGCGCTGGATGCGTTTGGGCCAGAAGGGTGTCGGTGCACTCTTCGTGTGGGCTGCGGCGTCGTCGTGCGGCCGCACCGGTTTGCCCCTCTTCGAGGATGAAGAATTTTCCGCCGACGGCGAGAGCCCGGGGGGTCCCGAGGGTCCCGACGGCGGAGCCCCGCTCGACGCCGGGCCGTCGCTCGACGCGCTTCCGCCAATCGACGTGGCGGTGCCTCCGAACACCCCGCCGCCCGCAGCGTGCGCCGACGCTTCCGCCACGCTGATCTACCTCATCAGCGAGCAGTCCGACCTCTTCAGCTTCGATCCGTCGATGGGCGTGACAACACCGATTGCTCACATCAACTGTCCGGCCATGGGGATCTGCCCGTCGACGGGGACGCCCGCGAGCCCATTTTCGATGGCCGTCGACCAGGCCGGCCTCGCCTACATCGTCTATTGCAACGGCCAGCTCTTTCAGGTCAGCACGGCCGACGGCCATTGCGAGCCGACGGGGTTTGCCTCCGATCAGCTGGCCTTTCCGCCGACGTTCGGAATGGGGTTCACGCAGAATCCTTCGTCGGTCGCCGAGACGCTGTATGTGGCAGGGGCCGTGGCCGACGGCGGGGACGCGATCCTCGGATCGATCACCACCACGACATTCGCGCTGAGCGTAATCGGTCCCTTCTTGCCATCTATTTCACAGCCGGAGCTGACGGGGACGGCCGCGGGGGGGCTGTTCGGCTTCTATGCCGTCAATCCGCCCGATGGAGGCGTGGCGGCCTCTTCCGGAATCGCGCAGATCGATCCGTCGACGGCCACTCTCATCGGCAACGTGCCCCTTCCCACGGTCATGCAAGGAGATGCGTGGGCGTTTGCCTTCTGGGGAGGCGATTTTTATACCTTCACCGCCCCCTATCTGCCGCCCTGGGAGGGAGCCCACACCCGCGTGCAGCGCTATCGGCCGAGCGACGGCACGATCGTGGACATACTGACCATCCCCGATCAGATCGTCGGCGCCGGCGTATCGACCTGCGCGCCGCAGCAATAGAGTCCTCGCGATGGGCGGCATCGTGTGCTTCGTCGGGCTCGGTCCCCTCGACCCGAGGCTGCGTACCGCGCGCGCTGCCGCGCGTCTCTCGGAAGCGGACGCGGTCCTCGAAGGCGACGTCCCGGTGCAACAGCTCATCGAGCGGGCGCAATCGGGCCAGCGGGTGGTGCGGACGGTCCCGGGCGATCCGTTCGAATCGGCCGCGGTCGTGGCCGAGGCGA
>DASPUY010000166.1:0-7367 GCA_035622655.1 Polyangiaceae bacterium
GTGCACATTCTCGGAACCGTCCACAACGCGCCGTCGAACTTCCTTCGGCTCAACCCGATCATGACCGTCATGGGCTTCGATCCCATGGCGCAAATCGTCCATCAAGCCGACGTGGTGCATGCCATCGAGCTCGCGCTCAAGCCGGGCGTTCGCGGAATCTTCAACATCGCGGGTCCCGAGCCCGTTCCTCTGTCCCGAGTCATCAAGATTCTGGGCCGCCAGAAGGTCAGCGTTCCCTATTCGCTCGCGCGCATCGTGCTTCGGCGGTTGTGGACGCTGAGACTCACGACCTTCCCGCCCCCCGAGCTCGATTACATCCGGTACGTGTGCATGGTCGACGATCGCCGTGCCCGCCTCGTCCTCGGCTTCGAGCCCCGCAAGTCGCTCGAAGACACCGTCCGGGCCGTCGACGAGGGGCGATGGTGAGTCATTCGGCCGGCTGATCGACGAGGCCCCTTTGCGTGGCGCGCCGCAGCAGGTCGAGGACCTCGCGGGCGAGCGGACGAGCGAGGAGCATCACCGAGAGGCCGTACGCGAGCGCTCCCGCCACAATCTCCGCGAAGAGGCCGACCCCTCGCGGGGCGGAAACCGCATGAGCAAGCGCGATGCGGACCGCCAGGACCGCAACCACCATCGGGACACACGCCAGCAGCGGCGCAGCGCAACGCGCGGCCAGACGCACGGCGCTGATTCCGTCGATCGCCTGCACGACCCACATGCTGGCCAGCGCATGAAGACCGAACGCAATACCGACCGCACCGCAGGTCCAGAGCGGCCCGAGTCGGCCCATCGTCAGGAGGAGGGCAATCAAGCCGACGAGCTTGCCGACCTCGAGCACGGCGTCAATGCGTGGTCTGTCCTGGGCCATCAGATAAGACGAGATCGTCCAGCCGATGGGGCGCACGACGCTGAGCACCGACAGAAGAGCGAGCATCGGTCCGACGTCGTGCCAATCCGGCTTGAGCACGGCGTCGACGAGCGTCGGGGCAATTGCCCCGAGCCCCACCGCAAGAGGAAATGTGACGAAAGCAAGCAGACCCGTGGATCGCACGAGGGCCGTCTTTCTCTCTCCGCCGGACATGGCCGAAAACGACGGAAGCAGGACGTCGCCGATCTGTTCGCCGACTTGCACGGCGGGAACGTCGGCCAGGTTGTAAGCGAGGTTGTACGCACTGACGACGTCCGTGCCGAAGAGCCCCGAGACGATCGCATTGTCGACGCGCCGAGAGGCAAAACCGGCGGCGGTCCCGACCGAGGTCGGGAGCCCGAATCGAAACATCGCGCGGACGATCGGGAGCGACAGCGGCGAGGGCTCGAGCCAATCGGCGCGTGGAACCGTGGCCGCCATGGCAATCAAGCGTACGGAGCTTCTCGCCACGTTCGCGATGACGATCGACATCCCGCCGTGGCCGAGCGCCGCGAGGCCCACCGACGTGAACGTGTAGGTCAACTCCGCCGCGGTGCGGCATACGCCGATCACCCGAAATCGCATGTCTCGGGCGAGCACGCGTTCGGGCATGTAAGCCAGCCGTTCCAGAAGGCCGGAGAGCACGAGGCCGGGGAGGAATCTCTCGAGCGCGGGGGCCCTCATCCATGCGCCGAGGGGGTGACCGAGCGCCAGAACTCCACCCAGTGCCGCGAGCCCGAGAAGCAGGTGAACCATGGTCGCGTGCCACGCGACGCTGCGGCCCGCCGACGCGCGCGAGATGTAATACTGGCCGACCCCGCAGGCCGAGAACTGGTTTGCGAGGACCACGGCAACGGCCGCGTCCGATACTTCGCCCAGCTCGTCGCGCGCGATGAAGTACGTGATGAGGACCGTGCCGAACAGGCCGAGCGCCCGCGAACCCACTCCGGTACCGATCGTCCAGGCCGCGCCACGCACGGCCTTCAAGGCGACCGATCCGCCCCGGGGCGCCGTCATCGGCTTCATTCCGGAGCGCGCTCTTCGGCCGCGCCCACGGCCCCGCCGCGGGTCAGTCGAATTCGTGCGATCGCGCGTTCGGCGAGCACGCGGGCGGCCTCGACCGCGCGCGCGCGCAGGCTGGTCGCCACGGCTCGAAGCTCGACGATGGGCCGGACCGCGAGAGCCAGGTCCCGCTTGTAGCGAGAGGCCCCCGCGAGGAAATCGTACTCGGTTCGGCCGCTCTCGATGGCGCGGCGAATGGCCAGCGCGTGCATCGCGATCCCGGGCCGGACGGCCTTCGGAACATCGATGCGGCGGCCGCTTTGGTAAAAGTAAATCTTGTTCCGGAAAACGACGTTGTACGTCGCAGCGACGGGCGTCTCCCCGACGACCAGCCAGATGAGATCGAGCGACGCGCCGTCCTCGCCGGCCAGGAGGCGGGGCATCACCTCTCCGTGAAAGCTCGCGAAACGATCGCTCGCGAAGACACCGGCACGACCGGCCGCGGACCACCGTTCGGAGTGCAGCTCCATCAGCACTCGAAGCCCCTCGCGCAGCTCCTCCGCCGTCCGTGCCGTCCGCAACTTCCAGCCACGCGGTCCGGCCCATTTGTCGAGCTCGCGCAAGCTACGCGTGACGACGTAGCGCCTCGTGGGCCCCAGCGCGCGCAAGTACCCCTCCCATGCCTCGGGAAGAGAGACGTAGGGAGCGTCGACCTTCGGCGACAAGGTTGTGTCCATCCCCGAGTCGAGCAGGGCGCCGGCCAATTTGCCGACGAACGGATCTTCGCCATTCATCGCGGTCATCCGAAGCTCGTCCCAATCGCCCAGATCGTGGCGGACCGCGCGCGCAAGCGCGCGCGCGACCTCGTCTTCGCGCGCCGGGGCCACGATCGCGCCGACATAGTCGGATCCAATTTCGTCGGCTTCGTCCTCGCCCGTCGCGAGCAGCTCGACACGACGTACCGGAATCGCGCGACGGTGCGCCGCATTTCTCCACGAGAGCGGCACGAGTCCCACGAGCTCGCCCGCATCCTCGACGGCGAGAACGCGCAAAGCGCGGCCATCCGCCTCGCCGAAGACTCTCCACCACGAAAGCAGCCAGAGTGGTGTCGACACCGGCTCGGCCCGAGGCGCGGACGAGAGGAGACGTCGCCACGCGGGGACGAGGAGCTCAAGCTCGGAGACTCTTTCGATGACTCGCGTTCGCACCATGGTTCTCAATGCGCCAGCCAGGGGAATGCCAACGTCGCTCGGAAGAGCGAATCCGGCATGGATCGATCCATCGCCACACGCCTGACGTCGAACGGATCGAACGAGCGAATGCCGTTCACGCCGGTTCCATTGGAAAAACCGAGCTCGTAGCCTGCCGCTTGCACGGCAAGCACGATCTCGGGGGAAGTCCGAACCGATCTTCCAACCGGGTACGAGACGGCGCGAACGGGCGCGCCGAGCACCCGCTCGAGCAGCGCGCGCGAGACGCGCAGCTCGCGATCGAGCTCTCCGGGCCCGAGCGTCTGCAGCACGCGGTGCGTATGGGTATGCGATTGGACATCCATGCCGGCGGCCCGAAGCGCGGCAACGTGGTCCCAAGTCATGATCAGGGCATCCGCAAGGCCGCGCTCTTCGTCGGACGACAGGCACACGTCGGCGGCGCGCTCGACCTCGTCGAGCAAGCGAACCAGATCCAGACACCGATCGTCCTTGATGATCCGCTGCACCCGACGTACCGCACGCTCCTTCTCCGTGGGCCCATCCAAGGGAAGGTCCTCGACCTTCGGGTAGGTGAGCTTCAACTGCTGCTTGCGAGACCGCCGGATGACCAGGCTCACGCGATCCCACCAGTACAAACGGCGTCGCTCGATGTAGTCGGTGGCCACGAAGAACGTGGCACGAACGCCCTCTCTGAGCAGGATCGGCAGTGCGACATCGTGGTTGTCCCGGTACCCGTCGTCGAACGACACGAGCAGCGGATTGCGTGGCAGAGAGGCCCGCTCGCAGGCGAATGCGCGCAAATCCTCGGTCGTCACGATGTCGAACCAGCGCTTCACGAAGGCCATCTGACGGCCGAGCTGGGCGGGGCTGCAGTCCACGACGCCGTCGTCCAGCTCGCTGGATCCGCTCAGGTCCGCCACACGGTGGTACGTCAGGACGGTCAACCATGGCGACCCGGCCCGGCGTGCCCAAAGCCCCGCGCGCGCGAAACCCCATCCGTCGATCGCTCTCGCCAGCGTCGCACGGTCGAGCGCAGGCGGCAGGCAGCCGCCGGGCACGAGATCGGCAAGGCGGACTCGTCGCATGATCGTTCTCGCTCGGGGAGCGTTGCGTTGCAAAAGATTTACCTGAGCATCAAGTCATCCTGCGCGAAGCGGTCCGCACCCGGCGAGCTCGTCGTCGCGACGGATCAAATCGGTGATTGTCGCAAACTCGTATTCCGCCGCTCGCAGGGCGCGGACGACCGGCCCCAGCGCGCGCATGGTCCAAGGTTGGGTCTCGTGCAGCAGCACGACGTCCCCCGAGCGAACGCGTCGAGGGGAAAGTCGGCGCGCAATCGCAACCGGATCTCGCGTCCGGCAGTCGTCCGAGTCGACGGACCAGAGAACAGTGACGTATCCCGAAGTCGCAAGCTTGAGAAGAATGCGTGGAGAGAGCGCGCCGCGGGGAGGACGGACCAACCGGATCGCGTCCCGCCCACTCGGAATGAACGCCCACGTTCTCCCGAGCTCCTCGGTCAACCGGGAAGCGCCGAGGGCGCGAAAGTCTTCGTGGCTCCAGCCATGGCTGCCGACGTCATGACCTCTGCGCGTGTATTCAGCCACGAGGTCGGGCCTGCGCGCCGCGTTCTCGCCGACGAGAAAGAACGTGGCCCTCACGTCCAGATCGGCAAGCACGTCGAGACAGCGTCGCGTCGCTGCGCTGGGGCCGTCGTCGAACGTCAGCGCGACTCGCTTTCGACCGCCGCGGCGTCTCCCGCGCACGAAGACGATCGATGGTGCCACCAAGCGCGCCACGGCCTCGCGCAGGACGCACGATCGTGCACGGCTCAGCCAGGACGGCATTCCGGCCAGCGGCGCACCCAGAGCCGCCCGGTCCAACTCATCGACCTCGGAGGACGACATTGATGCATCCAGCTCCTCCCCATCGCACTCCATCCACGAAGCAATGCCCGGACCGACGCTGACCTTCCCTTACGACTCCTACGAAGTTCAACCCGATCGGAATCGGGTGGATCTGCCGTCACCAGCCCCGTCCATGCGGCTTCGCCGGTTCCCCTGTTCCTGCTCTCTTCCTCATGAGCGCCTTTGTCGACGCCCATGGCGGCGTAAACTCGGCAGCGCATCCGTGTCTCCGTCGAAGCGCGTTTCGTTCTTCCGGGCCGGGCTCTCGGCCGGGGCCCTGATCGCCGCGGGCATCTCGAGCGCTTCGGCCTTCGCCTGCGGCGCTTCGGCCGGCGGTGCGGCGGGCATCAGTGGATGCAGCCTCGAAGAGCACGAAGAGGGAGCCCGTCGCAAGTGGCGCCTGGGGCTCGAATACGCGTTCACGTCGACCGGGCTGCACTTCAATGACGGGCTTCGCGTCGACCAGATCCGCAACGCGTCGCTGGCCACCCTCGACTACCGGCCGCTGCGTCGATTCACGTTGGAGGCGGGCGCGGGTGCCTTTCTGTCCGGCAGCATCACCGCCGGCCCGGTGCGATACGCCATGGCACCCGGATTCGTGGGCATTGCCGGGGCTTCCTGGCGCGTCCTGGACGCCAATGGCGCCATTCCCTTCATTCTACTGACGTCCCAAATTTCGTATTTCTCCTCGGCCACCTCGGGCGATGTCGGCTACAACGCATTCGATCTACGCGCCGGCGCCGCCGTCGGTACCACGATTTGGGGGGCTCTCTCGCCCTACGTGGTCGGTCGCGCGTTCGGCGGCCCCGTCTACTGGCGCTACCAGGGAGCGGCGATCCTGGGAACCGACGATCACCACTGGCAAGTCGGCGCGGGATTCTCGTTGTTGCTCGGCCACACCGTCGACGTCTTCGTGGAGGGCGTACCCCTGGGCGAGCTGGGCGCGACCGCAGGGGTGGGGGTGTCGCTCTAAAGCCGCTCTAGGCGGGCTGGATCGTCGCGATCGAGCGGCCCCACAGGGCCACCGCGCTCCCCCCTCGCCCGTTCATGGCCGAACGGCGCGCGTCAGCCGGGAATACACCATCGACGCCAGCACCAAGGGGACGAGCGCCGTGCCTGCCAGGATGGCGAACGACCGAAGGCCCTGATCAAAAGGGTCCTGTACCGCGGCCAGGATGCCCCACACCGCCGAGACGCAAAGGGCTGCGGCTGCCATACCGTGGAACGTCGGCAGGCGAAAACGGCGCAGGAGAGCGCCGAGAACGAAGAAGTAGAGGGCGGCGAAGCCGATCAGCAGCGGAGAAAGCATCAGGAGAACCGCGCAAGCCCGCCGCGGGGCATCATCAGGCTCCCCGAGCTCGTTGACATCCGACCACGTCAGCCATCCCCAGGTCCCCACCACGAGCGGAATCGAGAACGCGGTCATCGCGGCCGCCAGGGCCGCCCACCCGGTGCCTCGTCTCGAACGTTGCCTGGACGCGGGCAGCACCGCGCTCGCAATCGCGAACCTCACGTCACCGTCCATGGCCCCTTGTGGCACGAGGCTCACGGATGGCCAAGCGCGATCGGCTCCGTGACAGCTTCGTTACGGTGTCCCCTCGGATCCGTCTCTCGAGGGATGAGGTCGGAAGGCGAGCCTTCAATGGCTCGGGCGTCAGCGACCTCCTGCCGCGCGAGCCGACGGTGCGATTTGCTCGGCGGGAAGCGCGCGCGATTCGCTCGCCGCTTCGGCGGCGATCTTCTCCAGCACGGCGAAGTCGATGGGCTTGACGAGGTGGTGGTCGAACCCGGCCGCTCGTGAGCGGTGCCGGTCCTCGTCCTGCCCGTAGCCCGTAAGGGCCACGAGCGTCGCCTGGTCGTGCCCCGTGTCGCGAAGCCGCGCAGCAACGGTGTAGCCGTCCATGCCGGGCAGCCCGAGATCGAGGATCACGAGCTCCGGGCGCGCGGCGGCGGCGGCGGCGAGCGCGCCGGGGCCGTCGTAGGCGAGCGTCACGGCATGGCCGGCCTGCTCGAAAAGAACCGCCAGGATGTGCGCCGCATCGTCGTTGTCGTCGACGACGAGAACGCGCAGAGGGCGACCGATCGCTTCGGCGGTCGACACAGTGGGCCGCGGCACGGCGAGCTCCGGCGCATCGCTCAGCGGCAGGCGCACGACCAGCTCACTGCCGCGACCCGGCCCTTCGCTGTGGGCGCGCACGGATCCACCATGCATTTTGACCAGGGCACGGACCAGAGTGAGGCCGATCCCCAGCCCGCCCTGGGCGCGGTCGAGCGAGCGAGTCTCCTGCACGAAGAGATCGAACGCACGGGCCAGGAGGTCGGCGCTCATCCCCGCTCCGTCGT
>DASPUY010000167.1:0-43302 GCA_035622655.1 Polyangiaceae bacterium
TCTCCTGTGCGGGCAGCAGCTCGGATCAGGAGATTCAGCCTGTCGATCTCGGGATGACGAGCACGATTGCTCCGTATTATTCCGACGGAAATCTCACCCTCTATCAGGTCAACGTACCGGTGCCCCTGCCCGTCCGCCGCCCGACGCAGGCGGAGCTGCAATCGCTCGGCGCGGCCCCCGCGGGCACGCCCTACCCGCGGGCGCCGTTCTTGACGGACGGCGATGAGAGCCTCGAAGTTCACTACGTCGTCTCCAACCTCGATGCCGCCCCCCACACGATCTGGATGCTCATCGACCCGTGGAACGAGTTCGTTCGCTACAATCCGGGCGTCACGGTCGTGAGCGACGACGAGACCGACCCGAACTTCGGATACGATCTCAGCTTTTATGTGGACGGCAACTCTCGTGTCGAAGGAGACCTGACCTCCGACGACATGGAGGAAGTGGCGATCAAGCTGGCCGCCGCGGAGAACGTCATCTCGCAAGCGGCCGCCATTTCGACGCAGGCGATGGCGGGCAACGGCACCGATCCGACGACGCTGGTAAACCATATATTCAATCCACAGAACTGGTCGAATACGAACGATCCGCTCTTCACGCCGTGGGTGCCGCCCGTCATCGCCGGGCTCACCGGTTTCGACCTCGGCCTGCGGAGTGTCAATGCGCCCGCCAACGTCGCGGTCGAGATCACGATCCAGATTCAGGATCTCAACGGCAACCGCCTCGTGGCCGAGACCTCCACCGACCAGATCGGCATCCCGCCCACGGTGATCTCCCCGCCCGAGGCGAGGTTCTAGCAGCGCTTCACTCGACCGCTCCGAGCTTGCGCTCGATGGCCTCGAGGTGTGCCCGCACCTCCGGGTCGGTGCTGCGGAGCGCCTCGACCTTGCGCACGGCGCTGATGACGGTCGTGTGGTCCCGGTTTCCGAATGCGCGCCCGAGCTCGGGGAAGCTGCACTTCAGACGATGCTTGCAAAGGTACATCGCGACGTGCCGGGCGAACGCGATGCTCTTGTGACGGTCCTTCGAGAGCAAGTCCGTCGAGCGAAGCTTGAAGTGGTGGCACACGATGCGCTGGATGTCTTCGACGCCCGCCTCGTTGGGGCGCGAGGTCCCGGTCGCGGCAATCTCGGTGCGCGCGAAATCGATGTCGATCGGCTTGCCGAGGAGGGATGCCTTCGCCGCGAGGCGAATGAGCGTTCCTTCGAGTTCGCGAACGTTGCTTCTGACGCTCTGCGCGATGAAAAGGCAGATGGGGTCGTCGATCTCGATGTGCTCGAGCTGCGCTTTCTTCCGGACGATTGCGACGCGCGTCTCCAGCTCGGGCGCCTGAATATCGGCGACCAGCCCCCACTGGAAACGTGACACCAGGCGCTCCTCCATCTTGTCCAGCTGCTGGGGATACTTGTCGCTGGTCACGACGATCTGCTTGCTCGATTGGTGGAGCGCGTTGAACGCATGGAAGAACTCCTCCTGCGTCTGCGTCTTGCCGGCCAGGCAGTGAATGTCGTCCACGAGCAACAGGTCGCACCGGTCCCGGTAGCGACCCCGGAAATCGTGCATTCGCTGGTCGGTCAGCGCCTGGACGAACTCGTTGACGAACTTCTCGGCGCTTATGTAGACAATCCGCGATTCGGGGCGTTCTTCTCGGACGCGGCAGGCAATCGCGTGGACCAGGTGCGTCTTGCCCAGCCCCGTGCCTCCGCAGATGAACAGGGGGTTGTGCCGCCTTCCGCCGACGCCGGCCGCAGCCATGGAAGCGGCGTGGGCCAGCTGGTTGGAGGGGCCGACTACGAAGTTCGCGAACGTGTACTTGGCATTCAGGCTTTCGAGGGGGGGGCTCAGGGCCACCGACCGGGGCATCGGGGGCGCGACCTGGGGTACCCGGAGGCTTCCGCTCTCCGGCGGTGGGGGCACCGAAGAGTCGCCCGTGGTGGACGGGCGCAGCGAGAGAGGGCGGGGCCTGACGGGCGGAAACGACGAGGGCCTATCGGCAACGGGGCGTTCCACGGTGCCGCCAATGGTCCAGCGCACCTGGATGCTGAGACCCGTCCGTGTGCTCAGGCGCTCAGCCAGCGTGGGCAAGAAGTAATCTTCGACCCATTGTCGGACGAATTCGTCGCGCGCCCGCAGGGTCAGGACTCCGTCCGTCATCCCCTCGAATTGAACGCCCGAAAACCATTGATCGAAGCTCGCGGGTGATTTCTCGCGCGTGAACGAGACCGCTTCCGCCCAAACGTCTTCGCCGGGAAGCGGCGCAGCCATCGAAGCGGCGCGAGACGCTTGCAGCAGTTCTCCACACTCCTCGACGGCCAGCGCCGTCTGCACCGATTTCGCCGAAAGGCATTGGACATCGACGTTCAGCCCCATTGAATCCCTCGCAACGAATCGCTCGCTTGCGTCGAAAAGCCCCTACCGGATCCACTGTGCGGCAAGTGCCGCCCGTCACTCGCCGTCTCATGCCAACCGATCACATGCACCGACAGTTACCTTGCGAAATCACATGTTTTCCCCAACCTGTGGAGAACGGACGGCGCCCTTGCCTTTTCACGGGCAGGCCGAACTGGCTACAAGCTCCCAGCAGAGCCGGCTATTACGCACATTGCCTGCTGTTGTATCTATTTGGGCAACTGAAGTGCGAGAAGCGCTAACGAAAGGGAAGAGCGCGTCGCATCCTGCTCTTCACCCGACAAAAACCTCCCCGCACCGCCCCGATCCCCGATCGGGGGAGAGGCGGAAGACATACGCACCGTTGCCACTCAATCAGAACGGTGACCCATCCGTCATCCGCTCCAACGTGAACGGCCATGAGCTATCACCCCCTGTTGGCGCCCGTCCATGGCCTTCGTCCGAATAGATTCAACCTATTGTTAATGCTTACATTTTTTGCTTGTAATGCACCCGCGAAATGGCGTTCGCGTGCTTGTCACAACAGTCACGGTTGCCGAAGTCAGCGTTATGCCTTTCGAATCTGCCTCTTCGACCGGATGGGCTCCGCCGATGCGGCCGTTTTTGGCTCAGGTCTGATGTCAAGAGTCAACCGATCGGCATCTTTTTCGAAACAGACTCGCGACGACCCAGCGCAAGCAACGCCTGCGGCGGAAAACTCGTCGCCGACCATCCCGGGCTGTTAGGGTCTCGCCGTGCGTAGCCGTGCACTGGCGGTGCTGCTCGCAGCGGGCGGTACGCTTGCCAAGCTTGCTCTGCAAGGAGCGCCAGCGCTGGCCTCGCCAATGTCCACGTCTCCCGAACAGGCGTACGACCTCGGCGACATCCCGAGCGCGCGCGCGGTCGGCATGGGTGGAGCGCTCAATGCGCTCGGGGTTTCGACGAGCGCGCTCTACCTGAACCCGGCGAACATGGCGCTCGCGCGCGTGTACCACTTCGAAGGCCTCGCGGCGTACATGCCCGAGGCGCAAAAGCAGACGTACGGGCTCGCGGTGGTCGACTCGATGAGCAGCCGACTCGCCGGGGGACTGGCGGGAGTCTGGCAGAAGTTCGATCCCAGCGGGATCGACAGAACGTGGACCGACATCCGGGCCGCCCTGGCGCTTCCGCTCGGCGATCATCTCTCGCTCGGGGCCACGGGGCGCTGGCTCCGGATCGACCAAGCCGTCGACGGTGGTCCCTTCGGATCCAGTCCCGCTTCGGGGGGCACGGCGGGCAGCCCCATCTTCAACCGGCTGACGTTCGACGCCGGCGCCACCGTCAGCATCATCGATGGGCTGCGAATCGCGGTGGTCGGCCACAACCTCACGTTCACGAAGAGCGCTCTGGCCCCGACCGTGGCCGCCGCCGGAGCCGGGTACACCTCGCAGCTCTTCGCGCTCGAGCTCGATGGTTTGCTCGACTTCACCACCTGGAGCTCGACGCGCGGCCGCGTCATGGCCGGCGGCGAGCTGTTCCTCGCCGATCGATATGCGGTGCGCGTGGGCTGGCGTTACGACTGGGGAACTCAGCTCAACACGCCGTCGATCGGTCTCGGCTACATCGACCCGCGGTGGAGCGTCGAGCTCGGCGTTCGGCACGACCTCACCTCCGAGCACGCCTCGACGTGGCTCGTCCTCTCGCTCCGTTACTTCTACGACCCGTCCGCCGCCTCGTCGTCCCCCTCGCCCGCCGAACAGCTCATCGGCGGTATGTGACGTTTTCCCCCGTCCGTCATCCACTCCCACGCGGGGGGCCGTCAGAGCGAAGCTCGGTAGAGAGCGGCCATGTCGTCACGGGTCGTCGGCCGAGGATTGCTTTGGTGGCAAGCGTCCGCGATCGCCTTGAACGCGAGGGCCGGGATGTCAGCCTCGCTGACGCCTTCGGAATGCAGACCACGTGGAAGGCCGACCCGGTCGCGTAGAGAGCGGACGGCCTCGGCGCAGCTTCGAGCGTTCGGATCGAGAATCTTGTGAATCCGATCCAGTTTGGAATGTACGGCGGCCTCGTTGAACTCGACGACGGCGGGAAGGCAGAGCGCGTTGGCCAGCCCGTGGTGCAGTCCCTTCTCGCTGGACAGCGGATGAGCGAGCGAGTGGCAGGTCCCGAGACCTTTCTGAAAGGCAACGGCTCCCATCATGGCCGCCTTCATCATTCCGCCACGCGCCTGCAGGTCGTCGCCGCACTCGACGGCGCGCGTCAGGTGAGCCGCGCAGAGCTCCAGCCCCCCCAGCGCGATGGCGTCCGCCATGGGGTGGTCTCCCAGCGAACAGTACGCCTCGAGACAGTGTGTCAGCGCGTCGAAACCCGTTGCTGCGGTCACCCGTGGAGACATCGACCGCGTGAGCTCCGGATCGAGCAGCGCTGCCTTGGCGAGCAGATGGGGGCTGAAGATGACTGTCTTGCGGCCCGTCGCGGAGAGCGTCACGACGCCGGATCGCCCGACCTCGCTGCCGGTTCCCGCGGTCGTCGGGATGGTCACGATCGGCGGAACCGTGGGCCCGATGAAGCGACCCCCATCCGTCGCATCGTCGTAGTCCGCGAGGGGTCGTTCGTGAGTCGCGGCGAGGGCGATGAGCTTTCCGGTATCGAGCGGCGAGCCTCCACCGACGGCGACGACGCAATCGGCTCGATGCTCGCGATAGGCCGCCGCGCCTTCGAAGACGTTCTTTTCGACCGGGTTGGGGTCGACGCGATCGAAGACGGCGGTGGCGATCCCCGCCGTCTCGAGGAGCTTGCGCACACGTTCGGCGATGCCGGCTCGCGCAATCCCAGCGTCGGAGACGATCAGCGCGCGCCGGCCGCCGATGCGTTGGACTTGATCGCCGACGGACGAGACGGCGCCGGCGCCGAAGACGACGGTCGTCGGAAAGGCCCAGGTGACGAGACGGTCCATCAGCCGCGTCGTAGCACGTCAAACCGCCTCGAAGTAGCGACCCAGTTCCCACTCCGTGACCGCCCGCTCGTATTGACGGCACTCCCAATCGCGAGTGCGCACGTAGTGATCCACGAACTGCTCGCCCAGGATCGAGTGGGCGACGGAGCTCGCCGCGAGGAGCGTCGTCGCCTCGCGCAGCGTCCGAGGCAGGGGCGCGAGGTCCGGCCGTGCGGACGCATCCCCCACGGTCGGTGCCGGACGCTGCGCGGAGCGCTCGATGCCCCAGAGCCCCGCAGCCAGCGTCGCCGCCATTGCAAGGTAAGGGTTGATGTCCGCCGCGGGCTGGCGGTGCTCGATTCGGGTCGACTTCGCGCTTCCGGGGATGGCGCGGATTGCGCAAGTTCGGTTCTCGATGCCCCAGCTCGCGTTGAGGGGCGCCCAGACGCCGGGAACGTACCGCTTGTAGCTGTTGATCGTCGGCGACACGAGCGCGGTGAGCTCGGGCATCAGCGTCACCTGGCCTCCCAGGTAATGCCCGGCGACTGCGCTGAGCCCGGATTCGCTCGAGGGATCGTAAAAGACGTTCTTTCCTTCCTTCCACAGCGACTGGTGCAAGTGTCCGCTCGACCCCGGCAGGGCCGCGTTCCACTTCGCCATGAAAGTGACGGAGTAGCCGTGCCGCGCGGCCAGCTGCTTGAGCGCCGTCTTGAAGAGCGCGGCCTTGTCCGCCGCGCGCAGGGCCTCGTCGTAGCGGATGGCGGCTTCGTACACACCGGGCCCCGTTTCGGTGTGCAAGCCTTCGATGGGGATGTCGAAGCTCTCGAGCTCGTCGAGCAGGGCGTGGCAAAAGTCGGCGTTCTGCCCTTCGCGAACCCACGAATACCCGAACATCCCGGGCGAGAGCGAATCGAGGTTGCGAAAGCCCTTGGCGTGCAGGGACTGGGGAGTCTCCCGGAACACGAAGAACTCGAACTCGGCGGCCAGCGCGGGCTGGTACCCGAGCGCGTTGGCCCGGCGAATGACGCGCTGGAGGACACCTCGGGGGCACGCGGGGTGCGCCGAGCCGTCGTGCTGGACGAAATCCATCAGGAATGCGGCGGTGTCGGGCTCCCACGGGAGGACCCGATACGTGGCCGGATCGATGCGGGCTCGCGTATCGGGGTAGCCCGTGTGCCACCCGGTGACGCGAGCGTTGTCATACAGCGAGTCGGCCGCGTCCCAGCCGAAGACGACGTCGCAGAAGCCGATGGGCTCTTCGAGCGCCCCCCAGAATTTTTCGAGCGCGAGGTACTTTCCGCGCAAGATCCCGTCGATGTCGTATCCGCCGACCTTCACGTGGCGGATTCCGCGACTCTCGAATGACTCTTTCAGTTGCTTCGCGTCCATCGTCTCGCGAGCATATCGCCGATCCGCGGCTCGCCGGGCCGGGCCGTCACGGCGCAAGTTTCGTGTAGCTGTCGACGACCGCTTCGTAAGCCGCGGCAAGGAAGAGACGGGCGTCGGCGACCGATTCGGGCGGGTCGCCGGGCGCGGGGTTCGCGAAATCGCGCTGTTCGGGATGAAACTGCGCGCCGATGACCGGCCACGATCGATCCCGTGAGCGGAACGCCTCGGGCACCGTATCGCACCAGCCGACTCCGCTCGAGCTCGGGAAGACTCCGTCCCGAGGCCCGGCTGCAACCACATTGGGGCCGCAGAACGCGCTCGTGGCCAGCACGTCGAATCGACGCAGCGGCCCGCTCGCAAGGAACGCGTCGGGACGAATCGCATCGGAATGCGACTCCGGAAATGCCTGCGTCGTCGACCGGAGACGCGGACCCGCGACATCCACGAACAGAGGATCGTCCGGGACGAACTGGATCCGGGCGTAAACGGGATGCGGATCGGTCGGCCACGCGCGCTCCATGTCGACCGGCGGAGCGAACCCTCGGATCGGATGCCCGCTCGTTCGACGCAGCACGCGATCGATGAGTCGCATGTCGTCGTCGATCGCTCCGGCGTCCGCGGATCGAGCCTCGAGCAACGCGAGAATCTGCGCGCCTCCGCAGAAACCCAGGAAAGGTGCGACCCGGTTCTTCACCGCCGCCGAGAGCTGGCCCATGCCGCCGAGGCGGGCGTCGCGCAGAGGATCCCAGTGCCACCGACGCGGATTCGTCGGGTCGGGGCCGGTTTCGGAGGCGTAGTCCCAGTCGTTCGAGCCGCCGAGGACGGTGATCGGGGGCGGACTGCTCTGCGACAGCAGCTGCTCATCGAGCTGGGGGTCGTCGCCCTCGATCGACTCGAGCACCGCGCCGGCTTCGTCGCTCGCAGGTGCATCGAGCGGCTCGCCACGCAAACCGAGAGCGCGTGCGTACCGATCGTCGGCTGCGAGTGCGGGCAGGAGAGACGCGAAGCGGCTCTGGAGAAACTTGGCGTGATAGGCGTCGTTCGTCATGACCCCGCCCGGGGTGAGCTTCGATTGTCCCGCCGGATTCGCGTTGACGCTCAGAATCCACGGGCTGGCCAGAATGGGGCGGGGGTCGTCGGCCAGATACGCCGCGAGTTCCCGGACGACAGGCACCGCGTCGGCCTCCGGAAGACCGCTCGAACCGGTCGCGCCGTTCATGAGCAAGCGCAGCGATCGGATGCTCCGTGGCTCGCTCAGGGTGACGAGCCTTCGACGCAGCGGGAGAATCGAGCCATCGGGCCGGGACGGCTCGATCGCGATCGGCCAAAACCGGCGGCCGTCTTCGCTTGCCTCCAGCGTGTAGCGAATGGGCGCCCAGGCAATCGCGTAACCGTTGCCGCCCCCGCTGCGCGGTATGCTCGTTGCGTCGAAACCCAGCACGAGCCGGACGCGATCGACCCGCTCGGGCTCCGGTAGATCGACTCGCAGCGTCCAGTGGGTCCGGCCGGGACCGCCCGCCCATCTTCGAACGTACGTGCCGTCGATGGCCCCTTCGGCGGTGAAACCGGGAAAGGCGCCGTCGTCGGACGCGCGGCCGCCGAGCAGGATGTCGCGCGCGCTTTCGATGGCCTGCACTTCGCGAAGGACCGGGGGCCCTGCATTCGTTCGATCGATGATGAGACGGACACCGCAGGTGTCGGAATCGACGAACCAGGATCGGTGGGTGGGCTGCGCCAGTGCGTCCGTCGCGGGCGCCCCTCTTTGCTCCGCGCCCTCGATCGACGTCCACGTGTCGGACCCCCCCGCGTCGTCGCCGTCCCTGCCGTAGTCCGACGGCATGGCCGGGCGAGGGCACGTGGAGCCGTCCGGAACCGTCCCTCGAGTTTCCCAGTGGAACACGGTCGGCACGCCACTGGTCGTGGAATTTCCGAAGTGTGCGCGCAGCAGCCCAATGTGCACGGGCCTCGCGAAAGCCGCGGTCCAGCGCCACTGGCTCTCTCCGGGTCGCCCGGTCCAAACCGTCTCGTCGTGGCCATCCGCAGCCAGGCGTGCCGCCTCGCCCGTCGGGTCCGCGGCACGCACGGCGAGGAGCTCCGGAGTGTGCAGGGCGTCGAGCAGCGTGCTTCTTTCGTGGGCGAGGACGAGCCCTCCGGCCGCCGCTTGCCGCGCGGCCGACAGAACGACGGGCAGCGCAGTGGCCAGGGCCAGGACCGTCAGGCCGGGCAGCGTCAGCGATGGCCGATGCACGTGCGCGGAATCCGGATTCCTTGCTTGGAAGGGGGTCACCAAAGGACCAATCGTAGCGAAAAACCCCGCCTGACGCCGATTCATTCCCCACGCTCCGCAACTGGCGGCGCAACCTCGATCAGCACGTCCACGCCGCCCCGTAAAGCCGATCGCCCGCTCGGCGCGGAGCGCGCCGGTCACTCGAGATGGTGGACGTCCCCGAGCCGAGTCAGCATCGGCCCCCTGTCGCCGAATTCGAAGGAGGTGATGGAAGCGGTGGGGCAGGCCACATGGCTTCGAAACCGCCCGAGCGGCATGCCGAGGAGCGCGCAGACGATGACACGGATGGTGGCCTTGTGGCTGACGAGCATCACGTGCGCCTTGGGATGCTCGCGACGCGCGCGCAAGACGACCGGCAATGCGCGGGCTGCGATGGCGAACGCGCTCTCTCCGCCCGGAGGCGACACGAGAGCGGGGTCCGTGCGCCAGGCGTTGTAGTCCTCGGGCTCGTCGCGCCGAATCTCCTCCTCGAAGCGCCCCTCCCATCGACCGTACGCGATCTCCCGAAGGCCGTCGTCGATGATTGGAGCGATCCCGCAGGCGCGGGCGATGGGATCCATCGTCATGCGTGCCCGCGTCTTCGGGCTGCAGTAGAGGGCGCTCAGGCCGAGAAGCCGGGCCGCTCGAGCGACGCGCTCCGCCTGCGCCCGTCCGGTCTCGGTCAGCGGCGGGTCGAGATCGCCGCAGAAGATTCCCTCGGCTGCCTGGGCGGTGTCTCCGTGCCGGACCAAATGAAGCGTCAGCATGGTGGAAAGCTTCGAAATCGTACACCAGGGACGCGGCGATCGACGCGCGGTCGCGCGGTGGGAACGGTAGACTCGTCGGGTGCCCTCGCGAACGACGACCCGGATCGATCCCGGCGGCGTTGCACCGACGGTCCTCCCCTTCGACTGGGGGGCGGCCTGCGCCCACTTGTCGGCTGCGGACCCAAAACTGGGTGAGCTCATCGAACGGGTCGGGGCCGCCCGCCTGGAGCTGCACCGAACGCAGAGCCCGTTCGAGTCGCTCGTCAGGTCCATCGTGTATCAGCAGCTGTCCGGCAAAGCGGCGGCGACCATCCACGGCCGACTTGCAGAGCTTTTCCCGGATCGTCGCGTGCGGCCGGAGCTCCTGCTGACTCATGCCGACGAGCGGCTGCGGGCCGCGGGCCTTTCGCGAGGGAAGGTGGCCGCCCTCCGGGACCTCGCAACACGAACGCTCGATGGAACGGTTCCCCGGAGGGACGAGCTCGGCTCGATGGCCGACGACGAGATCGTCGAACGACTCGTCCGCGTGCGCGGCATCGGCCGGTGGACCGTGGAGATGCTTCTCATCTTCGGTCTGGGCCGGCCCGATGTCCTGCCCGTCCACGATCTCGGTGTGCGTCACGGCTTCAAGCTGACGTACCGAAAGCGATCGATGCCGACGGCCGAAGAGCTCACGCGCCGCGGTGAACGCTGGCGGCCGTTCCGAACGGTCGCGAGCTGGTACATGTGGCGCGCCGTCGAGCTGGCGCGGCGACCCAGGGCCGCGCCCGATCGCTGATCATCTCTCGAACGCCGCGGCGTCCGAGGCCGCGCGCTCCGCGAGCGCACGGTCGCCGTCCTTGGCCATCCGCATGGCGCGTGGCCGCAGCAACGACACCGATGCGTTCGAGAGCTCTGGATCGAAGGAAGTGAGAGCCGCGAGGCGATCGCGCTGTGGAGCGAACCCGTCGAGCGCGCGCCTTCGATCGCTGGGGCCCCGTGGCTCGGGCGCGAAGCGATCGAAGAGGGAAAACGGGACCAGATGGCGCGCAGCCGCCGGACCCCACGACGGCTCGTAGGCCAGCAGGATTGTCCTTTCGGCTGCCGCCGCGGACAGCGACGCTTCGGTGGGTGCGCCGGTCAGGGCGACATCGCGCCAGACGGCGACGAGAGCCGGGTCGCGGGCGAACGCGTGCCACGGTGGAGCGCACCGCGGACATAAAGGCGCGACGACGATGTCGCCTCTCACCTCGCCCTGCGCGCGCGCGGCGATCGCGCGGTCGAGAATGATGGGGCTCGTGACGAGAGCCACCGTGTCGAGCGGCATCGTGCCCCAGGCGACGTCGTTCCAGACTGCGGCCGCATACCCCGCGCGCGCCGCCCGCGACGTGAGTAGCGAGTCGTCCGCCGCTTCGACCGGGAGCACGAGCTCGAGCAGCACGACCATGCCCGCGCTCCAGCGCGAAAGGGGCACCTTCATGGCCGCGACCGCGGCTGCGATCGCCTCCATCGTCGCACTCGCCAGGACGCCCGTTGCCCCGAAGCCGGCGAGCAGTGGAGCGCCGAAGCGCGTGGGGCCGACCGGTGCGCCGAGCCACGCAAAGCCCGGCCCCAGGACTGCGACGACGGCAAGCCCTGCCGCCAGCGGTCGGCTCCGTGGGGAGCGCGCTGCGATGGCCAGTCCCACGATGGCGAGAACGACGAGCGTCGAACCAACATCATTCTGCACGTACTGAGCCGGCGATCCGCCGACGGACGCGCCGGTTTCGCCGCTCCACCCGTTCGACAGCGCCGGCACGGCCGCCCCGGCCAGGCGCACGCGCGTCAGGGCGACGAGCCACAGGGCAAGTCCCGCCACCCCGGCTGCGGCAAGCGAGGTGGGCTGCGCACGCAGAGCCGCTGCGAGCGACCGACGCGCCGGCGCGCTGGCACCGATCATCGCGCTGCAGCCTGCGAGCGCGCACGTCCCCACGCACGGCTCGTGTCCGAGCGCCAGCGCCAGGCCGAAGGCCGCGGCCGGCCACGAGATCGGTGGCTGCGAGCCGTCCGCATCGGCTCTCGCGACGACGGCGATTGGGGCGAGGATGAGAAGAGCACCGCTGACGCTCCCTCCCACGGACGCCGCCTCGGTCTGCCAGGGTCTCGCGAGGGTCGATGCGAGCGCCCCGATGCACGCGACGACGAAGGGCAATGCGCCCTTGCCGTCCCGCGGCGCCAGCAGAGCGCACCCCAACCGGTAGAGCACGGCGGACGCGATCCCGGCGACGAGGCCGCCCGCGAGCGCCGCGCGCGCCGCTTGGGTCCCGAGCGGAACGAGAGAGAAAAGGCTATCGAGCACGATGTCGGTCGCTCGCCACGGCTCCGCTCGCAGCGCGAGCACGCGGGCCACCCCGCCGTCGTGGGCTGCAGGCGACTCGTTTGCGACGAGCATCGCTGCCACGACCGCCGGAGCGAGCCCGGAGACTGCGAGCATCGTCGCCTCGATGCGTCGACCCGTCGGCGGGTTCATCGCGGCCATGGTAGCGTGCGAGCCCTACACAATGGCCCGGTTCATCGATGAATTGAAGCGTACGCACCATTGCGGTGAGCTGCGCGGCGGCGACGAAGGCGAAGTCGTCATCCTTTTCGGGTGGGTGGCAAGCTACCGGGATCACGGCGGGTGCGTGTTCGTGGATCTCCGCGATCGCGAGGGCATCACCCAGTTGGTCTTCGACCCTGAGCTCGAAGGCCACGGCGCAGTGCCGCGCGCGGCCCACGGAGTCGCCCGGGAGCTCCGCGGCGAGTGGGTCATCGGGGTGCGGGGCGTCGTCAAGAGTCGAGGCACGAACAAGAATCCCAAGCTTCCGACGGGCGAGATCGAAGTTCACGTCATCGAGCTGGGCGTGTTCAACCGAAGCGAGACGCCGCCGTTCGAGCTCGGTGACTCGATCGATACGAACGAGGAGAAGAGACTCCAGTACCGTTACCTCGACCTCCGGCGCGCGCCCCTTCAGCGCACGCTGCGCATCCGGCATCGGATCAACCAGGTGACGCGGCGGTACTTCGATGATCACGGGTTTCTCGAGCTCGAAACGCCGATCATGGTCAAGTACACCCCCGGTGGCGCGCGGAACTTCCTCGTTCCCGCGCGCATGCACCCCGGCAAGTTCTACGCCCTGGCGGAGAGCCCCCAGCTCTTCAAGCAGCTCTACATGGTGGCCGGGTTCGACAAGTACTTCCAGATCGTCAAATGTTTTCGCGACGAGGCCCTCCGGCTCGATCGACAACCCGAGTTCACCCAGATCGACGTCGAGATGTCGTTCGTGAATCAGGACGACGTGTTCCGCGCGATCGAGGGGCTCGTCTTCCGCGTGTGGAAGGAAATCCTCGGGCTCGACCTCACGAGCCTGTATCCGACCGGCCGCTTCCCTCAAATGGCATTCGAAAAGTCGATGAGCCTGTACGGTAACGACAAGCCGGATCTGAGATTCGGCTTGCCGCACGTCGACCTCACCGCCGTCGTCGCCGAGCACGGCGGAGGAGGCGTGCCGTTCTGGAAGTCCCTCGCCGACAAGTTCGCTCGCGGAGAGTACCGGTGGGATTTGCCCGCTGAAATCGTGAAGGCGCTCGTCATTCCCGCCGACCTGGCGGCGAAGCTGTCGCGCACCGAGGTCGACAAGCTCGAGGACTTCGTCAAGGGGATGGGCGCGAAGGGCCTCGCTCGGGCAAAGATCGACGCCGCCGGCAACTGGGTTCAATCGCCCCTCGCCAAGACAATCACGTCCGAGCTACGGCTCGCGATCAACGAGCGTGTTCGGGCCAAGGAGGGCGACCTCGTCGTCTTCCAGTTCGGTCGCGAGAGCACGGTGCAAACGGTGATGGCGAATCTGCGCCTGCATCTCGGCAAGAGGCTCGGGCTCATTCCCGAGTCCGGCCACGGCGGCGAGTGGTCGTTCCTCTGGGTCGTGAATCCGCCGCTGTTCGAATACGACGACGAAACGAAGAAGTGGGTCGCTGCCCATCACGCGTTCACGCGGCCCCACGACGACTGCGTCGATCTGCTCGAGACCGATCCGGGCAAGGTCCTCTGCTGGCGTTACGATCTCGTATTGAACGGTTTCGAGATCGGAGGAGGCTCGATACGTCTGCACGATCCGTCCGTCCAATCCAGGGTGTTCCGCGCATTGGGCATTTCGGACGAAGAAGCGCGCAGCAAGTTCGGGTTCCTGCTCGACGCCCTCAAGCTGGGCGCCCCCCCCCACGGGGGAATTGCCATCGGAATGGACCGGCTGTCGATGTTGTTGAGCGGCGCGGAGAGCCTGCGTGACGTCATCCCCTTTCCCAAGACCCAGAAAGGGACGGACTTGATGACCGACGCGCCGAGCACCGTGTCGCCGGCCCAACTCGTCGAGCTTCGAATTCGCACCGAGGAAGGCTGACGCCCGCGCGGTTCGTGGGATTCCTTCGGCGAGCATCAGCGGTCGAGCTAGCGCTCGAGCAACCGCCGCAGCGCCGTGAGGGGATCGAAGCCCAGAATCGCGGCGACGTCCTTTCCCGTCGCCTTCGCCACCTGGGCGCGCGCCGCGCTGGCCCAGGGCATGAGCGCGCCCAGAGGGGCAATGCGGCCCATCACGGCACGCAGGCCGCGCAGCGCGAAGTGCGCTCCGTCCAGCCCGATGGCGACGCCGACCGCGATCGGCATCGGCGCGATGACGATGTCGCGAACGGCAATCGCCCGGCTCCACGCGCCCGGCTGGCGATCCAGCTGCAGCGCGCGGAACGTGGAGAGCTCGGCAAAGCATCCGAACCCGAGCGGCGCGTAGCGCTCTTCGACGGCGCGAGCGAGATGGCGGTAATCGCGCCTCCAGTCGCCCGAGAGCAACCCCAGCCCCGATCGCAACTCGTCGGGACCTGCTACGACGTCGAAGGCGGCGCCCCGCCGCCGCGCGATGAACGCGGTCCACAAGCTGCCGCCGTCGAACAACCCGAGCGCGATGGCGTTGCTGTCGCTGCACAGGGCGTCGAGCGTACGATGGATGACGTTGCTCGTCGGCACGGGGACTCCACGAAGGCGCTGGGGCCAGGTCGAGATCGCCCCCTCGGAGATGAGGTCGCGGATGATGCCGACGAACATCAACGACTGGCTCGTGAAATCGTCCCCGCGGCGGGCGCGCGCGCCGAAGCGTTCCATCACCTCGTCCAGGGCGCCGAGTTGCACGCCGAGCGCCCAGCTCGCCCGGTGGGCACGTGCCATTTGCCCGAGTGCAGCGGCCTGCCCGGCGCGGAGCGCGAGGCTTCGCGACTCCAGCGCTTCCGATGGGACGGCGTCCTCGCACGGGTCGAGCCGACCGTGTCGCGTGTGCAGCAGCTTGAGCACGTGCCCCTCCTCGTGCACCACGATGATGCCGCCGCGCGCGCGCGTCGGCTCCCGATCGGGAGCGGCGCGCGGTTCCCACAGCTGGAGGAAGCGAAACCAATCGTCCGCCGTCCAGCCCTCGAAACGTACGTCGGCGGTGAGCAAGTCGGCGCGAGCATAGCAGGGCGTGCTATCCGGCTTGCCGCCGGTGGACGCCGAGGACCTATTCCGTCGCTACTTTCTCCCCCTGTATCCGGCCGACGCCCGTCGGGATCTGGCTCGCTCGCGCAGCCTGGACGCGAACCCCGGGGGCAACCGAAGCATCCTCATGCACCTGGACGACGCGGCGCAGCGGTTTGCCCTCAATGCCACGGCGTTGTTCGAGACGGACCTGCGACTGGACCGGAGCGACGCCAGCGTTCACCGCCTAGGCGCGGCGCTGACGCTCCGGCGGCGCGACGCCTGGGCGGCCCGAGGCCTGGCGGGGACGACGGACAACGCGCTCTTCAATGCGGTCGTCCATGGCGCCGCCTACGTGGGAGCATGCATCGTCGCGAACCATCGCGCCGCATGGGCTGTGCGGCGCCCCCTGTGGGAAAGCGTCGTGCGCGTACGATCGGCCGCGGGCGAGACGGATCTCGCGGTCTTCCACTGGTGGCTCAAGTCGCTCTCGACCTCGGTCCTGGACGTGCCATCCGGCGCCGGCCTCGGCGATCGCTACCGGGCTCACGTCGAGGTGCCTACGCTGCGTCCCGAAACGCTGCCGGTCATCGTCGCCGGTGACCGGCGCTTGCCGCGGCTGAACAACCCGAGTTACGCGCGGCTCCACAAGTACCTGTGCGCGCATCTTCCGGAGGTCCGCTCTCTCGGCGACGACTTTCCGAGCGCCGAGCGCTTCGCGACGTTCGCGCTCGCGTGGATGGATTTCCACGTCGTCGGTGGCGGCCGAAGCGTGCTTCTCGCGGGGGCCTCGGCGGAAGGTCTTCACCTCTTTTGGTTGGGGGTGGACGGATTCGAGAAAAGCGCCTTCGTACCCGGAGACGGAGCTGCCGAGCCGAGTGTGCGCATTCACGACGACAGGATCACGGCGACGACGTCGGACGGCGGACAGCCGCGCGTGAGAGAGATGTTCTGGTGGGGTCCCTGAGCGCTCTCGCTCATCCGGCCGACATGACCCGCGCGACCTGTTCCGCCCGCTTGCGCAAGACTTCCTCGAGAATGGGGCGGAGCGCAGCGACGGCGCGTGCGCGATGGCTGATGCGGCGCTTTTCCTCCGGGTCGAGCTCCGCCATGGTGCGGTTCGTCCCGGACACCACGAAGACCGGGTCATATCCGAATCCACCCGACCCGCGGGGAGTGCGCGCGATCGTCCCCTCGCAGACTCCCTCGACGATCCGCGGCTGGCCGTCGCCGGTGAACGGATCGATGAGCGCGAGCACGCAGCGAAATCGGGCAGCAAAGCCCGGGATCTCGCTCGCTCCGACGATCGGGTCGGTAAGCCCTTCGAGGGCCGCGAGCAGGGCAGCATTGTTCTCGGCGTCCGACGCCCGCTCGTGGGCGAACCGGGCGCTGTGAACGCCCGGGCGGCCGCCCAGGGCGTCGACTTCCAGCCCCGAATCGTCGGCGAGCGCGAGCATCGCCGTCGCGTCGGCGGCCGCACGCGCCTTTTTCGCGGCATTCTCAGCGAAGGTCGCCCCGTCCTCGAGGGTCCTTGGCGGGTCCCGCAGGCGGTCCGACAGGGCGGTGATGTCGAGCGGCAGGTCCGCGAGCAAGGCGCGCAGCTCGTCGAGCTTTCCCCGGTTGGTCGTCGCGACGACGAGCACGTCCCGATGCCGGCGCACGGGCTATGCGACCAGCGTGGAGGGGTCGACGCCGACGGCGAGCAAGGTCTCCCGCTGCAGTTGGACGAGCTTCGCAATCGCAGGCAGGGCGAGATCGATCATCGCGTCGAGCTCGCGCCGCTCGACGGGCGCCCCTTCGGCCGTGCCCTGAACTTCGACCACCTTGCCCGTCGACGTGGCGACCACGTTGAGGTCGACTCGGGCAGCCGCATCCTCTACGTAGCAAAGATCGAGCGCGAGACCCGCGTCGTCGAGGTGTCCCACGCTCACGGCGGCGACCTCTTCTTTCAGGACCGGCGCGCCGATGCGGGCGAGCGCCAGCGCCAGGGCCACCAGACCGCCGGTCACCGACGCGGTGCGTGTTCCACCGTCGGCCTCGAGCACGTCGCAGTCAATCGTGATGGTGCGCGCGCCGAGCTTTTGCATGTCGATTGCGGCCCGCAGGGCGCGCCCGACGAGGCGCTGGATCTCCTGCGTTCGACCGCTCGGCGCCTTGCCCCTTCCCTCGCGGTCCTGGCGCCTGGGATTGGCTCGCGGATGCATCTGGTACTCGGCGGTCAGCCAGCCCTGGTTCTTGCCCTCGAGAAACGGGGGAACCTTGTCGTCGACCGACGCCGTGCACAAGACGACCGTTCGGCCGGCGCGATACAGGACGGAGCCCTCGGAGGGTCGGTGGAAGCCCGGGATCATCTCGACCGGGCGGAGCGCGTCGAAGGAGCGGCCGTCGGGGCGTGTCATTGGGCGCCCCTTTAGCACGTTGGCGGGTGAACCCATGAGCTCTTGGCTGGAGCGATGGGGAGCGCCAGCCGAAAGCGCGTTCCGCCCGCTTCTCTGGGCTCACACGTCACGGTGCCCCCATGCGCTTCCACGATATGGCGTGTGATGGCCAGGCCCAGTCCGGTTCCCTCGCCCTTCGTCGAAAAGAACGGATCGAAGACACGGGCACGAATCGCGTCCGGAATGCCGCCTCCCCGATCGCTGACGTCGATGACGACGCTCATTCCTTCGGCGGCCACGCGCACGTCGATGGGCCCGCCCCCCGGCATCGCTTCCCGGGCGTTGCGCAACAGGTTGAGAAGCGCTTGGCGCAGCTGCGCCTCGTCGAATCGGACGCTCGGAATGCCCGCGTCCGCACGGACGGTCACCGTGCAGCCGGCGTTCTCGATTTCGCGTCGCGCGAACTCGACGACATCCTGCACCGTGGTGACGACGTCGTCGGCTTCCATCCGGGGCTGCGGCAAGCGAGCGACGCGCAGGTATTCCTCGCTCAAGTGCTCGAGACGCTGAACTTCCCGCTGGATCGCGGCCAGCAAGTTCTTGATCTCGGCGCGGGGCGCGGTGTCTCCTTGCGCGATTTCTTCGTCGAGCATCTCGACGTTCAAGCTCATCGCCGACAGCGGATTGCGAATCTCGTGAGTGACGTGCGCCGCCATTTTTCCGATCGCGGCGAGGCGTTCGTTCGACAGGGCGAGCGCCTGCGCGCGCGCGAGCCCAGCCACCATGTTCTCGAAGGCCGCTTCCAGTTGGCCGATCTCGTCGTCGCTCGGCGCCACCTGGCGTGCGGTGAGCTCGCCGCGCGAAACCGATTGCGCCCGCTCGGTCACACGTGCCAAGGGCGCAAGGAGCCTGCGGACGTGGAGGGACACGACCGCGCCTACCGCGAGCGTGAGGGCTGCGAGGACGGCCAGGGCCCAGATGGACCGCAACTCCCGGTCTCGCGCCCCGGACGAGAGCTCGTCAATCGATGCGTTCAGGCGCGCAGCCAGCAGCCGTAGGCGCTTGTCCGCTTCGTGCTCCAGCGCGCCCAGGGACACGAGAGTTTGATTCACGCCGTCGCGATCGCCGTTGGCGATCGCCGTGAACAGGCGGTCGAACAGGGCGCGATCGCTGTCGAGCAGCGCCTCGACGGCGTCGAGCTCCGCGGCGAGCCTGGGCACGAGCAGATGCGTGGCGCTGCCCCCGACCGCAGGGAGGGTTTGTGTGAGGGCGACCCTGGTCTCGACCAGCATCGTTCGCCTCGCGCCCGCGAGCGTCTCGAGCAGCGCGCGCGTCGACCCGGGCTCGCGCTCGTCGGGAATTCCGTCCACGAGCGTCGAGAGGGTCGTCTGTGCGGCCCGCAATTGTGCCAGACGCATCGCGACGGGCACGTAGCCTCTGCCGAGCTCGACGCTGTCGTCGGCCGCACGGCGCTGGGCTGCGATGCCCCATCCCAGGGTCGCGGCGAACGCAAGACCCGTGATCGCGAAGGACACCAGCACGCGGCGCGCGATGGTCGACCGAGACCCGTTCAATCCGGCTCGGAGCGTATCAGCCGGCCCGCACCGCCCGCGGGCCGAAAATAGCCGAGCCGACGCGCACGAGCGTGGCGCCGCACCGAATCGCAGCCTCCAGGTCCCCGCTCATCCCCATCGACAGGTCCGGCAGAGCGGCCGGTCCCCCGTGCAGGCTGCGAAGCGCCGAGAGCGTCTCGAAGACACGCGTACTGGCCGCCGGATCGGCCGCCGGCGGCACCGTCATCAGCCCGCGCAGAACCAGCGCCGGTTCCGCGCGGACTGCAGCCATGACTTCCGCGATGTCCCCGGGGGTCGCCCCGGCCTTTTGCGGCTCGCCGCCGACGTTGACCTCGATCAGGACCGGTAGAGCCGAGGTTCGTTCCTTGGCGGCGCGCCGGCCGAGCTCGCGCGCAAGGACCGGCGAGTCGACCGTGTGCACGAAGTGGGCGTGACGAGCGACGACGCGAGCCTTGTTGGTCTGGAGATGGCCGATGAAGTGCCACTCGAGGTCCTGGAGGTCGGATAGCTCAGCCGCCTTCGACGCGAGCTCCTGGGCGTAGTTCTCCCCGAACGCGCGCTGGCCGGCAGAGTAGGCTTCGCGGATGCAGGCGGGCGGCTTTTCCTTCGAGACCGCAATGAGCTTCACCGTCGCCGCATCACGCCCGCATTCGCGCGACGCGCGTTCGATCCGAGTGTGGACCTCGGCGAGTGCTGCTGCGATGGTCACTGCTTGCTCCGTCGTGCGTGCCAGATCATCACGTCGCTCTGCGTCGTGAGCGGCCCGCCCTGGAAATCGCCGTCGACACGCTCGACCTCGAAACCGTTGTAGTGCAGCAGCGCTTCCCATTCGCAGGGGAAGAACTGCCGGTGGGCGAGCGGCGTCATCCATGCGCGCGACGCGTCGTTCACGGCTTCGAACTCCATCGCGACGAACAACACCTGCCTGACCGGATCGTAGTCGAAGCGCTCGCGATTGCGCACGAGCACGCCGGCGGTCGGGTGACGGAAGTTGGCCGCCCGGAACGGACGGGACGGATCGCGCGCCAGATCGGCGATCGCCGGCATCGACATGTCGACCACGAAGCGACCACGAGGCGCGATGTGGCCGCGTACCCGCGCGAGAAAACGCTCGACGTCGTCGCGAGTGTAGAGATGGAGCGCCGTGTTGAACGGCGCCAGCACGAGGGCGAACTTGGTCGACAGCCGCGTACGGCGCAGGTCTCCGCGCACCGCACGAACGCGAGCGCGGACCTCGGGCGGCTCGCGGCGCAGCCGCATGCGCAGGTCGTCGAGCATGGGCTTCGAATGATCGATTCCGGTCACCGATACCCCGCGCCGCGCCATCGGAATGGCGATGCGGCCGTTGCCGATCCCGCACTCGAGGACCGGACCACGCGCCTTTTCGGCGAGCGCGACGTAGAACGCCACGTCCTCGACCCGGCGCGCGTACGTCACCGTGTAGTACGCGGGGTCGTCGTAATGGGCGAGCGAACCGGATTGCAGCTCCCGGTCGAGGCGAGCAGAACCCGGCCCCCAGGGCCGTGAAGTGGAACGGGCGCGTCGGTGCCCGGGCGTCAACCGAACTCGCGGCGGTTCAGCTCTTCAACGTACTCTTGAACGGCGGAGTTGGTCGGGCGGTCGTATCGCACCTTGCCGGACGCGATCTCGCGCAGCGCGGTCACAGCGGCCTTGTTCTTCGAGTGGACGAGCGGCGCCGCGCCCTTCATGAGGACGCGCGTGCGCTGCGAAGCCAGAACGACCAAGGCAAAACGGTTCTCCTCGCGTTCCAGACAGTCTTCAACGGTGACTCGGGCCATGGTCGGTGTTCCTGGATGTCGTTAGAAACGAAGACGCGTGACGACGCCGCACCTCGGCCGAATGCTTCTCGGCACCGGCGGCGACCGGATGCGTCACCAACCTAGTCGGGGCCGGAATTTCCGGCAAGCAGGAGCCGCTCGATGGCGTCGAGCTCGACCACCAGCCCCTCGCCGAAGTACCACTCGATTTCGCTGCGAACCCCCCGGTAAAGGGTCGGGCCGTCGTCGATGCACTGGAGCGAGCGGTCAGCGATCTCGTTCGAGGGGTGAAGGAGACCCCAGTCGAACGTCACCGGGAAGAGAGAGCTGACCATCGGCTTGAGATCGTGGTAATCGAGGCCCCGCTCGAGCGCGAACGAGTGCAGCATGCAGCCTCGTCCTCGTCGACTGCGGAAGACGCACGCGCCGTCCTCCACGCGCGTGCGCGTTTGCTTTCCACCCGGAAACTCACCGTCGTCGGTCCAATCGCCCGTCCACCACCGGTCGCGAGGCACTCCCGTGTACTGCTCGAGATCGGTCGCGTGGGCTTCGACGCGGGCGACGTTCTCGACGTCGATGTCGGCACCGTATTGACAGCAGGAGTCGTGGCAGTAATCGCACTTCATGCAGTGGACGAAGTAGCGTTGCCTGAAGATCGCCGTGTCGACGCGATCGACCACGGGCGCGCCCCAGCGGCATTCGTAACGCCGAGATAGCTGCCGAATCACGCCGGCCATCCTACCATCCGTTCGGGCGCTCCCGTCACGGCTCACCCGTCTTTGCCTTGGCGAAGGGGCGAAATCGGCATGGCCATCGATCGGCAGGACCAAGAAGCAGGAGCGAAGGAGGACCCAGCGATCTTTCGCACGGCGTGGTGGCAACGGCTGGCAGCCGAGGCATCAACTTACGAGCTGACCCGCTTGGCCATCTTGCGCCTCCTGGGCCTCGTCTATTTCGTGGCGTTCTTTTCCCTATGGGCGCAAGCGCCGTCGCTCATCGGATCGCACGGCTTGCTGCCGGCCGCCCAGCTTCTGTCGGTGCAGAGGGCGCGGCTCGGCGCCGAGGCGTACTGGCGATTGCCTACGATCTTCTGGCTCGCTTCGTCGGACGGGGCGCTCCGCGGCGCTTGCGCCGTCGGCACGGCGCTGTCGCTCGCCGTGATGTGCGGCGCCACGAACGCCGCGATCCAGCTGGCGCTCCTCGTCCTCTATTCGTCGTTCGTCCATGTCGGACAGATATTTTACGGCTACGGCTGGGAAATTCAGCTGATCGAGACAGGCTTTCTCGCCGTGTTCCTCTGCCCTTGGACGACCCTCGCCCCCTTGCCTCGGTGGCGCGCCCCGAAGATCGTCATCTGGCTCCTGCGATGGCTGATCTTCCGCATCATGCTCGGTTCGGCTCTCATCAAGCTCCGCGGCGACCCGTGCTGGAGGGACCTGAGCTGCCTCGACACGCACTTTGAGACGCAGCCGAACCCGAACCCGCTCGCCTGGTGGCTTCACCACGCTCCTCACGCCGTCCACGTCGCCGGCGCGCTCTTCAACTATCTCGCGGAGCTCGTGGCGCCATGGTTCGTCTTCGGGTTTCGGCGCTTCAGGCATCCGGCGGGCGCCGTACTGGTCTCGTTCCAGGTCGCGCTGATCCTGAGCGGCAACCTCTCGTTTCTGAACTGGCTGACGATCGTGCCGGCCCTCGCGTGCTTCGACGACAGCGCGTTCGGGCGCCTGCTGCCCCGTTCCGTTCGGGGGGCGCTTCTCGAGCGATTCGAATCGCTGGCAACCTCGCGCCCCCAAAGCATCGCCGCGAACGTGATGGCCGTCGTGGTCGGCCTGCTCAGTGTCGGCCCCGTGGTGAACCTCGTGTCGCCCGATCAGGTCATGAACCGCTCGTACGACCCGCTCGGCCTCGTCAATACCTACGGCGCGTTCGGATCGGTGGACCGTGCGCGCTACGAGGTGATCCTCGAAGGGTCCGACGACGATTCCCCGGACGGCGCCTCGTGGCGCGAATACGAGCTCCCGTGCATGCCCGGCGACGTCCGGCGGAGGCCGTGCGTGGTCACACCCTACCAGCACCGGCTGGGCTGGCAGATGTGGTTCGTGGGAAATGGCGCGGCTCGCGGCGAATCGATCGAGGGCGAACCGTGGCTCGTTCACCTCGTCTGGCAGCTCCTCGAGGGGGAGCCGTGGCCGAAGTCGCTTCTCTCGCGCGATCCATTCCCGCGCGCGCCACCACGCTGGATCCGGGCGGGAATCTGGCGTTACCGCTTCTCCTCGTCGGTCGATCGCGGCGTCTGGTGGACGCGCGAGCGGGTGGGCGAATTCCTGCCCCCCGTCTCCCTCGGGCACCGGGGACTACGCGAATACGTCACCGCGTACCAGTGGCCGGACGCGGATTCGCTCTGAGCGCGACTCTCCCGCGCCGGACTGAGGGTAGCATCCGGGCCCCCGGCCGATGGTGTTCCATAACGTCGATGTCACGAGCGAGATCGTCGCCGTCCCGCTCGCCGCGGGGCTTCTCGGTCTGGCGGCGGCGCTCCTGCCCGCGGGCGAGCGCCGGCGCGCACGCCAAGGTGCCGTGCTGCTCGCGTGCTCGCTCGTCCTCGGGACCGCGCGCCTCGCGCTGTCCAACGAGACGGCGGTCAGCCGCTCTTTGCTGTTCGCGGCGACGTTCTGTTTGCTGGCCTCGATGGGGCGCAGCACCGTTCTGCTCGTCCTCGACGTCGTCATCGAGCGGCGCACCGCGAGGCCGACGCCGCGCATCTTTCGTGATCTGTCGACGGGCCTCATCTACCTCATCGTGGCCCTCGTCGCGCTGCGTGCGATCGACGTCGAGCCTGGGTCGATCTTGACGACGTCGGCGCTGCTGACCGCGGTCATCGGCCTCGCGATGCAAGACACGCTCGGCAACATGGTCTCCGGCTTGGCGCTGCAGATGCAGCGCCCCTTCGACGTCGGTGACTGGATCGAGGTCGAGGGGGATGCGGCGCTGCAGCAAGCCGGTCGTGTGACCGAGGTGACGTGGCGTGCCACCACGATCATGACGCTCGACCACGTCGAGGTGATCTTGCCCAACGCGAGCCTCGCGAAGGCCGCCATCCGCAATTATTCGCGGCCTTCGCCGGTCGCGCGGCGGCGGGTCACGGTAGGGGTGAGTTACACGGCCGCGCCCGCGGAGGTGCACGAGGTCCTGATCGGCGCAGCGAGAGACGCGCCTGGCGTGCTCGTGGCGCCCGCGCCGTTCGCGCGCACGCGGGCCTTCGCAGACAGCTCGATCGAGTACGAGCTCTTCTTCTTCATCGACGACTTTGCGCAGGCGCCGCGCATCGAGGGCGCCGTACGCGATCGCATTTACTACGCGCTCGCCCGCCGGCGGATGGAAATCCCGTTCCCGACTCGCGCGCTCGTGCTGACGCCGCCGGTCGACGGCGCGGCGTCGAGTGCCGCGGTCGGCACGCGTCGTACCGCGACGCTGTCGAACCTCGACATCGTCCGCCCGCTGCCCGAGGGCGCTCGACGCACTCTGGGAGAGCGCGCGACGGTGCGTCTGTACGGGCCCGGTGAAGCGATCGTCCGCAAAGGTGAGCCGAGCATGGAGCTGTTCGTCGTCGAGCGCGGGTCGGTCGCGGTCGAGATCCCGCGGGAGGGAAGTGAGCGCGAGGGGGACGTTGTCCAGCTGGCGGAGCTCGGGGTGGGGCAGTGCTTCGGTGAGATGGGCCTGCTCACCGGCGAGCCGCGCTCGGCAACGGTTCGCGCGAAGACTCTGTGCGAGGTGGTCGTCGTCGATCACTCCGCGTTCCACGACGTGCTCGCGTCGCACCCCGAGGTGGTGGACCGCATGGGTGCATTGCTCGCGTCTCGCCAGGCGCAGCTCGAGGCGGCGACGGCCGCGCGGGGTTCTCAGGCTCCCGAGGAGCGTTCGCGCCGCCTCATCAGTCAGATTCGTGAGTTCTTCAAGCTCGTGTGACGCAGGCGAGTCGCAGCGAGCGGCGCCGCCCGGCGGTCGATGGGCAGGCATAAGGAAAAGTGTTATCGGGTGACCGTGGCTTCCGCCGACGGTGTTCATGTCCATTCCATGGAGGAGTGGCCGAGCGGTTTAAGGCACCGGTTTTGAAAACCGGCGATGGCGCAAGCCATCCGTGGGTTCGAATCCCTCCTCCTCCGCCGAGCCTCTCGCGTGCTACACGCTTTGCGGTGCACGTCGAAACGCTCGCCGTCGGTCTGCTCGGGTGCAATTGCTCCATCGTGGCGGATCTCGATGCGAAGCGCGCGATCGTCATCGACCCGGGCGGCGACTACGGCAAGATCGAAGCGCGTCTTCGTGCGCTTGGAGTGGGCGTCGACGTCATCGTCCACACCCACACCCATCTCGATCACGTCGGTTGTACGGCCGAGCTTCAGCGCGCGTCGGGTGCGGCTGCGAGCATCCACGAAGGAGACCGGCCTCTTTACGACATGCTTCACGTCCAGTCCGAGCTTCTCGGGCTTCCGCCGCCGATTGTCGCGGAGGTCGACGGCTCCCTCGTGGACGGGCGTGCGATTCGAGCAGGCGCGCTCGAGGTCGGCGTCGTCCACACTCCGGGTCACACTCCGGGAAGCTGCTGTTTTTTGCTGAAGGACGCCGAGCGAACCGTGGTCTTCGCCGGAGACACCTTGTTTCGAGGAAGTATCGGTCGGACCGACCTCGGCGGAATCGATCAGGAGACGCTCGTTCGCTCGATCCGCTCTCGCCTGCTGGTCCTTCCGGACGACACGCATGTCGTCTGCGGGCATGGCGCTTCGACCACGATCGGTACGGAGCGACGGCAGAACCCCTTTCTCTGGCGCGGCTGACGCCGCGCGCTCGGAGGCGCCGCGGTTTCAGTACGGGTTGTCGTCGGGCGATCGCGACGACGAACGCGACTTCGACGGCGGGCTACCGCCGGAGACTCCGCCCGTTGGAACAGGCGCGGCAGCTCCGGGAGGCTGGGAGCTCGTCGCGGGAGCTGGGCTCCCGGGCTCGGATTCTTTCGATGGCGCCGCGGCGCTCGACGCGGTCGCGGGTTCCGATGCGTTCAGGGAAGAGGTCGGTGCGGCGGCCGCGGTCGCGGGGCGTGCTCGCGGCGCGGCGTAGACCGCGGCGGGCGGGCTCGCCACCACGGGACGCTGGACGAACGTGTTCGGTGAGGCGCGCGCAGGCAATGCCGAAGACGCCGCGGCGGAAGGGGCCCCCGCCGCGATCTCTGCCGAAGAGGCGCTTGGCTCCGGGGTCGCCGTGGTCGCCGCGGATGCGGACGGGGTGGGCTCCGGGGTTGCCGATGCGGACGCGATCGGCGACGGCGGGGCAGCGGGGGTGCTGATCGGCGGCGTGGCGGGCGCCGCGGCGTGTTCGGGCGGAGGGGAACTCTTCATGCTCTGCGCGCCGACCGTTCCCAAGATCTGAGCGCGAAACGCGAAAACGGTCGCCCCGAGGGCCGCCGCCGCGAGAAGCAGGACCCACTTGGTGGCGCTTCCCTTCTTACGGTTGGACACGGCTGCCGCGCCGTCGCGCTCGGCCACGGGGGCCCGCAGGTTGCCGTATCGGGCTCGCGCCGTCGTGTCGGAGGGGAGGCCCACGGCTTCCGCGTGACGACGCTGGATCGGCCCGGGTGCCATGGCGGCCACCATGGCGCGTGCGTTGGCTGCGTCGTCGGCCCCAGCCGTGGGCTCGGCACGACCGGGCGATTCGGTCCTCGGGGACGAGCCGATCGGAAGCTCGGCGGCGAGCGCCGCAGCACGTTCCTGCAACGACTCGGCCGGAGCGGATCCGCCCGAAAAGAGCGGATTGGTCCCGACGTCATCCATGGAGCCCCCCGCCTCGCGGAGCGCTTCCTCGAGAAGCTCGGCCGCCTGTTTCATGACCGTAGCCTCCCCTTTCGGGGGGATCGACGAGCTGGTGCGCTTCGGGAACATGTTGGCGGCTGCCGGGCCGGGTCTCGGTGGGACCGAGGGCCCGCGCGGCAGGACCGACGCCGACTGTGGCTCGGATCCGGACGCGCCCTGCGCCGGCGATGACGACGGCGCGCCGGGTCGGACGGTGGCGCCCGAAATCTCGGGATCGGGCCGTACGCTCGCTCCCGAGAGGTCCGGGCCGGGTCGCACCGTCGCGCCCGGCGCTTCGGGAACTTCGGGAGCGTCGGGCGCGCCCGGCCGAACCGTCGCTCCCGCGGATGCCGCGCCTCCCACGGACGGGGACCCGAGGGGTGGTGTACCGATCGTGCGCGAAGCTCCCGCGGCTCCGGATCCCGTGGCGGATCCCGAAGACTGGGCTCGCCCCGATACGCTCGCCGATCCGGCCGTCGCCCCCAGGCCGACGATCGTCCCCTTGCGCATCGAAGGCGACGAGGGCGTTCCGACACGCGTTGCGGCATGAACGGTCGGCGGCGTCGCGATGCGCTTGGGCGTCCCGCTCGACGTCTTCGCTTCAGGCTCGGACTCGAACGCCTTCCCCGCGTCGGCGCGCGTGTTCACGAGCTTGTCGATGAGCGCCCGCGACGGGTCGTCGACCTTGATGAACTTGACCCCCATTCCGGGAGGGCGTTCCTGGCTGCCGTGAACGGCCTCGCGCTTCCAGACGACGCGACCAACGCCCGTGATCACGGCCTGGTCGCTGACGAGTCGGATCTCGAACTTGAGAAGCGTGCCCGGAGAGAACGGGTTGTTGGTCTTGATGTAGATGCCGCCACGGCTGACGTCGAGCGCATGATTGTCGATGAACTCATCGACCGTCGCGCTCTTGTAGCGCACGTTCAGGCTGACGATCTTTACGCGGCGATCTTTGCGTGTGTCCTGGGTCATCGCGCGCCGTCTCCCGAATTCCGTCTCGGCTTCTTCGTCGGCCTACGCTCGCGCACCAAGCTCGCGTCGAGCGGATGACCCGGCAAGGAGGCTCACGCGCATCTTAACCCGTCCGCTGCGGAAAAAGCCAATGCCCGCTAGAGGGTGCGGCGGGTGCGGGTAGCTCGTGCACGTGCTCCCCGATGGTATGCTCGGCGAGAGTCGCAATCTCGAGGTTTTGCGCTTTCAGCCTCCCGGCGCCGGTGCCTGTGTGGGCCGAAAGCGCGTAGCTGGATGTGGGCCGCTCGTGCACTCCGACAGCGACAGGTTCAGCATTCGTCCCGGCGGGTCGTTTCGGGCGCATCCTCGCAGACGGGTGCGGATCCATGCGCTCGCCTCGCACGCGGCGGGGTGGGAGCGCTACGTTCTCATCGAGAACGTGGGCATCGGCGGCGCCTGCATCGCGGTCGACGAACCGCTCGAGCCAGGTGACTTGTTGGGCCTTTCGGTGAGTGGACCGACACTATGGGACCCGCTCCTGCTTCGTGGTCGCATCGCATGGGTGGAGGCGACGGCATCCCTGCGACGGAGCGAGGAGCTGCTCGAGTCTTCGAGCCCTCGACCCGGCCCGCGCTACGCCGGACTGACGCTCGAGCATCGCTCGCGCGACAGTGTCGTCGCCTGGTGCGAGCTCATCGCGGCGCTCTGAAGCGGCGGCCCCGTCCTCGTCATCCTGCCGTCTGCCGCCTGCGGTGAAGCGGTTTCTTGCTTGGCAGGCCGGCCGGTCTCGGTTCTGCCGGGGGCCCGGGGGGCAGCGGGGCTTCGCGCGACGTCACTCGCTTGGCGGGCCGGCGAGAACGGAGCCGGAGCGAGCGCCAGCGAGTCGAGGCGCCAAGCGCTTGTTCAGCGATTTTTGTCCTGGGACTGCAGCCGGTGACGAGTTCGGGCCCCCCCGGCGCTCGCATTGTGGAATCGTCGCGTTTCGGCCAAGAGAGGCTTTCGAGGGCGTGAGGGCGGGGTGCGTTGCTCTTGAGATTGCGATCGGGATAAGCTCGCGCCAGCGTTCGAAGTGTCTCCGCAGGGAGGCGGCATTCGCGGTATTCTCCAAGCGCGCAGGCGGGCAGGGTGCGGCATGACTTACGCGCTCGAGGGCGCTCAGGAACCGGGTCCAGCGGCTCGCGAAAGGTGCACTTCATGACTTCGATGTCGATCCTCGCGCCGAACGGTGCCTTGCTCCCCGATCCGCAGCCGCTGCAACACCCTCCGCCCCGGCCTGCATCGTTCGAGCAGCTCGCGCGAATGCCCGATGAATGCATCGAAGTCGCGATCGGCGCCGCTCTCATCGCGCGCGATGCCTACGCCACCCTCGACGTGGATCGTTTGCTCGCCCGCTTCGACGAGATGGCGGCCCCGCTCCTTGCGCGCGACGTCGCGTCACTGTCCCCGGAGCAGCAGGCCGACGCGATCTCGCGACGTCTCTACGAGCAACTCGGGTTTCGGGGCAACGAGCAAGATTACTACGACCCGAAGAACAGCCTTTTGCCGGACGTCCTCGATCGCAAGCTCGGCATCCCGATCACGCTGGCGCTCGTCTACTGCGAGGTCGCGCGGCGCGTGGGGGTACGCGCGCGCGGCATCAGTTTTCCGGGTCATTTCCTCGTCCGAGTCGATCCGCTGTCGGCGGACGCGCCGATCTTCATCGATCCCTTCTTCGGTGGACGGAAGCTCGATGCGTCGGCGCTGCAAAGATTGCTCGATCGCGCGTCGCCCAACCAGAAGCTCGCGCCGAGCGAGCACCTCGCACCGGCGTCCCATCGAACGATGCTCGTACGCATGCTCATCAACCTGAAGTGGATCTACGCGACCCGCGGGGATTTCGCGCGAGCCTTGCTGGCGCTCGACCGCATCATTTCGCTCACGCCGGACTCGGTGCCTGCGCTGCGCGAGCGCGGCCTGCTGGCTGCGCGCCTCGGAGCCGTCGAAGCCGCGAGAGCGGATCTGTCGCGGCTCCTCGAGCTCGTTCCCCAGGCACCCGACGCGACATCGATCCGCAAGCGTCTCCGCGAGCTGACGGCGAAAGCCAGCATCCTCAACTGACGGGTACCCCCCCCCCGGCGCGCCCGCGTTTGCGGGGTTCGATCTTGCCCCCTCGTCACGGCAGAGGCGAGCCGGACATTCGCCGGCGCGCCCCCGTGGAAGACGGGCGCGCGCCGGAGCTGCCGAGCGATCACGAAGCAAGCTCGGGAAAGTAGCGCGTCGCGCTTCGCGGGAGCATGCTCGGCCTGCCGAAATGGGTGATCCCTCCGATCCCAGCACGCGCGCCGCGGCGCAGGGTGAAGCCCGCCCCAGCGGACTGCGCGGCGGCGAACGCAAGAGTCTGCGACCGGGAGGACCGGAGTCACTCGTCGGTGTGGTGCTCAGCGGGCGCTACCTCATCGAGAAGCTCATCGGCGAGGGGGGCATGGGGGCCGTCTACCGTGCCGAGCACACCCACATGCGCAAACGGCTCGCGGTCAAGGTGCTGCACCCGGAGATGAGTCGGCTGCCGGAGGTCGTGGCGCGTTTCGAGCGCGAAGCGATGGCCGCGGCCCACATCGACCATCCCAACGTTGCTGCGGCGACCGACTTCGGCAAGCTCGACGACGGGTCGTTCTTCTTGGTGCTGGAGTTCATCGAGGGGCGAAGCCTGCGGGAGGCGATCGCCGGCGCGCCGCTCGAGCTGAGCTCTGCGCTTCACATCACCCGTCAGATTGCGAGCGCGCTTGGACGCGCCCATGCGCTCGGAATCGTGCATCGGGATCTCAAGCCCGAGAACGTCATGTTGGTCGTGCGCGACGGAGACCCCAACTTCGTCAAGGTGCTCGACTTCGGAATCGCCAAGGTGCCTGTGGGCGAGCTCGTCGGCGAGGCGAGGGGAGCGTCAGGGCAAGTGCTCACGCAGCTCGGAATGGTCTACGGAACCCCCGAGTACATGGCGCCGGAGCAGGCCCTCGGCCAGCCGGTCGACGGTCGCGCCGATCTCTACGCGCTCGGCGCGATCGTGTTCGAGATGCTGACGGGCGTCCGCCCGTACAATCACGAGAGCAAGGTGACGTTGCTCGGGATGCACGTCACCGCGCCGATTCCGCGGATGAGCGAGCGCGCCCCTGCCGCAGACATCCCCCCCGAGCTCGACGCAATCGTCACCAAGCTCCTGGCGAAAGAAGCGTCGGCCCGTTTCGCCGATGCGCGCGAGCTCATCGAGACGCTCGACCAGACGGGCGCTCTGCTTGCTGCGCGGGGTCGCATCGCGGAGCCCCTGCCCCCCCAGTCGTCTCATTCGACGAGGGCGAGCAGCCCGCGCTTCAGCGCCGTCGACGCCGCGGCCGATCCGACCGCGATTGGCCCGAACCGGCTCGCTGCGCCGGCGGTGGGCGACATCCGAGCGCTCGCAGCCCGAGCTCTATCGCGGTTCGAACCGATCCTGAGTCGTTGGCCCGAGTGGGCGAGGCATCGGGCCCTTCTCGCGGGCGCCGCCGGTTTGCTCGTCGTCGGGCTCATCGCCGCAGCGGTGGCGCATGGGTCGGCGACCGTGGGCGCGAGCTCGAGGATCGCCACGGCCGAGCCGCTGAAGCTCGCGGCTCCAAGGGCGGATCCCAAGGTGAATGAAACGATTGCCCTGGCGATGTCGAACATCGAGAAAGGCGACTTTGCGACCGCAATCGATCAGCTCTCTGCGATCGAAAAACTGAGCCCGGATCGTGCCGACGTCCACCTGGGGCTCGAGAAGGCCTATACGGGAGCTCGCAACGGGCGCGAAGCGATGCGCGAGGCGGGGGCCTGGCTCGCGGCGGATCCGACCTCAGCGGCCGATCTCAAGCTGCAGGAGGACGTTCGAAACGCCGCGCTCCTCAGGGACACGCAAGAGCAGGCGCTCGATCTCCTCGAGGCGAAGATGGGGGCGCGTGGGATCGACATTCTCTACGACATCGCGTATGGGACCTCCGGACGCCTCTACCCACAGGCGGCCGCTCGGGCCAAGCGCTCGCTCGCGACGGACTCCGTACGCGGCCGTGCCAGCCCGGCGCTCGCCGTTCTGCTCGACTTGCGCGACGCAAAATCCTGCGAGGCCAGGCACGCGCTTCTCGATCGCATGCGCGACGAAGGGGACGCGCGATCCCTGCCGCTGCTGCAGCAGTACGGGCAAACGCGGGGCTGCGGCTTTCTGGGGGCGGCCGATTGTTATCCGTGCATGCACAGAGACGAGCTTTTGACCGACGCCATCAACGCGATCCAGCAGCGTACGGTCAAGACTCCCTAGACAGCTCGAAGCGTCCCGCGTTTGCGCGAAGAAATTCGATGTACACGTCCGGATCGTGTTGCGGAGCAATCTCGCCCGCCTGCACCGCTTCTTCGAGCGCTCGCTTGAGATCGCCGACCTTGCGCGATGGCGGTAAGCCGAAGGCGCGCATGATGGCGTCGCCGATCCCGCTCGGCAGTGGCGGAACGCGCGAGTCCTCTTCGGCGAGCAGTCCGATCCGGTGCTTCAGCTCCTCGATTTGCTGCAGCCCTCGGCGCTTCTTTTCGGGGCGCTTGGTCGTGATGTCGGCACGAGCAAGGCAAAGTAGCTCGTCCAGGTGCTCGCCGAGCTCGCGTGCGAAGCGGCGGACCGCGCTGTCCGTCCAGTCGGACGAGTATTGATTGGCCCGCAAGTGGTGGAGGACGAGAAAGCGAATCGTTTGCTTCAACGACGGCTCGACGACGAAGAGGCCGAGGCGCCGATCGAGCTTTTCGAACATTCGCGTTCCGACCTCCGCGTGGCCCAGGAAATGGACCTTGCCGTCGGGCGAGATCGAACGCGTTTTCACCTTGCCGATGTCATGAAACAGTGCGGCCCAGCGCACCTCGAGCTTGGGAACGGATTGACGCACCACCTGCTTCGTGTGCTTCCACACGTCCTTGTGCCGCCACTCCCCGTCGCCGAACCCGACCATCGCGTGAACCTCGGGAAACAGCGCAGACAAGGCGCCGCCCGCGAGCAGCTCGTCGAGGCCCCGCTCGGGGTCCTCCGCCATCAGGACGCGATCGAGGCGCTCCCGTACGGCCTTCACATCGAGCTTCGCCGCTGCGCGAAAGTCGTGGGCGGTGACCGCCGGCGGCCGGTCGGACGGGGGACGTCCCTCGGCGGCGAGCGCCGCCGCGTCGAGGACGTCGAAAACGTCGTCGATTCGCAAGGCCGGCGGCGTCTCGCTCATCGCGGCCTGGCGGTCGGCCTCGCCCGCGCCCCCGCTCGGGACCTCGCGCCGAACCCGATCAATCGTGCCGGGCCGCGCGCTCGAGTCGGAGGGCTTGGGCTCGGCCATGGGCGTGCGCTCTTAGCACGCTTCGCGCCGAAGAGCCGCGGCGGACGCGTTCAAAATGCCATCTCGGGGCGCGAACGCACGGGCTCAGGCTCCGCCTCGGTTTCGAGGGCGATCGTACCCAGCTCTTCGCTGACTTTGCGCAGGTACTGCTGTTTGACGTGAAATGGCAAGAACGCGCTCTTGAAACCGCTCAGGATGATCTGTCTGATGTCCCCGAGCGTCATTCCCATCTTCGTGTGACACAGCCACAGCTCGCGGCTGACGGTCGTGTCGGTCACGAGCCGGTTGTCGGTGTTGATCGTCACCCGCAAGCCGAGATTCTTGTAAAGCTTGAGAGGGTGGCTGGAGAGATCCCGTATGGCACCCGTCTGGAGGTTGGAGGATGGGCAGCATTCGAGGGGGATGCGGTGATCGTTGACGTAGTGGAGCAAGTCCCCGCTTTCTCGCAACCGACAGCCGTGGCCGATTCGGTGGGCGCCGCAGACGTGAATCGCCTGCGCGATGGACTCCGGCCCGTAGGCCTCTCCAGCATGGATCGTGACGTTGATGTTGTTGTCGCGCACGAGCTGAAAGGCCGCCCTGTGATGCTTGGCCGGGTGATCGTACTCGGCGCCCGCGAGATCGAAGCCGACGACGCCGCGGCCCTTGTACGCGACCGCGAGCTCCGCCATCTCCAGGGAGCTCTCGGGCGATACGTTTCGAATCCCGCACAGGATGACGTTCGACTCGATGCCGAGCTTCTCCTGTGCCTGCCGCAGTCCCTGCAGCACGCTTTCCACGACGGTCGTCAGCTTGAGGCCGAGGCGGGTGTGGAGCATCGGGGCGTAGCGCACTTCCATGTAGCGGACGTTTTCGCGCGCGGCGTCCTCGGCAAGCTCGTATGCGATGCGCCTCAGCGATTCGGCCGTTTGCATCACCCGCAACGTGATGTCGAACGCCTTGAGGTACTCGACGAGTGTCCCGCAGTTCTGTCCGAGGTGCATGGCCTGCCTCAGCCCCTCCGGATCGTGCGCAGGCAGATCGATCTTGTGCCGGTCCGCCAGCTCGAGAATCGTCGAGAGTCGGAGCGACCCGTCGAGATGGACGTGCAGATCCGTCTTCGGCAATCTCTCGATGAGCTCGAGCGGGATCGGCGTGGGCGGATGCGTTTGGGCCATGACTAAAGATACCACGGCGGGCGACAATGCCCGCCGGTGGCATGCGACCGACGCTTCCCGTTCTGGCTGTCGCTCTCGTCCTCGAAGCACTGGCGTGCGACGCCCGACATCGCGCCCCCGCAGCCGCATCGCGTGTCGAAGCCCCCGCAGCGCCATCGCCTGCCGATCCCACTTCACCCATTGAGCCGCACTTCCCAGGCGACTGGACCTACCCGCAAGGAGCCGGGGCGCCGCGAGCCGCGCGTGCAGCGGCGGTCACCGATGCCGCGCAAGCGACGCGCGTGGCCATCCGGGTGCTGCAAGGCGGGGGCAACGCCGTCGACGCTGCGGTCGCTGCGGCGTTCGCGCTTGCGGTCGTCTTCCCGACCGCGGGAAACATCGGCGGGGGGGGGTTCCTCGTCGCTCGCGTCGCAGGGACGTCCTACGCGCTCGACTTCCGCGAGACCGCGCCGGCCGCCGCGAGTCGGACCATGTATCTAGGACCCGACGGGAAGGTCACGCGTGATTCGCGGGACGGGTGGCGCTCGGTCGCAGTGCCCGGCTCCGTCGCCGGCCTCTGGGAAGCCTGGCATACGCTCGGCTCCAGGAAGCAGACGTGGCCCGATCTTCTGGCTCCCGCGATTGCTCTGGCCGACGAAGGATTCGTGGTCGACGCAGCATTCGCCAAGACCGTATCGCTCGTGCGACCGCGCCTCGCGGCCTTCCCCGGCTCGGCCGCGCTCTTCTTGCCCGACGATGCGCCGCCCGCGGTCGGGACGCGGTGGCGGGACCCCGATCTCGCTGCAGTCCTTCGAGCGATCGCTCGAGACGGCCCCGCCGGTTTCTACCAGGGTCGCGTCGCCGACACGCTCACGCGAGCCATGAAACAGAGCGGCGGATTCGTCACGGCCGCCGACCTGCTCGCTTATCGTGCAAAGTGGCGCACCCCCCTCGAATATCAATACAGGGGAAGGCACATCGTCGGAATGCCGCCGCCATCTTCGGGAGGCGTCACCATGGCCCTCATCGCGAACCTGCTTTCCGCATGGAACTTGAGGGCGCTCGGCTGGCACTCCGCGGAGCACATCCACCTTTCGGCTGAAGCCATGCGCCGCGCGTTCGCGGCGCGCAACGCCAAGCTCGGCGACCCGGACTTCGTACACAACCCCGTCGAGGAGCTCATGGCCGACTCCTGGGCGCGCGACCAGCGCGCCACGATTCACCTCGACCGGGCGACCCCGAGCAGCGAGATGCTTCCGAACAGCGCCGGAGCGGACGGCGGATCGCACACGACCCATCTCGGCGTGGTCGACGCTGACGGCAACGCCGTGGCCCTCACCACCACGCTCAACGCATGGTTCGGCAGCGGAGTGACGGTTCCCGGACTCGGCTTCGTGCTGAACGACGAGATGGACGACTTCGCAAGCGCCCCTGGGTCCGCCAACATGTTCGGTCTCGTCCAGGGCGAGCCGAACGCGATTGCGCCCGGCAAGCGAATGTTGTCCTCGATGTCGCCCACGATCGTGCTGGGCCCCGGGGGCGAGCCCGACGTGATTCTCGGCGCGGCGGGTGGCTCGAGGATCATCACCACGGTGTTCGAAGAGCTTTCCAACGTCGTCGACTTCGGAATGTCGGCGTCGGACGCGGTGCGGGCGCCCCGCTTCCACCAGCAAGACCTTCCGGACGTGCTCTTCCTCGAGCCCCGCGGGCTGCCCGAGGACGCACGACTTTCGCTCGAACGAATGGGTCACGTGCTTCGCGAAGTCGAGCACCTCGCCGACGCGCCTGCGCTCGGCCGCTCGGGCGCCCTCTGGACGGGAGCCGCCGAGCCGCGGCGCGAGGGGTCCCTCGCGCTCGGTCTGTGACGGACGCGGCGGGGGCAAGCCCTCTCGGCGGCTTCAGAGCTTGAGCAGGCGCGCCTCGGCGTTCGTGGGGTCGAGCCGCAGCGCCTCGTCCCGGTGCGTCCGAGCCGCGTTCGTGTCGCCGAGGGCCGAGTACTCGCGAGCGAGCAGCGCGTGCACGGCCGCCTTCTCCTGAGGTTTGCCGTCACAGAGCAGGGCGCTTTCGAGCTCGAATGCCGCCGTCGAATGTTCGCCGGTCGCCGCAAGCGCACGGGCGTAGCCGACGTGGATCGCGCTGCTCTCGACGTCGACGTAGAGCGCGCTTTCTCCGACGCGCTTCGCCTCGTCCCACCGCTGCAGTGCGACCAGTCTGTCCAGCAGCAGCCTCCACACGTGCCTATCGTGCTGATCGAGGCGGGCGAGCTCCTTCAATGCGCCGAGAGCGTCCGCTTCGCGTTTCTCGTCGTTCGCGAGGTCGAACAGGCCCCGCAGCGGGTCGGACTGCGAGGGATCGAAGCGGTGAGCCGCCTCGAGCGCCGTGCGCTCCGCCGCCCGGTCGTGGCGTTCTCGAGCGACCTCGGCGAGCGCCATCTCGACCGTGTAGCCGTCGCCCCCCGTCGCCTGGATGGCCTTCAGGTGCGTCTCCTGACCGTCCGGGTCCTTCGTCATCGCGGCGAGCTTGGAGGCGAGGAAGTGCGCGTCCTCGTCCTTCGGGTCCTTCTTCAGCGCCAGATCGATCTCGCGCCTCGCCTCGTCTTGCTTGTGGGCGCGCAGAAGCGCGAGGGCGTAGGCCACGTGCGCCGGAGTGCTCTCGGGCGCCGCATTGGCCGCGGCTCGCGCGTCGTCCAGCGATTGAGACGACGGCGAAAACATGTATTGCCCGTCGTACCTCGCCAGCCGCTTCATCGCCCAGGCACGGAACCTCGCGTCGTAGTCAGCCGGCGACACGCCGAACGCGCTGCGGATCACCTCGGCCGTGGTCTTCCCCTCGCCCCAGAGCGCGAGCGCGTGAGTGATCCCGGGAAAGCCGAACTCCTCGGCGCTGTACGCAAGCATCTGGCTGGCGGCGTAATACGCGACGGTGACGTCGAGATCTCCCTCGGCGTGCGTGAACGCCGTGTTCATGTCGAGCGCCCCCGGCAAGGCCCCTTTCTTGAGCGCGGCGTAGAGCTCGGGGTCGAGCTCCCGCTGCCATTCCGGGCGCCGGATCATCGTCTCGTACTCCGACAGTCCCTCGGTGAACCAGCGGGGCACGTGACTGTTGGAAAGCTGGATCGCGAACACGTGCGCGAGCTCGTGCCAGAGGACGTTGCCCCAGTTGAACGGCTCGCTGTCGGGGCTCATCGCCGCCACGACGTGGCCGAAGCACACCCCCTGGATGCCGATATTCGGAAGACCGCTCGTCCGGACGCTGAATTGCTGCCGGTCGCGGTACATCTCCACGGCGACGGGCGTCGTCGGCGTGAACATGTAGTGAAGCTTCATCGCACCCCACGCCTCGCCCAGCATGCGCGGGACGTAGCGTTCCAGAACCGCCTTCTCGTTCTTGGGGTATCGCAGATCGAAGATTCCGGACTGACTCTCCTCGTACTCTTGTGGAATCCACTTTCGGTAGAGCAGCTCGAGCGTGTTGTAGACGCGGACGTTGAAGTGATCTCTCCTCCACGCCTCTTCAAGCGATTTGATGCCGGCCGCCTCGTCGCCCGCGCGCGTCTGCATGAGCCCGAGCGTCGCCCACGCGTCGGCGTCGGCCGGGTCGAGGGCGGTTGCCTGTTTCATCATCGCGATGACGTCGCCGTATCGGTGCTCCCACTCCGCGTATTCGCCGATGATGCCGTAGCCGCGGCTGAATTCCGGATCATGCGAGAAAAGGTCACGCTTGGCCGCCTCGAAGCCTGGAGCGTCGTCTGCCAGGAAGCGCGCGGCAGCGCGGAGGCTGAGGAGCTCGAGGTTGCCGGGATCGATTGCGAGACCCGAGTCGATCGCGGAGTTGGCGGCGGGCAAATTCATGTCACGGAGCGCGATCCCCGCGCGGACCGCGAGGGCCCCCGTATGCTTGGGGTTGACCGAAAGCGCCTCCCGGACGAGCTTTTCCGCCGCCTCGAAGTCGAACGCCTCGCTGACCTTCAGGCGCGCGAGCATCACCATGGTGTCAGCCCGATGCGGCGCGACTTTCAGCGCCTCGTCGAGCACCTCCTCGGCATGACCCGGGTCGTATTTCTCGGTGTAAAGGTCGGCCCGCCAGAGAAGCGTCTCGACCCGGTCACGCTCGGCCCTCTCGCTCTCGTTGTACGCGCGGTTGGCGTCCTTCGGGTGCCGCAGCAAGTGCATGGCGCGGCCGACCATGGCGAGACCCTCCCCGTCTGTCGACGAGATGGCGTCGCTGTCGTATTCGTCCGCGAATTTGAGCAAGATCGGCTCGGCTTCGGCCCGTCGGCCCGAACGAATCAGCAGATCACCGAGCACGAGGCGGACGCGCCTGCCGCCGGGGCCGCTGCTGCCTTTGGCCGAGTCGAGCAGATGAATGGCGTCTTCCACCTTGCCCTGCGACGCGAGGATCTCGCCCCGCAGCGCAATGGCCGCAGGCCGGGTGTCGGCGCTCGCGAGAGCCTGCGACGCGTAGCGGTCCGCGTCGGCGAATCGTCCTTGCTGCAAGACCAGGCGAGCCAGTGCGAGGCGCGCGACGGGGCGATCCGCGCCATCGATCGCCGCCAGCCCTTTCTCGGCCGCCGCGTAATCGGTCGCGCGCGCGGCCGCGAGGGCCGTGGTGAACGCAGACGTCTGCGCGGCCGCGGGAGCCGGCGGTTGTGCCTGCGCCGCGGGCGCAACGAGCATCGCGAGCGTCGAGCAGGTCAACGCGATCCAAAGGCGCGCGCGTCTCATGTGCGAGTCTTTCCAACAAACGTACCATCCGGCCAGGTGCCGCGCTCGCCGCCCGAGGCCGGTTTCCGCCACGCGTCGGCCGATTTTCAGTTTCGTCGCCGCGTCCGTCGAGCCCAGCCGCGCGCGTCGGGCGACGCGGGGGTGTCCGTCGGTTCGAGTCTCACCTCGCCCTGGCGCGGGACGATCTCGCCCGTGGTCGGCTCGACGTCACGCGCCATCTCCACGGCGTCCTCGCCGTCGCCGTAGTAGCGCGCCCGCACCCCGATTGGGAAGAAGCCGAAGGACCGGTAAAGGTCGATTGCGGGGCTGTTCGAGCGGCGCACTTCGAGAAACACGCGGCTCACGGCGTGACCGCGGGCGTACTCGATTGCGGTGGACATCAGGGTGCGCGCGAGGCCTTGCCGTCTGCGGTCGGGGCGCGTCGCCAGATTCATGACCAGAAGCTCGTCGGCTACGTGCCAGGCCGTCAGATAAGCGACCGGTTCGCCGCCGCCTTCGCGGGCCACCCAGCAGCGCGCCCAGGGTCGTTGCAGCTCCGCCCGCAGCGACTGCGGCTGCATTCCTGCGGACGGATCCATGGCGACGATCGGGGCGATATCGTCTTCCACCATCCGACCGATGCGGACGACGGCAGGCAGGGGCGAGGGCACCGACGTAGCCTATCGCAGCGGAGTCCCCGGATCGCGCTGGACCGGGCTATCGCGCGACGCTAGTCCTAGGTCCATCTCATGCGGTCGTGCGCGATTGCGGCGTCCTCATGCAGCCGAAGTCGCATCGCCTGCGCGGTGGTGCTGGTCGGCCGATCCGCGTTCGCGCAGGCGGCGGCGTCCGAACCGGTCACCCTCCCGCCCAAGGAAGCCGAGGAGGTTCAGAGCGGGCCGGAGCGAATCCTGCTCGCCGACGCCGTCAGCCGCGCGCTTGCCCGTAATCCGAGCGTCGTCGTGGCCTACGACGAGATTCAACGCGCAGCGGCCCTCGTCGAGGAGACGCGTTCGGCGGCATTCCCGACTCTGGGCGGCGCCATCTCGTACGCCCGACTCAACCGCGAGCTCGTCTCGACGACCACGTTCGAGACGCCGTTTGGACCCGTCTCGACCCCACCGACCGTCATCATCCCGGTCGGGCAGCTCGGCGCGAACGTATCGCTCGCGGTGCCGCTCATCGCCACGAAACCATGGGCGCAGTGGTCTCAGGCGAAGGATACCGTCATCGTCGCCCGCGCTTCGGCCGTGGATGTACGGCGCACGGTCGCCGTCGCCGTCGCGCGCGCATACCTCACGATCGTCGCTCAGAAGCGGGTCATCGAGGCGGCCGCTCGCGCCCGCGACACCGACCGGGCACACTACGAGTTCGCCCATCAGCGGTACGTCGGCGGCGTGGGCAACCGAATCGACGAGGTTCGGGCCGACCAGCAATTGCAGTCCGACGAAGCCCTGCTTCAAAAGGAATATGCGAGCCTCACGGCCGATCGCGAAGCGCTCGGCGTGCTCGTCGCTGCCGGCGGCCCCCTCGACGCGGAGGAGCCGAACCTTCAGGTCTCCATGGACCTGGGCCGCGGCCTATCCGACGCGGAGCACCGCCCCGACGTGGTGCTGAGCGACGAGAAGGTCCGCGCGGCGCAGCACGCCGTCCGCGACAATTGGACCGACTACATGCCGTATCTGACGGGCACCTTCGAGCCTTTTTACTGGAACCCGCCGACGAGCGTCCAGCAAGAGACGGGCTGGCAGGCTCAGCTCATCCTTACACTGCCGCTCTATGACGGCGGTCTTCGGTACGGACAGGAGAAAGAGCGAGTCGCAGTGCGCAACGAGGCGCAGGCGAATCTGGACGGCGTCTTGCGACAAGCTCGCTCCGACGTGCGCACCGCGTTCGAGGAGGTGCGCCGCGCCGACGCGGCGCTGACGGCTTCGAGGCAGGCCTCGGAGCTCGCGAGGAGCGCACTCGAATTGGCCGAGGTCGCTTATCGCGGAGGCGCCACGACGAACATCGAGGTCATCGACGCAGAGCGAACGGCACGGGACGCGGAGACCGCGGTCGCCGTCGCCGAGGATGGCGCCCGCCAGGCCCGGCTCGACCTGCTCGCCGCCACCGGCCACTTTCCTTGAAGCTGGCCGGGCGCCTACCCGGGCGGCCGCATCAACGATTCGTCGATCGGCGCGTTGATCGTCAGAGTGCCGAAGTCGATGAGCGTCCGGTCGTGCGCGCCGTCGACGAGGACCACGCGCGCCGGCCGGACCAGGTCCGCTCCCAGGGTGAGGCGCATGGTCCGAGGCCCACCCGGCTGCGCCTCGCGGGCCTCCGCCTGCAGCTCGGCACCCGCCGCGTCGAATCGCAGCACGGAGAGGCGCCATCGATCACGCAGGAGTCCCAGATCGCCGCCGAGGACGGTCCGCAGGTCCTCGAGCGCTCCTGCGATCCGGGCGGTCGTCGGCGCGACGCGTCCCTGGTCGTGAGCGCTGCGGTACGCGAGACCCTCGGGTCCGATCCAGAACGTGACCTCATCCGGCGGATCGAGCTGCCAGCGCAACCGATCGGGGCGCACCAGCATCAACGTGCCGCGCGAGCGCACGTCGGTCGAGAGAAGTCCGATGCTGCGGGTCTGCTCGAACGGTCCCCGCAGCGTGTGGACGGGCGCTCGCGCGCGCGCGATCTTCTCGAAAACTTGGCCGTCGTCTGTGGCGCACGCGTCGCGCGCTGCCGCAGCGCAGGCGAGTCCTGCGCAGCCCGCCAGCAGCGCTCGCCGCGACACTCTCTGCGCCTCGGCTGAACGAGCCGCGCGAATCATCGCGTCATCGTAGCCTTGGCGCGGCGGCGAGGCATCATCCGCCCGACACCGAGCAGTGCGACTGTCGACGCGATCGCCAGGACGATTTTCACCGGATCGATGACGCCGCGAAAGTGCGATCGACCCTCTCCCGACGGCGGATACACGACCGTGACCGGAATCTCGACGACGGGGAGGCATGCGTCGACCGCTCGCAGCACGACCTCGCCTTCGAACGCATATCCGTTCGAGCGAGTGCCGAGCACGAGCGTCTCCGGAATTGGGTAACGACGCAAGCCGCATTGCGTATCGCGGAGTGCCCGTCCGGAAAAAAACGACAAGAAAAAGTTGGATACGCGATTGCCAAATCGATTACGCGGTGGCGCGCCGTCGCGGACGAGATCGCGAACTCCGAGGACCAGCGCCCGCGGATCGTCGGCCGCACCCAGCACCATCCGCGCCGACTGCGCCGGATGCTGGCCGTCGGCATCCACCGTGATCGCGACACGAAAACCGCGTCGTGCCGCTTCCCGGAGCCCGGTGCGCAGCGCTGCGCCCTTTCCGCGATTGCGCGCGTGCGTCAGCAGATCCGCACCGTGTGCAAGGGCGATCTTGCCCGTGGCGTCGGTCGATCCGTCGTCGACCACGATGATCGGCAGGCCGAGCGCCCCTCGCAACGCGTCGACGACACCGCCAACGGTTGTGGCCGCGTCGTAGGCCGGTACGATTACGCAAGCGTCGAGCACGCTTCTTCCCTATTTACACCTGCGGCTGTCGAGCTAAGCCGCGAAGACAGGAGTCACCATCATGCCCGTGCGTCTCGTGGTCGAAGGGGGCCCTTACGCGGGCGTGTTGCGTGGGGAGCTCGTGCGCCGAGCACGCGCGATGCTGGGAGCCCTGGACCGGTCCAGCGCGGAGCTGTCGCTCTTGCTGACGGACGACGACAGGATAAGAGAGCTCAACGGCATTTACAGGAAGAAGAATAAGCCGACTGACGTTCTTGCCTTTTCGCAACTCGAAGGCGAAGGAAACACGTCTTCACGAAAACTGCTAGGAGACGTTGTGCTTAGCGTTCCCACCGCCCGGCGGCAAGCCGACGACCGCGGCTGCGAGCTGATGACGGAGCTCACGATGCTTCTCGCCCATGGTCTTCTGCACCTGCTCGGGTGGGACCACGATACCCCGCGGAAAGACGATCGGATGCGCCGCGAGACGCAACGACTTTGCCGCGTCGCCTATCCGGCCGGAGCCGCCCTTGGGGCTTCGCGCCGCCGTTCGCGACCTGTCAAAGGCCGCACGGAGGCGAAGGCTTTTGGCCATTCGCTCGTTGGAAGAGCGGCGCGGACCGCGCGGTAACGACAGGGAGTTTCGGCTGTCAAGTGGACTGCGCGGGGCGATCTTCGCGCCCGTGTGACGGCCGGTGCGCCGAATGTGCGCGCAGCGAAATCACGAAACCCGCTGTTTTTCCCTTGCGGAGCGCGAAATCACGGTGCTAGTCGTCATCGCACTCAACGAGCGGTGGGTCTACACAGGACGCCCGGAGCGTTTCGGTCGAATGCCGATTGTCGGTTCGAATGGCGTCGAAGTCGAC